>CAJBVW010000173.1 GCA_903959175.1 uncultured Pseudomonadota bacterium
CTTGCGGGGCGCGTGGTCCGGGCTGCACACGCTCGTCAAGCCGCCCCCGGTCATCGAGGCCCTGGTAGGACAGCTCTCGCTGTTCTCAGGATGGTGGAGGTCGTGAACCGACCGGCGCTGCGGGAAGCACCCGCGAAACGCAGCGTCCCGAAGAGCCGTATGTGAACAGCACAAGTACGGTTCTGTGAGAGGGGCCCCTGGGCGACCGGGGGTCCCTACTCGACAGGCCGACCCGGCGCCGCCGCGGCGCCGGGGCACGCCCAGACGATCTACGCCTGCTTCGCCAGGGGATATTGCAGGCTGTCGAGCAGCCACTCCTTGTTGTCGCGCACCTGCTCGAGGAGGGCGTCCGTGAGACGCTCGCGGTCCTCGAAGAGGCGGTACCCGTCGCGCGGGCGGAGGTAGCCGCGGGCCTTCGGGTGCTTCTCGAAGAGGGCCTCCTCGCCCATCTTCTCGGCCCAGCGGGCGTAGCGCGCGCGGTTGTCGAGGAGCGCCTTCACCAGGAAGGGCATGAGCATGGAGTAGTCGCCCTGCATGCTCTCGGTGGTCTGGATGTAGGTGTCGCGGTCGACCTTGCCCCAGGTGACGGCCTCGGCGGGAGGGCAGGAAGAAAGGGAGCCATCCGTGACCGGGGAGCTGACGATCTGCACGTCGAAGGTGTAGCCCTTCACGTCGGGCAGGCCGAGGACCTGGCCGAGCGCGGGCTCGGGCTGGAGGTTGTAGTTCTTCGGGACGCCGCCGCCGAGCACGAGGGTGGCGAGGGCGCCGACGGGGTCCTCGAACAGGCCCCACCAGTGGTAGGCGCAGGCCTCGAAGACCTCGGCGTGGAGGTCGAGATCGAGCTTGTACTCGGGGATGAGGCCGGCCTTGGCCATGGCCCAGAGCTTCATCGAGTTGAGGAAGACGCTGCCGTCACCCGGGGCGCCCACGAAGATGGGGATGGCGAGCCGGTTCGCGCAGGCGAGGAGGCCCTCCTGGATGCCGTTCTTCTTCTCCTGCTCCGCGTAGACCGCGCCGAGCATGTAGCGCAGCTCGGTGCCGGTCATCTTCTTCTGGAACTCCGGGCGGCGGAGCGCGGCGGAGAGGAGCTTGTCCTGGTGGAGGAGCACGTCCTCGTCGAAGGCCATGTCCGTCACGCGGATGGTCTTCTCGTCGCGGAGGGCGCCGTCGTCACCGAAGATGGGGACCTCGTGGATGGGGTCCTTGAAGCCGTCGAGGCTGCGGTGGCCGTCGTGATAGCAGACCGCGTCGGTCGTGCTGATGTAGGCGATCCAGCCGGTCTCCAGCAGGGGGTTGAGCCAGGTGTGGTGCGCGCCGGAGACGGTCGCGGGGCCCGCGATGGCGAGGGTGATCGGGCAGCCGGCGCCGACGGCCTCGTCGAGGATCTTGTAGATCCGCCGGAGCAGCGCGCCGCCGAAGGCGGGGAGGCACCAGGTGAAGAGCTCGTCGAGGGTCTCGACCTCGTCCACGCGCTTGACGTGGACGGTGCGCCGGCCCTCGGGCGCGTCGGCGCCGCCGGATTCCGAGGAGGTGGAGGGAGAGACGGGGTCTTTGCAGGGGTAGCGGGTAGCCATGGCGCAATGTGCCGTGGAGGGCCCGCCGCGGCAATCGGCGCCGCCACGATCAGCGCGCCGCTCGCCGCACTTACGCCATTCGAACCCCCGCCCCCCGCGCGACCCCTACTTGCCGAACCACACCTGGAGCGCGACGCGGATGTCGAGCGGCTCGGCGTACCAGGAGAGGTCCTCCGCGGCGGTCGGGTAGGCGCTCGCGCCCATCTCGTAGCGGAGGCCCATGGCGGCGCCGAGGCGCACGTCCACGCCGAGGGCGGCGCGTACGCCGATGTAGGGCTGCCAGCCGTCCGCCCAGTAGCGACCGGTCGCCGCCCAGAAGGCGGGGCCGGCTGCGAGGTCCACGTGCCAGAGGCCCTTGTCGATGCGCTCCTCGGCGACGGCCATCACGTCGAAGCGCGCGCCGCGCACGTCCAGGGCGTCGGCGGTGCCACCCCAGGGGCTCACCGCGTCCACTCGCACCGCGAGGTTCTCCACGATCGGCGCCTGTCCGCTGAACGAGTAGCCGTTGAGCACGCCGCCGGTGTCACCGAGGCGCTCGATGAACGTGATGTTGCCGACGGCCACCCACCACTGGTCGCGCCGGTAGGGCAGGGCGTGGCGGCGCAGGATGCGGCGCGCGGAGCGGAGGGTGGCGGGGGGGAGGGGAGAGATCCCGGGCTCGAGCTCGAGGCCCCCGAGGGTGGTCACGCCCTCCTCGCCGCGTCGTAAGCGCAGGAGTGCATACCCGGCGAGCAGGCGCGCGGGCGTCAGGTCGGGGTCGAGCGCGAGGGCCTCGGAGGCGAGGCGCCACGCGCGGCTGTGCTTTCCGGACTTCCAGGCGTCCAACCCCTTTACGTAGAGGTTCGCGGCCTGCTCCCGGCGCGCGGCGGGGTCGAGGGCGAAGGTCGCGGGATCGCTGCCCGTGGGCGCGGGATCAGCGGCGGGCGGGGCGGGATCCGCCGCGCGCGCCACCGGGGCGGGGGCGGCCGTGACAGGGATGTCGTGCCCCGACGGATCGGGATCGGCGGCGAACGCGTTGGAGAGGAGGAAGAAGCCCATTGGTGTACATTATCCGGAGCGGGACCATTCCTTGCATGGCAGAATGGTGCCACGAGGTAGGACATGAATCGGCTCTCCATCCTTCTCCCGACCCTCCTCTGCGCGTGCACGGCCGCGCTTCACGACGGGACCTTCCCTTCCGGGAGCCAGTCGCTGATCTCGAACGCGGATCACGACGCGCTCTACTCGGTCGACACGGATGGCGGAAAGGTCGTCCGCTACTCCCCCGCCACGGGTGACCTCTCCTCGGTCGAGGTCGGCGTCGAGCCGGTTCGCCTGGCGCGCGCCGGTGACCGCGTGTTCGCCACCCTCCGCGGCAGCCGCTCGGTGGCCGTCCTCGAGGACAACGGCGGCACCCTCTCCCTCGTGACCACCTTCGAGGTGGGCGCCGAGCCCGTCGGCATCGTCGCCCGCGAGGACGGCACCCGGCTCTACGTCGCGCTCTCCGCGCAGGACACCGTGGTCGAGGTCGACGTCGCCTCGCTCTCCGTGCTCCGCTCCTGGTCCGTCGGTGGTCAGCCCACCTGGCTCGCGTTGCACCCCAGCGGGGACGCCGTGTACGTCGGCTCCGCGATGGGCGGCGGCATCGCCTCCATCGACCTGAAGGACGGCGGCGCCGTCACCGAGCTCGACCTCCCCGCCATCTACGGCGCCGGGGACGACGGCTCGCAGCGCTTCACCCGCCGCGTCACGGGTGACCTCTACGTCGCCCCCGACGGCTCGTCCGTCGCCATCCCCGCGATGTACATCGACAACAACAACCCCGTCAGCGAGCCCGGCGAGGTCGAGACCCAGTCCGACGGCTACGGCTCGGTGGGCGTGGGCGTCAGCCGCTTCAACCCCTCCGTCATCATCGTCCCGACCGACAACGGCGGCAACGCCTCCCCGGCGGACGCCGCCACCGTGCTCGTGGCCGGCTCCGCCCAGCTCGGCGAGGAGGACGAGGGCCTCTCCTCCGTCCGCAGCTACCTCTCGAGCGTGACCTACTCGCCCGACGGCGCGCTGATCTACGCGTCGATGGAGGCCTCGGAGACCGTCGTGGTGCTCTCGTCCACCCCGGTCTACCCGGAGGACGCCACCGACGGCTCGATGGAGGACCTCGCCCGCTTCGACACCGGCGGGTCCAGCATCTCGGCGGACGCCGCCGGCTTCTCCTCCAGCCCGCTCGTCCTCATCGGCACGGGCGCCGGCCCGCGCGGCGTCGCCTTCCTGGGCAAAAACGACGCGTACGTCGACACCTTCCTCGACCACGGCATCGGCGCGCTCACCGGCGGCAAGGCGAAGTCCCTCATCGCGGACCAGCTCGCGGTCGGCTTCGTCAACCCGCAGACCTTCCGCGGCGCCTCCGTCGTCGAGATCGCCGAGCGCACGCTCGACCCGGACATCGAGGCCGGACGCCGGCTGTTCTTCTCCGCCACCTCCTCCCAGATGGCGGCGGACGGCGCGGGCGTCTCCTGCTCGACCTGCCACCTCCAGGGCAGCAACGACGGTCTGACCTGGACCTTCGAGGACGGCGTGCGCCAGACCCCGTCCCTCCGCGGCGCGGTCAGCGTCACCGCGCCCTTCACCTGGACCGACGAGGTCGGCACCGTCTCCGACGAGGCCCAGATCACCAGCTCCGGGCGCATGGGCGGCGACGGCCTCTCCTACGCCGAGGCCGCCCAGGTCGCGGCGTACATCGAGTCCAACCGCGCGATCGACCTCCCCGAGAAGGGCTCGACCAGCGCCGAGGTGCTCCGCGGCAAGGCGATCTTCGAGCGCGCCGACGTGGCCTGCGCGACCTGCCACAGCGGCGAGCGCCTGACCGACAACGCCTCCTACGAGATGTTCGGCCTCGCAGCCGTCAACACGCCGACCCTCGTGGGCGTCGCCGCCACCGCGCCATACCTCCACGACGGCTCGCTCGCGTCGCTCGAGCAGGTCCTGAAGTCCTCGCGCTCCGGCGAGATGGGGGACACCTCCATGCTCTCCGACGCCGAGCTGGGTGACCTCGAGGCGTACCTCCGCTCGCTGTGACCGCGCGGTAGGGCAGGGGGGCGCTCCCGCAGGGGGGCGCCCTTCGTGCTTTGGGGGTGGATCTGCTTGGGGCAGGGGGGCTGCCGCCCCCCCGCTACGCCCCCCCGCCCGGATAGGCTCCCCGCCATGCTCCGCCTCCCGCTCCCCGTCGTCCCCGCCGCCGTGCTCGTGCCGCTCCTCACCAGCCCGGCAGGGCTACGGCGGTGGTGGGACCCGGGCGCCGGGTTCGTCGGCGCGCGGCTCGCGCCCGGCATCGACGGCGAGGCGATGGCTGTGCGCGGGGACAGCGGCGGCGCCGTGGTCTGGGAGGGAGACGCGCTCCGGGTGCGGTTCGACCTCGTGGCGCGCGCCGTGACCGTCGAGGCCGAGGGCGTCGACGCCGCCGCCGAGCCCGACCTCGTCGCCGGGTGGGCCCTCGCGCTCGCCGCGCTCGGGTGGGCCGCGGAGCGCGACGGGGACGTGCGCTGGCTGCGCGTCGACGCGCCGGTCGCGCTCGCGTACACCGACGCGTGGAGTCGGCTCACGGGGCCGGGCGGGCTGGCGAGCGGCGCGGTCGGGGCGGCGATCCCGGTGCGGATCGGCGCCGCCACGTACGAGGCCCGAGTCGTGCTCGCCGACGCGCCGCGCGCCGTGGCCCTCGTGTTGCCGGGCCTCGAGGACGCGCTCGTGCGCCTCCAGATCGGGCCCGGTGAGTCGGTGAACACGGCGCGGCTGGAGCTCCTCCACCGGGGCGCGGGCCCGATGCCGACGGACTGGGAGGCGTGGCTGTCGCGGCGCCTCGGGATGACCTGGGTGGCCCAGCTGGGCCCGGAGGGCTGATGGATCCGAAGTTCTGGCTCACGGCGTGGGACGAGGGTCGGACGGCCTTCCACGCGGAGGCCGTGCATCCGGGCCTCGCGGAGCACAGCGCCGCCTTCCTCGCGGGGGGCGCGCACCGCGTGCTCGTGCCGCTCTGCGGCAAGACGGTCGACCTCGCGTGGATGACCGCGCAGGGCCACGAGGTAGTGGGCGTCGAGCTCGCGGAGAAGGCCATCGTCGCGTTGCACGAGCGTGATGGGCGCACGCCCACGATCGCGGAGCGCGGGCCCTACCGCGCGTGGGAGAGTCCGGGGCTCACGATCCTCCAGGGGGACGTGCTCGCGCTCACCCCCGCGCTCGCCGGCGCCATCGACCGCGTGTGGGACCGCGCCGCGCTCGTCGCGCTCGATCCCGAGCGGCGCGCCCGCTACGTCGCCGTCCTGCGGGCCCTGCTCCCCCCCGGCGCCGTCGTCCTCCTCGAGACCTTCGCGTACGACCAGGCGCGGAAGGCCGGCCCGCCGCACAGCGTCCCCGAGGAGGAGGTCCGCGCGCTCTGGGCCGGCGCCCGCATGGAGCGCCTCTCCGAGGTCGACGCCATCGAGCAGATGCGCCCCCGCGGCTGGGACCTCGAGAGCTTTCTCGTGTCGCTCTGGCGCATCGAGGTCTGACGCTCGGGGGGCGCGCGTGGCGCCGCCGCGGTCGGGCCTCAGGTTGATCGAGCCCGCACCTTGCCTACCTTCGGTGTGCCAAGGAGGTTCCAATGGCGAACTTGACCGTGCGACGTGGCCAGGGTGGCGGTGGTGGGATGATCGCGGAGGCGGACCCGTTCCGCATGGTGCGGGAGTCGATGCGCAGGATGCAGGACCTCTTCCGGGATCCGACCTTCGACATCGACCCCATCGCCTTCATGGAGATGGGGCGCCTGCAGCAGTTCGCGCCGGACTTCGAGGTCCGCGAGACGCAGGATGGCCTCGTCTTCACCGCGGACGTGCCGGGCGTGAAGGAGGAGGACATCGAGGTCACCGTGGTCGGGAACCGGCTGCGCATCAACGGGAAGCGCGAGTTCGAGCAGGAGAACCGGGGCGACACCTGGTACACCGCCGAGCGGTCGTACGGGAACTTCACCCGCACGTTCATCCTGCCCGAGGGCTGCGACACGAACAACGTGAACGCGAACCTCGCGAACGGCGTGCTCCAGATCCAGCTCGGCAAGCGCGCGGAGGCGCAGCCGCGGCGGGTGCAGCTCGGTGCCGCGCAGCCGCAGCGGGCGATCGAGGGGCAGTACAACCAGCAGCCGGCGGGCCAGTACAACCAGCAGGCGGGCCAGCCCGGGTACGCCCAGGGCGCTCAGCCCTCCTACGGTGAGCAAGGCTCAGGCTCGCAGCCCGAGGCGGGGCAGCAGGGCCAGCGCGGCAAGGTGCCCGAGAAGGTGTAGTTCAGCGAGGGGCTCGCAGGGGCAGGTGCCCCCGCGAGCGCCCACCCGGCGGTGGTGACCGCCGTAGGGCTAGTAGTCCTCGTCGGGGATGGGCTGCGGACCGGGGATGATCCCCGCGATGTCCGGATCTTCCCCGTCAGGGCCGACTTCCCGCTTCTCCTTGGTGGCGCCCCGCTCGACCCGCTTGGCGACCTTGTCGCGCGCGCGTTCCTGCTGAGCCATCTCTTTTTGACGTTTCGCGAATGTAGTTCCTGACTTTGCCACGACGACCTCCCGCTCCCGGGAATAAGCACGGTTCGAAGAATGGAAGATGAAGGGCCCGGGCGGATTCTCATCCATCCGGAAGGCGGCCGGCAGGTTAGATGCCCTGCCCGCTTCCTGGAGCCCACCATGATTCGCCTCACGTCTTACCTCGCCGGCAGCTGGTTCGCAGGGTCGGGTCGTCATGTCCCGCTGGTCGACCCCTCCACGGAGGAGGTGATCGCCGAGGCTTCGAGCGAAGGAGCCGACTTCGCGGCCGCCCTCGAGCACGCGCGGAACGTCGGAGGCCCGGCGTTGCGCGCCCTCTCCTTTGCCGACCGGGCCGCGCTCCTGAAGGACATGGCCAAGATCCTCCACGCCCATCGGGAGGAGCTCCTCGATCTCGCACAGAAGAACGGGGGCAACACCCGGGGCGACGCAAAATTCGACGTCGACGGCGCGATCGGCACCCTCGCCGCCTACGCCACCTTCGGCGAGGCCCTCGCCAAGCGCGTGGGGGACCGCCGCTTCCTCACCGACGGCGACATGTTCCCGCTCACCCGCTCGCCCCGCTTCGTCGGGCAGCACGTGTGGGTGCCGCGCACTGGCGTGGCCGTCCACATCAACGCCTTCAACTTCCCCGCCTGGGGCACCTTCGAGAAGGCCGCCGTCGCCCTGCTCGCCGGCATCCCGATCATCACCAAGCCCGCCACCGCCACCGCGCTGGTGACCTGGCGCATGACCCAGGTGCTCGTCGAGTCTGGCCGCATGCCCGCGGGCAGCTTCCAGCTCGTCGTCGGCTCCACCGGTGACCTCCTCTCCCGCCTCGGGCCCCAGGATCACCTCGCCTTCACCGGCAGCAACGCCACGGGCGCCATGCTCCGCGGCACCGCCGGCTTCGCGGAGAAGTCGGTGCGCGTCACGGTCGAGGCCGACTCGCTCAACGCCGCCGTCGCCGGCCCGGACGTCGAGCCCGGCTCCGACCTCTGGAACACGCTCGTCCGCAACATCGTCACCGACATGACGCAGAAGACCGGGCAGAAGTGCACCGCCGTCCGCCGCGTGTTCGTGCCCGCGGCCCACGCGGACGCCCTGCAGGAAGCCCTGGTGGACGCCCTGGCCAACGTCGTCGTCGGCAACCCCCTGCAGGACGGCGTCACGATGGGCCCGGTCAGCACCGCGTCCCAGCTCCGGGACGCGCTCGCCGGCATCCGCGCCCTCGCCGCGCACGCCACCATCGTCACCGGCGGGGCCGAGCGCCTCGACGGCCGCGGCGCCCCCGAGGGCAAGGGCTTCTACGTCGCGCCCACCGTCCTGCGCGCCGCGAGCGCCACCGACGCCGGCCCCGTGCACGACCTCGAGGTCTTCGGCCCCGTCGTGACCCTCCTCCCGTACGACGGCACTGCGTCCGTCGCGGCCGAGCTCGTCGCGCTCGGCCAGGGCAGCCTCGTCACGAGCGCCTACTCCGACGATCGCGCCTGGGTCGAGACCTTCGTGCTCGGCGCCGCGCCCTCGCTCGGCCGGCTCCTGCTCCTCTCGTCCAAGGTCGCGGACCAGGCGACCGCGCCCGGCATGGTGCTCCCGGCCCTCGTGCACGGCGGCCCCGGGCGCGCGGGCGGCGGCGAGGAGCTCGGCGGCGAGCGCGGCCTGCTCTTCTACATGCAGCGCACCGCCCTCCAGGGGGACTCCGCGGTCATCGGCAAGCTGTTCGCGGCCCCGGTCCCCACGGCGTCCTGAGTGTCGGCCCCCCCGTAAGGTACGCCCTCCGCGTCCGTTAGACTCGCGCCGACCGGAACGGAGGCGTGCGCATGCGAAGGTGGAAGAAGGGTTTGCTGGCCGTGAGTGTCCTGGCCGGGGGCTCCGTGCTCGGCTGCATGGGGCTCGTCGGTCCGTGCTGGTCCTCGTGGATCGGGGACGCCGTGCTCCTGGACCAGTGCCCCTCCGGAGACCTGCGCCCCGTCGCCTTCGTAGACGCCGACGGCCTCGGCCGCGCCGACGTCGGCGTGGTCAACGTCGGGCTCGACGCCCACTACGTCGACGCCTGGGGCGGGGTCAGCACGACGCGCGTGCGGCGCTTCTCCCCCACGCTCTCGCTCGTCGCGCCGAACGGCACCGAGACCGCGCTCGCGCCGATCGACGACGCGTGGTTCGGCGACGGCTGGGAGAAGATCTGGGGCACCCGGAAGTCCGCGCTGGTCAAGCTGCCCCCCGGTCCCGACGGCGACTACCTGCTCCGCGTCAGGGTGACGAGCCCCGCGGGGGACGCCACGGTCGACGCGCCGCTGCCGCTCTACCAGCCGGCGCTCGCGCACGTCCTGACCGACGCGCCGCTCTACAAGCCCGGCCAGGAGATCAAGTTCCGCGCCGTGGTCCTCGGCGCCGCCGACCTCGTGCCCCTCGAGGCGCGGCCCGGCGTGTGGAAGGTGTGGGACCCCTCCGGCGAGCTCCTCCTCGAAGAGAAGGGGATGACCGGCCTCTTCGGGGTGGCCTCGGCGTCCTTCCCCCTCGCGTCCGACGCCACGAGCGGCGAGTGGGCGGTGGCCTTCGAGACCGGCCCCGCGTCCGACCGCGTCGCGGTGGACGTGAAGCCCTTCCAGCTCCCGCGCTTCACGGTCGAGGGCAAGAGCCCGCGCGCCGCGTGGCGCATCGGGGACAGCCCCGTCGTCGAGGGCGTGGTGCGCTACACCTCCGGCGCGCCCGTCGCGAACGCGGCCCTCCGTGTCACCGTGCGTACCGACGGAGCGTGGCCGCCGCCGCGGGCGTGGATGGAGGAGCGCACCCTCACCACGGACGCGAAGGGCGCCTTCCGCTTCGAGGTCGCGCCCCTCGTCACGGGGGGCATCGTGCCCGCCGATCTGCGCGGCCGCGCCACGCTCCGCTACACGGTCACCGCCACGGACGACACCGGCGACACCGCCACCGGCGGCGCCTCCGTGCTGCTCGCGGAGGACGCCATCGCGGCGGACGCGGTGACCGAGCTCGCGGACGGCCTCGTGCCCTCCGCCAACAATCGCATGTACCTGCGCGTCACGACGCCAGAGGGCCGCATCCTCCCCGGCGCCACCGTGCGCGTGACCCGCGAGTGGGACCCCGCCGACCCCGGCATGGAGGCCGTGGCGGACGCGGACGGCGTCGCGCGCTTCCAGCTCGACCCGGGCGAGCCGACCACCGTGGTCGTGCCCCCGATGCCCGCGCGCCCGATGCCCCGCCGCGCGACGCAGGCCGTCTCGCTCCTCGACACGGAGGACGTGCTCGGCGGGGGCGCTGTCGACCTGGAGGGCCGCGTCGCGATCGACCGGTGGACCGACGCCGTGGGCGCGTGCGCCGATCGCGTGCCGCACGGCGAGTCGCGCGACGTCGAAGCGTCCGTGCTCGTCGACGCCTACGGGCGCGTGCGTCAGGTGGACGCCTTCGTGAGCGGTGAGTCCACGTCGCTCTCCCGGTGCGTCACCGAGCGTCTCTGGGGGGCGACGGGTCCGCGCGGGGTGGACCGCCTCTGGACGGTGAGCTGGCGCATGGACGACCCCGAGACCCCCTGGGTCTCCGGCAGCGTGACGGGCGAGGTCGGGTCCCTCGGCGAGCTCGACAGCGCCGTGGAGGAGCGCCTCCTCGAGGCCCGCGGGTGCGTCGCCGGCGTCGACGTCGCGGCGGACTTTCCGTGGGCGTGGCGCGTGGCCGTCACCGACGGCTCCACCGCCGTCGCGCTCACCCCGCTCGCGGATCCCGCGCTCGGCGGGCGGGTCCCCGGCGCGACCGCCGCGTGCGTCGGGCGCGTGCTCGCGGGCGTCCGCCTCGAGGCCCCCGCGGACGGCTCCGGGGTCGGCCTCCTCCGCCTCGCGGTGAACGTCGCCTCCGTGCCCGGCGAGGCCGCGCCGGCCCCCACGACCTTCCCCGGCTTCGCGCTCAAGGTACGGGCCTCCCAGGGCGGCGCGGACCTCGGCACCACCGTGCTCCGCATGCCGGTGGGCGCGGTGCCCGACCTGCGCCTTCGCCTCTCCGAGGTCATCGTCGACCCCGGCGCCACCGTCGAGCTCTCCGCGGTGCGCGGGCCGAACTTCACGGGTTCGTTCCCGGAGAAGCTGTGGGTGATGAAGGGCGACCGGCAGGTGGTCGAGCTCCCGTTCGACGAGAAGACGCGCCGGGGGACGTTCACCGTGCCCCCGGAGACGGACGGCTTCGTCCACGTCGAGTGGGCGGGCGCCAGGGCCGTGCTCTACGTGCGGCCGAAGTCGGCGTTGGCACTCTCGGTCACGACGGACAAGCCCGTCTACCGCCCCGGCGAGACCGCCTCCGTCACGCTCACCGCGCGCAACGGCGACACGCCGGTGGGCGCGGGCGTGACCCTCTCGGGCGTGGACGCGACGCTCGCGACGCTCGCCGCGCTCCCCGACGCCGAGGCGTTCGCGCGGGTGACCGTGCGCGCGGCCTCGGACGCCCCCGCCTTCGGCGTGCTCGACGCCCGCGCGCTCCAGACCGGCCAGATCGCGGGGGACAACGCCGCGCAAGCGGCCGTGCTCCGCGTCACGTCGCTCCCCACCGTGCCGCCGGGCGCCGACCGCGTGAGCATCGCGGAGACCCGCGGCGGCTTCACCCCCGACGCCGAGCTCGCCGACGCGTTCTACACGCTCTACGGCCACGCCCGCGCCGAGGTCCGCGCGTGGGCGGAGAAGGCCCCCGCCGACGAGGTGTTGACGGCCGAGACGATGGTGAAGCTCTGGGAGGCGGCGCTCGCGGCGCACCGCACCACCGACCCCTTCGGCCGGCCGCTCCACCTCTCGGCCCTCCCCGCCGACCTCCTCGCCCTCACCGATCCCCGCTTCATGGCCTCCGACGGGGCCCGGCTGCCCGAGGACGTGGAGAACTGGCCCGTCTACGTGTCCTCGGAGGCCCCATGACCTCGTTGTTGTTGCTGTTCGCCTGTGCGGACGCCGAGTTCTCGCGCTCCGCGCCCGAGGCGGAGAACGAGGGCACCTTCGGCCGCAAGGAGGACAAGTCCGAGATGGCGGAGGAGGCGCCCTCGGGCGGCGCCGCGCCCGCCAGCGCCGCGCCCGCGCAGCCGGCGCCCAAGCTGGGCGGGTCGATGGACGACTACAAGGACCAGTTGGGCTACGACGACGGCGAGCGCAAGAAGGGCCGCGCGGACGCCCCCGACGGCGCCCCGCCCCCCGAGGCCGCCGCCGAGGCCGCCGCCACTCCGCGCGCGTGGTTCCCCGAGAGCTTCCTGTGGCGGCCGATGATCGAGGTCCCCGCGAGCGGCGCGGTCACGGTCCCGGTGACCGTGCCCGACACGCTCACGACGTGGCGCCTGCTCGCGCTCGGCCAGACCCGGGACGGCGCCCAGGCCGGCGGCGTCGGCACGTTCAGCTCCACCCTGCCCGCCTACGTCGACGTCGTCGCGCCCACGTTCCTCTACGCGGGGGACACCGTGCTGCTGCCCATCCAGGCGATCAGCCAGGAAGCCGGACCGCTCTCCGCGCCGCTCGAGGTGCTCGTGGACGGCGCCACCGTCGGCGGCGGCACCGTGTCGCTCGCGGCCTACGGCTCGCGCACCGAGACCGTGTCGGTGAGCGCGGCGCGCGCGGGGGACCTCCACCTCCTCGCGCGCTTCGGCACGCTCGACAGCGTCGCGCGCGTCGTGCCGGTGCGGCCCGTCGGCCGTCTCGTCGAGACCGTGCGCGGCGGCACCCTCGCGGGCCCGCGCAGCTTCGCCATGGCGGCCACGCCCGGTGGCTCCTCCGGAACGCTCGTCGTCACCGCGTTCCCCGGGGCGCTCGGGGTCGCGCGCGCCGAGCTCGACGCGGCGCCCTCGCGCGGGGACGACGTCGCCTCCGCCGCGTACACGTACGCCGTGGCGGGCCTCGCCGCGCCACTCGTGGACGAGGGCGCGGTCGCCGCCGACGTGCTCCGCGCGACGCAGCTGCGCGCGTGGCAGGCCCTCGCGAAGGCCACCCGCGCGCCCGACGCCGCCACCGCCGTGCTCGTCCTCGCCGCGCTCCGCACCACCGCCCCTGCGGACACCCTCGCCGGCCGCCTCGCGATCCGCCTCGCCGACGCCGTGCGGCAGGCCCAGGCGCCCGACGGCCTGTGGACCGCGGACAGCGGCGCCGCCCTCGACGTCGCCCTCGTCCAGACCGCGCAGGCGGTGTGGGCGCTCGGGGCCGACAACCGGGCGAACCGGCTCCGCGCCACCGGGGCTTTCGAGCGGCACCGCGCGCGGCTCGCGGAGCCCTACGTCGCCGCGTGGGCCCTCGCCGCCGACGTGGTGGACCCGAGCGCCGCCGAGGCCGTGCGCGCCACGCTCCGCGAGGCGCTCCACACCACGCCCGACGGCGCGAAGACCCTCCGCGTCACCGCCACCCGCCCCGACGGCGCGCGCGTCTCCGAGGCCGAGGCCACCGCGCTCGCCCTCCTCGCGCTCCCTGCGGACGATCCCGCGCGGGCCGACCTCGCGGCCGGCCTCCTCGGCCTGTACGACCCCCGCGCCGGCTTCGGCGACGGCCAGACCGGCCTCTACGCCCTCCGCGCGCTCGAGGCCGTCTTCGCGGGGGACATCCCGCGCGAGGTCGTCATCAAGGTGCAGGTCGACGGCGTGGACCTCGCCCGCGGCGTGCTCGACCCGTCCCAGCCGCACGCGCCCGTGCGCATCCTCGGGCCCGGCCTCACCGGCGTCGCGGACCACCGCATCACCGTCGTCTCCGAGCCCGCGGTGCCGGGCCTCGCGTTCACGGCGGTCGCGCGCGACTACGTGCCGTGGGAGCAGGCCGCGCCCGCGGGCCTCGACCTGACCGTGTCCCGCGGGGACCTCGTGGTCGGCGAGCGCACCGGCCTGGACGTGTCCGTGTCCGCCCCGACCGGCGTGGCGCTCGACCTCTCCGTGGGCCTCCCCGCGGGGGTAGAGCCGGACGCCGCGACGCTCGACGCCCTCGTGTCCGCCGGCCGGATGGCGGCGTGGAAGGCGGAGGACGGCCGCGTCACCCTCACCGGGCTGCGCACCGAGGCCGGCGCGTGGTCCGCCACGATCGTGGTGACGCCGACGCTGGCCGGCTCGCTCCTCGCCGATGCGACGCGCGTGTACCCGTCCGGGCAGCCCGGGGCCGCGTTTGCGCGCGTGCCGGAGCGGTGGGGCGTGCGGTAGCGGGTTAATCGCGCGCCACGATGAAGATCCTCCAGGAAGAACCTCTCTCCCGTCACGGCTACTGGCGCGTGGGGGGGCCCCTGGAGCGGCTGGTCCTCGTGGACGACGCCGCGGATCTCGCGGCGGTGTACGCCGAGGATCCGCACCTCCACCTCCTCGGCAACGGCTCCAACCTGCTCGTGCCCGACGCCGGGCTGCGCGGCACCGTCGTGAAGCTCGTCGGCGCCTTCCGCGAGACCCGCATCCTCGCCGAGGACGGCCTCGGGCCTTCGGGGGACACCGTTCGCTTCTACGCCGGCGGTGGGCTCCTCAACGCGGTGCTCCTCGCGCGCGCGGCGAAGCTGGGCCTCGCGGGCCTCGGGCCCCTCGCGGGGGTGCCCGGCACGGTCGGCGGCGCGGTCGCGATGAACGCCGGCACCGCTCTGGGCGAGGTCGCCGACGTGGTCGACGCCGTCGAGGGCATCGGCCCCGACGGCCCCGTCACGATCGCGCGCGCCGCGCTGCCGATGCGCTACCGCGAGGGTGGGCTGCCCGCGGGCTTCGTCGTGACCGGCGTGCACTTCCGGCTCACGCGCGCTGGCTTCGAGGAAGAGCAGGCGCGCGTGACGGCGCACCTCGTGCGGCGCAAGGCCACCCAGCCGCTCGATCTGCCCAGCTGCGGCTCGGTGTTCCGCAACCCCCCGGGCGACGCCGCCGGGCGCCTCATCGAGAGCGTCGGCCTCAAGGGCCACCGCGAGGGAGGGGCCGCGATCAGCGAGCGCCACGCCAACTTTATCGTCAACCTTGGGGGCGCCAGCGCCGCCGACGTGATGGCGTGCGTCCGCGTCGCCTGGGATCGCGTCCGCGCGGTGACCGGGGTTACGCTCGTTCCCGAAGTGCATGTGCTCGGCGACTGGCCCGCCTCGGTGTGGCCCCTCGCCTGAAACTCGTCTATAAGTCCGCCCATTGGAGGTCCCTTGGCCCGTTTCCTGATCGTCCTCGCCCTCGCCGGCTGCACCGGCACCGACACCGACTCCGGCCGCCCCGCGAAGGACTCGCGCGCCGACGACACGGCCGACGCCGACACCGACACCGACGCCGATACGGACGCCGATACGGACGCCGATACGGACGCCGACCTCCCCGACCTCGCCACCTTCGCCGGCTTCGTCGAGGCGCACGCCGGCGCCTACTGCGCCAGCATCGACACCTGCGGCTTCCTGGACGAGCAGGGCTACAAGACCAAGGCCCAGTGCATCCAGGGCATCACCGACTTCTTCGCGGTGGACTGCCCCGACTACCAGCAGCTGGCCGGCGAGATCTGCGTCCGCGACGACCGCCGCATGGTCGACTCCTGCGAGACCAGCAACAACGGCGAGCAGCCCCTCGCTTGCCGCGACGTGTGCGAGGCCCCGCCGCCGATGTAGCGGGCGCGTTCGAACGCAGAAAGGGCTCTTTCCTCGTGGAGAGAGCCCTTTTTACGTTGTCTCCGGGGGCGTTACGGGTTTGGGGCAACCGCGGGCGGAGCCCCCTGTCCCAGGAAGAGGGGAGCCTACCCCCGCCGACGCCGCCGCAAGAGCGCCACGGTCGCCAGCGCGACCTCCATCCCGCCGAAGGGGAGGACGGTGGTGCAGCCGCCCTCGCCGGGGGCCGTGGGGGCGCCGTCGTTGTTGCAGCCGCCGCCGGGCTTGGGGCCGCCGGTGCCGGTGTCGTCGCCGCCGAGGGCGGCGGGGTCGGCGTTGGCAGAGCCGGGGGAGGGCGCGGAGTAGGGGATCCAGTCGGTCGCGGCGTCGGTGTCGCCGCCGTCGGGGTAGCGGCCGAGGGAGACGGCCTCGCTGACCTCGGGCACGACCTCGGTGCTGCCGCCGTCACCGCTGATGTCGTCCTCGATGTCGCCGCCGTACAGCACGGTGTCGAGCACGTTGCCCTCGCAGTCGAGGAGGCGCAGGCCGCCCGCGCCGGAGCCGGCGTTGTCGATGGACATGCCGTCTGCGAGGTAGTCGGCGCCGACGTTCTCGCCGCCCACGAGCACGAATTCGCCGGGGGCGAGGGAGACGCCGCCGGGGAAGCGGAAGTCCTCGCCCCAGGTCGTGCCGGCGCCCTGGAGGGTGTAGTCGTCCAGGCGGAGGGCGGTGGTGCCGGCGTTGTAGAGCTCGACCCACTCGTTGCCGGTGTCGGTCCCGTCGGGGTTGTAGATGAACTCGTTGATCTTGAGGCTGCCGGCGCCGTCGATCTCGCACACGGGGGGCTCGACGACGGGGTTGGCGGCGCCGGGGGTGGGCGCCTCGGAGACGGTGAAGTCGGCCGCGCAGGCGTCGGTGTCGTAGCCGTCCTGCACGCGGGCGAGCGACTCGCCGGTGCCGTGGTCGGGCGCGAGCGAGGTGGCGACGGCGCCGGAGTCGTCGAGCCAGCTGTCGGTGTTGGGGTCACCGTAGAGGACGGTGTCGACCGGGACGGTGTTGCAGGTGAGGCGCAGCGCGTCCGTGCTGGAGGCGTTGCCGAGGTCCATGTCGAGCTCGATGTCCTTGACAAGGGCGCCGGCCGAGCCGAGCACGAGCCACTCGCCGGGGCGGAGGGTGGTGCCCGCGGGGACCGCAGCGTCCTTGCTGTAGGAGCTCGTGCCGAACTCGAGGAGCCAGCCGTCGAGCAGGGCGGGGGCGCTGCCTGCGTTGTAGAGCTCGACCCACTCGGCGTCGGTCGAGTAGACGAGCTCGTTGATGACGATGCTGTCGCTGCCGGTGCAGTCCACGGTGCTGGGGGTGCCGGTGTCGCCCCCGCCTTCGTCCGGATCGACATTGGCGGTGCCCTGCGAGGGCGCGGTGTACAGCACGAAGTCGGTTGCGGAGACGTTGGTGTCCGCACAGTCGGGGAAGCGGCCGAAGGACTTGCCGCTCGTCGCGGCCGGGGCGCCGGCGGAGGGGATGGCGCCGCCGTCCTCCGCGAGGGTGGTGTTGGGGTCATCGTAGAGGACGGTGTCGAGCACGGTGCCGGAGGCGTCCTTGACGCGGAGGCCGTCGGTCTCCGACCCGCCGTTCTGGATGTTCGGCGAGAAGCTACCGGGGTGCGTGGACGAGCTGCCGCCCACGACGAGGTAGGCGCCGGGGGCGAGGCTGCCGCTCGCGAAGGTGTAGATCTCGGTGTACGAGCTGCCCGCGCTCTCGAGCGTGTAGCCGGTGAGATCGAGGGTGGACGTGCCGCTATTGCACAGCTCGATCCACTCCTGGCCGTCATCGGCGCCGGAGGGGTCGTACATGACCTCGTTCAGGAGGAGGCCTGCCAGGGCGGGCGAGACGAGGGCGAGCAACATGCCGGATCTCCGCTACGGGGCCGGCACTATCACGCTGGCGTGCGCCCGCCGCAACCGCTACGGGTCTGGCCATGGAACGTGACCGCGTCGTCATCGTGGGTGGAGGGCTGCTCGGCTGCGCCGTGGCGCTCGAGATCGCCCGGTTGCAGGGGGCGCGCGGGGGTGGCGCGGAGGTGGTCGTGCTCGAGCGCGCGATCGTCGGCGCGGAGGCGTCGAGCGCCGCCGCCGGCATCCTCGCGCCGCGGCTGGAGGCGCACGGGCGCGAGCCGCTGCGGAGCATCGGCGTCGAGAGCCTGACGCTCTACCCGGCGTGGGTGGCCAGCCTCGGCGCGGACGTGGGCTACGCGCGCGTCGGCCTCCTCAAGGTGGTGCGCCCCGGCGACTCCCCCGCGAGCCCCGACGTGGACGCCCGCTGGCTCGACGCCGCCGCCGCCCGCGCGATGGAGCCCGGCCTCGCGCCCGACATCCTCGGCGCGTGGTCCCTCCCCGAGGAAGCGACGGTCGATCCTCGCAAGCTCCTCCCCGCCGTTCACGCCGCCGCCGCCGCCGCCGGCGCCACCTTCCGCGTCGGCGAGGAGGTCACCGCCACCGACGCCGCGGGGGTCACGCTCGCGAGCGGCGAGCGTGTAGAGGGGCGGGTCGTGGTGTGCGCCGGCGCGTGGACGGCGAAGGTGCCCGGCCTCCGCGCGCTCCCGGTGCGGCCGGTGCGCGGCCAGCTCGTCGCGCTCTCCGGTGCCCCCATCCGCCACGTGCTCTGCGGCGCCGGCGGCTACCTCGTGCCCCGGATGGACGGCCGGGTGATCGCAGGCGCCACCGTCGAGGACGTCGGCTTCTCCCGCGGCGTCACCGCCGGCGGCGTGCGCGCGGTGCTCACGACGGCGACCGCGATGGTCCCCGGCCTCGCCTCGGCCAGCTTCGACGGCGCGTGGTCCGGCTTCCGCCCCGGGACCCCGGATGAGCTCCCCGCCATCGGCGCGGTGGACGGCGTGTGGGTCGCGAGCGGCCACTACCGCAACGGCATCCTCCTTGCGCCGCTGACCGCGCGGTGGCTGGCGGCGGCGATCGTGGACGGCGCGGCGTTGCCGGCGGTGTTCTCGCCGGGGCGCTTCGAGGAGCGCGGTGGCGCCGCCTCCGTCGGCTGAGCCGCATGATCCCGGCCCGGTGCTCCTGCTCGGGCGGTGCGGCCTCCAGCGCCTCGCGGAGCCCCTGCGCGCGCGCACCGGCGGCGAGGTCGTGGTCGCCGGGTGGACGCAGGTCGAGCTCGTCGCGCGGCTCCGGCCGGCGCTCGTGTACGTCGATCTGTTCGACTGGGACCGCCTCGCGCCGCTCGTGAGCGCGGCCGTCGCCGGGGTGCCGGTCGTCGTGGACGCCGCGGAGCTGGCCGCGATGCGCGCGGTCGTGGAGGCGCTCGCGGGGCACCCGGTCGTCTACCGCGGCCTGCGCCGCCCCCTCGGGGACGCGTTCGGCCCCGCCGCGCGCGCGCCCGCCGATCTGCACGCCGCGCTCGATCTCCTCGGAGGGGTCGTCGCGAGCGAACGCGTGCTCGACGTGGCGGCGCTCTGGGCGCGGCAGGGCGTGGTGCCCGACGAGGTGGAGCACGGCATGGGCCACGGCGAGGCGTCGCTCGCGCCGCGGGAGGGCGCGCTACCGGGAGCGGCGTCCGGCGCGGACGTGGAGGCCGCGGCGCTCCACGCGCTCTGGCACGCGCGGGTGCACGGGCCGGTGAAGTGCGTCGTGGTCGACCTCGACGACACCCTCGTCCACGGGCGCATCACCGATGCCGACTTCGCCAGCCGGAACCCGGCGTACCAGCCCGAGGGCGAGGGCCCCGGCGCCCCGCTCGTGGAGGGGTGGTGGCGGCTCCGGCGCGGGCTCCACGAGGCGCTCCGCGTGCTCCAGCGCCGCGGCATCGTCCTCGCGCTCACGACGCGGAACGACCCGGAAGTGGTGGCCCGGCGCTTCCGCAAGCGCCTCGCCGTCCCCGACGGAGAGGGCGGGATGTACGGCTTCCTCTACGCCGATCTCCCCGCCGACCGCGCGGATGCCGCCCACGCCGCGCACCCCGCCGTGCTCGACCGCGTGGCCCTCGGCCCCGACGACTTCGTATACGTCGAGGCGGGTTTTGGCGCCAAGTCCGAGATGTGCCGCGCCGTCGCGGACGCCCTCGGTGTCGGCCTCGACACGCTCGCCTTCCTCGATGACTCCCCCTTCGAGCGCGCCGAGGTCGCGCGGAACGCGCCGGGCGTGCATGTGGTCGAGGGCCCCGTCGCCGGCTTCCGCGCCGCGCTCCTGCACGAGGCCCCCTTCGTGACGTGGGAGCAGAGCGAGGTCGCGTCCCGACGCGCAGCGTCCTACCGCAGCCGCGCTGCCGTGGTCCGCGCTGCCGTGGTCCGCGCTGCCGTGGTCCGCGCTGCCGTGGTCCGGGCTGCGCGCTCCGCGGAGGGTGGCCCCGGCGACGAGGGTGGCGCCGACGCGCTCGAGACCTTCCTCCACGGCCTCGCGATCCGCGTGACGGTGCGCCCCGCCACCCCCGCCGACCTCCCCCGCGCCCGGGAGCTCCTCCAGCGCACCCACCAGCTCGATCTCACCGGCGCCCGCCCGCCGATCGAGGGGTGCGAGGGGATCTGGGTCGCGACGTGCCGCGACCGCCTCGCGGATCACGGCCTCGTGAGCGTGGGTGTGGTGAGGGACGGCGCGCTCGTCACGTGGGTGTGCTCCTGCCGCGTGCTGCCGCATCGCGTCGCGGGGACGATCCTCGCGTGGATGCGCGAGGCGACGCCAGGGGTGCGCGCCGCGCGGGTGCCGACCGACGCGAACGCCGCCACCGTCGGGCTCCTGGAGGAGGGGGCGGCCCCGTGGGTCACGCGGGAGTGAGCGCCCGCGGGCTCCCGCGCCAGGGGGACCGGAGGTCGGCCGCCGTCCGCGGCGGACGGTCCCGGACGGGGCCCTGCCCGGCCGGACCGAGGCGGGACGCCGAGACCCGAGGGGACCCGCCCGCCGTCCGCGGCGGGGGCGCCCGATCAGGGGGGCGGGCGGTCACCCCACGGGCGCTCACCAGAGGAAGGACACCGAGAGGTCGGGCACGACGCCGGCGGTGTTGAAGGTGGTGCCGGCGGTGACCCCGAGGTGGAATTCGCCGGGGCCCTTGGGGTCGACCTGGAGGCCGGTGCCGACGCCGACGAAGGGGTAGGGGCTGCCCCAGACCAGGGCGGGGCCGACGAGGGCCGAGACGGTGAGGTGGACGGGGCTGCGGCCGAAGAGGGCGAGCTCCGTGCCGGCGAGGAGCGCGGGGCCGACGCCGGGGCCGACCATGAGCGCGCCGCCGACCGTGACGTCGACGTGGGCGACGCCGGGGCCGGGCTGGCGGAAGCGGAGGCGGAGGCGTTGGGTCAGGCCGAAGTCGAAGCCGACCGCGATGGGGCGCTGGCCCTCCTCTTGCGGCGTGGACCAGTCGGGGAGGGGGAGGTTCTCGACGGCGACGAGCTCGCGGGCGGAGCCGGCCATCTCTACGCTCACGACGGTGCGGAGCTCGGCGGAGACCATGCGGCCGTCCGTGAGGAGCATCCAGTAGCGGCCGTCGCGCAGGTCGATGAGCTCGCCGACGAGGCGCTCGCCCGAGGTGAGCGTGAGGAGGTCGTGGTCGGGCTCCTGCGCGGCGGCTGAGGCGACGCCGGCGAGGAGCGCCGAGACGAGGAGGCGGGGAAGGAGGCGGCGCATCACCGCCCCATCATAGCGGAGGGGCGCGGCGGCCACACGGTCAACTGCCGCGGTAGGTCGTGTAGCCGAAGGGGGAGAGGAGGAGCGGCACATGGTGGTGCTCGTCGGGCCGCGTCACCGAGAAGGTGAGGGTGGCCGAGGGGAAGAACGCGTCGGTGCCCTGCGCGCGGAAGTAGGCGGCGAGGTCGAAGGTGAGCGACCAGGTGCCGACGACGAAGGCCTCGCGCGGGCAGAGCGTGCGGCAGCGGCCGTCCGCGTCGGTGACGCCGGTGGTGACGGTGCCGTCGGGCGCGAGGAGGGTGACGGGCACGCCGACGGCGGGGCGGCCGCGGGCGGTGTCGAGGACATGGGTGGTGAGGGGGCTCATGCGAGTAGCTTCTCCAGGCGCAATCGGGTGATCTTGACCTGCTCGCCGGCGGCGACGCGGAGCTCGGCCGCGGGGGCGTTGTCCATCCGCTCGGTCAGCATCGCGAGCAGCTCGGCCGCAGAGCGCCCGGTCGCGCACACGAGGAAAATGTAGCCGAAGCGCGCTTCATACGCGACGTTCCCGGCGGCGAGGGCCTGGATGGTCTCCTCCGAGGCGGCGGCGATCCCGGCCTGCTCGCCGGCCGACCAGTCGGCGGTGGCGGCGTACTTCGCGCGGAGCAACGCCACGTCCGCACCGATGCGCGGGTGGTGGGTGAAGGCCTCCTTCCAGTCGCCGTCGCCCAGGCGCCACCACTGGCGCTCGGCCTCGCCGAACAGGTGCGCGCGGCTCTGGAAGGGGCCTGCCGCCTGCATCGCAGCGACCCACCGCCGCGAGCCGCAGCAGCGGATCAGCGCGTCGGCGTCGGCGTCGTTCACGCGGGTCACGAGCGGGTCGGGGCGGCCGGTGCTCGTGGTGTCGGGGGCGTCGGGCGTGCCGTACACGCGCAGGCGGGACACGCCGCCGTCGGGGTAGATGCGGAGGCGCACGTGGGTCCACGGGCCGGCGTCCGTCGGGACATAGGTGTGCACGGAGTCGGCCTGGAGCTTGCTCTTCGGCACGATCGTGACCCAGTCGGGCGAGCGCACCAGCGCGTCCGGCGGGGCGCCGGGCCAGTGGATGGCCTCGATGGCGCAGCGATCGGGGTAGTTGCCCTTGAAGTGGTGGGTGTCCGCCACGATCTCGTCGATGCGGCCCGCGCGGCCGAGCTGGACGATGATCCAATCCTCGCCGGGGGGGCGGCTCCGGCGCGTCTCCCAGCCGTGCCCCATGTGCGGCGCGCGGCCGGGGAGAAGGAGGTTGTCCATCGACGCGAAGAAGGCGTCCGAACAAGCGATTGCGCGGCCGCCCGAGGTGGCGCAGGCGAGGTCGGTGCGGGCGTCGGCCGCCTCGGGGACGGGCTCGCCGTAGGCGCGCATGCGCGCGACGCCGCCGTCCGGGTAGATGTTGAGGCGCAGGTGTGTCCACACCGTGTCGGCGCCGGCGATGACGGCGGCGAGGTTCTGGGAGCCGCGCCGGAGCGGCACGGTGGCGACGATCTCGGTCCACGCGACCTCGTCGCGGAGGGCCTCGGGCGTGGCGCCGGGGGCGTACACGGCGTCCACCGAGGCGAAGGGCGGGTGGTTGCCGAGGAAGAAGGCGGTGTCGATGTCGACGGCGCGCACGCGCCCCTGCACGCCCAGCTTCACGATGCACCAGTCGTGCCCGGGAACACGCTTGCGTCGCGACTCCCACCCGTCCATCAGCTTGCCGCGCTCGGTGTAGGCGTTCGGGTCGAACACCGCGGGCTCCGGACGGATGAGGTTCTCCATGCCGGCGAAGAAGTCGTCGCTGCACAGGAGGGCCTGGCCCCCGACGGCGGCGGAGGCGAGGTCGATGGCGCCGGTGAAGGCGGCGGAGGGGGTGGCGGTGCTCATGGGGTGGGGGTTTAACTGGGTGGGGGGCGTCGGGGTGGGGGAGCGTGGCCGTCGGGCTACGCGGGCTTCTCGGCGACGAGAAAGACGTGGCCGGCGTCCCCCCCGACATCGGGGGCCTCGACGTGGGTGAAGCCGGCGGGTGTGAGGGCGGCCCGGAGCGACGCGGGCTGAGCATCGTGACCGTGGGGGCCTTTCCGATCCAGGTCATCACCGGGATGAGAAGGAAGTAGGGCGGAAACCACCGCTCCGCCATGCATGCGGTGGCGCTGACGAAGGTGCCGCCGGGCCGGAGCACGCGGAAGATCGCGCGCGCGAGCGCGGGGGGAACCTCGACGACATGGAACAGGTTGAAGGCGCACACGCAGTCGTAGGTGGCGTCCGCGATGTCGGCGAGGCCGCCCGCGGCCTGCGCGCGGAACACGACGTTCGGGGCGCTCGCGGCGGCCGCCTTCCGCTCCGCGATGGCGATCATGCCCGGCGAGAGGTCGACGCCGTGGGCCTCGGCGACGTGCGGCGCCAGGTCGAGCAGGATGGTGCCGGTGCCACAGCCGAGGTCGAGCAGGCGATCGGTCGGGCGCAGGCGTGTTGGTGCGGGCGGCCCGGCGGGCGCGTTGGTGCGGGCGGCCCGGCGGGCGTGTTGGTGCGGGCGGCCCGGCGGGCGCGGACGCCCGCCGTCGAGCTCCTTCGGGCGCGCTTCGCTTGGTCCGGCGCCAGGGCGCGCCGGGACCGGCCGGCGGAGCCGGCCGCCCTGCGGATCCCTGCCGCGGGGGAGCGCCGCGCGAGGGCGGTTGCGTCCGCACGCGCGACGCGGGTGACGGACGTCCGGAAGGGCGGGGTAACGGCCTATCCTCGCCTTCCGGACGTCCCTGACGTCCGGAAGGGCGGGGTAACGGCCTATCCTCGCCTTCCGGACGTTCCTGACGTCCGGAAGGGCGGGGTAACGGCCTATCCTCGCCTTCCGGACGTCCC
>CAJBVW010000174.1 GCA_903959175.1 uncultured Pseudomonadota bacterium
AGGTCGTCGCCCAGGTCGTCCCCGAGGTCGTCGCCCAGGTCGTCGCCGAGGTCGTCCCCGAGGTCCTCGCCGAGGTCGTCGCCCAGGTCGTCCCCGAGGTCGTCGTCGTCGTCGTCGTCGTCCCCGTCGAAGTCGCCCTCGAAGCTCGGCCGGAACCGGTCGCGATGGCCGTCGAGCAGCGACTGCACCCACGGGGGGAGCGAGGAGGTGTCCACGGCGAGCTTGCCGTGGCGGATGGAGATGCGGGCCCAGATTTGTGCCATGTGAGTGGTCCTCGGAGTGAAGCGGTGGAACGAAGAAACGAAGGTTGGAAGTGGAGACGGGGGTTGGATCAATCGCGGTTGCGAAGGAAGCGCTGGCCACGGCCGGACACCTCCTCCTCTTCGCGCTCCTCGCGGCGCTGGCGCTGGCGCTGACGGCGGCGGCCCTCGATGGACTCGCCCTCGGTGCCGGGGGTCATGCGGACCATCCGGGCGATCTCGCCGATGTCGTCGGCCGCGAGCTGCGGGCGGGCGACGCCGGCGGTGGCGGGAACGGCGGCAGGCGCAGCGGCAGCGGCCGGGGGCGTGGCAGGCGCGTTCTTCTTCTCGGCCAGCGCCTTGCCGGCGTGCCGACCGATGCGGCCGATGCCGGTGGCCATCAGGCCGTTGCCGAGGGCCAGTGCGTGGGTGCTGCCCTTGCCGGTCATCGACTTGTAGATGCCGTACCCGCCGAGCGCGAGACCCGCGCCGAGGCGCATGTCGATGGGCCCGAGGTCCATCTTCTCCTCGCCGAAGTAGCCCTCGGCGAAGCTGGCCGCGAACACCGCGCCCTGCGTCTCGGCCGTGGCGATCACCGCGTCGGCGACGGCCTCCGAGAGCTTGGCGGTCTTGCTGATCTTGCCGCCGAAGCTCTTGAGCTTGCCGACAGCCTCGGCAAGTGCGCCCTTGGCCTGCCCATCGGAGACCTTCTCGCCGTTCATCGCTTTGCTGAGTGCCGTGTTCATTCGTGCCTCGGAGTGGACCGGCCGCGCCGGGAGAGAGAGGGGACCGGCGGGGCCGGTGGAGGGATTCGGGTCACCGGGGAGCCCGGCTGACGAGGACCACTATGCAGCCGATAGCGGTGCTGGAAAGCGGATTTAGTCGCGTCGCTTCAACCGCGGAAAACCGCATGGACCCTTGCTCGGGCGCGGTTCTGGCATCGCGTGTCGCGGTTGTACGCGGCAGCCAGGATCGCCCTCGGCGGTAGCCGGCGGTAGGGCATTCCGTGGTCGCGGTAGGGCGCTCAGCCGGGGCGGTTTGGCCGACGCGGGCGCGGTTCGGGCGGCGGTTTGGCCGGCGGCGGCGGCGGTAGGGCGCGCGGTTCTAAAACCGCATGGCGTGCGGTAGGCGCGGTAGGCTTTCCAAGCCCGAAATTCACCCCATTTCCAGGCTCTTGCGATACCTTGAAAGGGTCAAGATGCTCAACATTTGAGCACCCCCTTCGCCCGAGAGCCGCCCATGATCGACGATCTGCAATTCGAGAAGCTGGACACCATCGACGCCGTGATCCGCCAGCGGTGTACCGAGATCACCCACATCACCGTTCACGAGGTGCTGGACCGCAGCGGCTACCCGCAGCTCGGGCGCATCATGTTCAGCGGCGTGGACCTCGGCGCGTTCATCGAACCCGACGTGGACGACGGGGACGACAACGACGAGGAGGATGGCGAGGGCGACGGCGACGACGACGAGGAGTCCGAGACCCTCGGCGACCTCGCCCGGATGGACAACGGCGTGACCTACGCGGTGCTCGCGGACGCCGCGATGCGGTGGATCAAGCACATGGCCGACCAGAACATGGTCGGGCAGCGCGAAGGCAAGTTCAAGGTGAACTTGTGGACGGGCAAGGGCGACAAGGTCATCTACAGCTCGCGCTTCCTCTGCACGAACACCGACTACGAGGAGCCGCTCGTCGCGGTCCCCGCGCCGACCGTCCCGCTGCCTGGGCCGAACCCGGACACGTCGCCCGACCCCCGCACCTGGCGCGCGCTGGGCGAGGGCTACCAGAACTTCATCGCGCTGGTCCAGTCCAGCTACCAGCACCTCGCGAAC
>CAJBVW010000175.1 GCA_903959175.1 uncultured Pseudomonadota bacterium
ATGGTGGGGTTGTAGAGGACGACGGCGCGGTCGGCGAGGGGCCAGTCCGCCAGGAGCTCGACGGTGGCGGTGTCGCAGCCGGTGGCGGTCGCGGAGATGGCCTCGGCGCTGTCGACCGCGAGGTCGGTCGGGAGCGTCCATTGGACGGCCGCGCCGGTCTCGGGGGAGACGGCGCCGACGGAGACCGCCCAGGTGGCCTCCGCGCCGGCCGAGAGGGTCATGACGCCGCCGGGGACCACGTCACCGGTGACGACGATGTCCCCGAAGACGCAGGCGGTGTCGGTGTCGGCGGGGCCCGCGGAGTCGTCCGGGGGCCCCTCGGCGTCGGGGCCGCTGCAGGCGAGGAGCGCGAGGATCATGGGGGCATCATCGCACGGGTCACGCAAAAGCGGGGGCGTTGCGGGGGGCGCGCCCCCCGCCCCAAGACCTACCCCCCGAACAACGCCTCGCAGTCCTCCAGCACCTTCGCCGGGTGCTCCCCGACGTCGATGGAGTCGACGTACTCGAGGAGGAGCTCCCCGTCGGCGTCGAGCAGCATGGTGACGCGGCCGACGAAGGTGTCGCGCTGGTTCTCGAGCGCGCCGTAGGTCACGCCGAGGGTGCTGTCGTCATCGGTCCAGAGCTCGAAGGCGAAGCTCTCGTCCTCCGCCCACGCGAGGTTGTCGGCGGGGGAGTCGAGGCCGACCCCGACGATGGTGATGCCGAGGGCGTCGAACTCGGCCTGGCGGTCGCGGTACCCGCAACCTTCGACCGTTCAACCATAGGTCCCGGCGGCGGGGTAGAACCACATGATCGTGGGGTGGCCGAGCACGTCGGCCTCCGACCGGTCCTCGCCGTACTGGTTGCGCGCGGCGAAGGTGGGGAGGGAGATTGGGTCGCGCGGGGCGGTGCCGTTGAGGCCCTCGGGGAGGGTGTCGCCGTCGGTGTCGCCGTCGGTGTCGCCGTCGGTGTCGCCGGTGGTGTCGGTGTCCGCGGGGGCCCCGCTGTCGACGAGAGAGGTGTCCGCGGGGTTGGAGCCCGCGCAGGCAAGGAGAAGGGTGAGCAGCATTCGCGCAGGGTAGCCCGTCGCGCCGACGTTGACCGCGACAACCGCGCGGAGGCGAGGGGCGCCATACCGCGGCCCCGAAGAGCCGTGGCAGGCGCCCCCCGCGCACGGCTCACTCGGGAGTGGTGGGCTCCGCGACGGTGAACTTCGTCGTCGCCGTCTCCTCGTTGTAGGTGAACCGCACCTCGATGTCGTAGTCGCCAGGGACGACCTCGGTCATCTTGTAGGTCGCCTCTTCCTTGTCGCTCGGGCGCACGCTCCACGCAGTCAGCGTGGCCTCGCACACCGGGCGGACCTCCTGGGCCTCGCCGTCGGGGCCGGTGAGGGTCCAGAGGTCGACGAGGCAGTTGGACGTGGTCTCGAGGTCCACGTGACCGTCGTCACAGGGGTTCTCCACGAGGCCCACCAACATCGGCATGTCGGTGGATTGGAACGTCTCCGCGAGGGTCCCGTTGGCGTCGCGCGACTCGACGCGGAACACGAGGTCGTCCGCGGTGCAGGTGACGCTCACCGGCGAGGTGTCGGGCTCCTCGGCGGTGTCGGTGTCCTCGGCGGTGTCGGTGTCCTCCGCGGTGTCGGTGTCCTCCGCGATGTCGGTGTCCTCGCCGGTGTCCGTGTCGCGCACGTCCGTCTCTTCGCTCGGCTTGCCCTCGTCGGGCACGTTGCAGCCAATCGCCACCAGGGCGAGCGCGAGGGTCCAGGTCTTCATGTCCAGCCTCCGTTCGACTGGGAATCTGGCCACGAAGCGCCGCTTCAGCGATTCGGAGTTGTCACGTCCCGTCCCCGGTTCAGAGGTCCGCCTTTCCTGCGCGGTTCCGGAGGAGGAGGACGCCCATGAAGGCGAGCGACATCACCGCCGACCCCACGAGCAGGCCCAGGATCGGCCCCAGGTCGCCGCCGGAGGTGTCGTACATGCGCCCGATGACGAGCTCCTGGACGATCGGGCCGAGCGAGCCGCAGCCGTTGATCACCCCGGCCGCGAGCACGGCGTGGCGCCGGGAGCCCACGTCCACCGCGCCGGCGCCGGTCATGAGGGCGTCGGGGCCGTAGAGGGCGAAGCCGGTGAGCACGAGGCACACGCCGAAGAGGGTGGGGGAGGTGCCCCCGAAGGTGTAGAGCGAGAAGGTGCCGAGCACGAGGCCGACGAGGAAGACGAAGCTGATCGCCGCGCGGCGCCCGCGGAAGAGGCGGTCGGAGAGCACGCCCGCGGTGATGACGCCGGCGATGCCGGCCACGTCGAAGAGCGTGGAGAGGTAGCCGGCGTCCGCGGCGCCCATCCCGAAGTTCTTCTTCAGGAAGAAGGGCGCCCACGACCAGATCGCGTACCGGATCAGCTTGGCGAAGAAGTAGAACGCGCCGACGAGCAGCACGTTGATGACGGTGTCGCGCGACCACCCCCCGGTCTGCGCGGACTCGGGGACGCCGTCGGGGTCCTCCACGGCGGGGAGGCCGAGATCCTCCGGCTTGTTCCTTTGGTTGAAGAGGACGATGGCCCAGACGCACACGAGCACCAGGGCGCTCGCGTTGAAGCTGTAGCGCCAGCCCCACCCGCCGAGCACCCACGCGGCGAAGGTGTTGGCGAGCACGCCGCCGGCCTGGAAGTTGGTCGCCCAGATCCCCATGACGGTGCCGCGCTCGCGGCGGTGGAACCAATTCGCCATCGTGCCGACGTTGCCCGACCACCCGGTCGCCTGGGCGAGGCCGTTGAGCGCCATGAGCGCCACGAAGGTGCCGAAAGAGTTGCTGGCCCCGAAGCCGACGTTCGCGCCGATGGAGATCGCCATGCCGCCGAGCAGGAGCGCGCGGGGGCCGAGGCGGTCACCGAGGGCGCCCGAGGCGAACTGGCCGATCGCGTAGGTGATGAGGTAGACCGTGCCGATCGTGCCGAGCTGGGTGGCGTCGAAGGAGAGGGCCTCGCCGAGGTCCGCCTTGGCCAGGTAGAAGGGCTTGCGGCAGAAGTAGTAGCCGGCGTAGCAGAGCCAGGTCGCGCCGAAGACGCGCCACCGCCACTGGCGGAGGAGCGGGGACAGCGCGGGGGCGGGGGCAGGGGCGACGGCGGGGTCCATGGGGAGCCTCGGCGCGAGCCTAATCCGCGCGCCGCTACGCGTTGGCCGCGAAGGCGAGCGCCGCCGCGATCACCACGTAGACGAACGCCGAGGAGGTGGGCGACGAGGGGCGACGACGGGCGACCCCCGGCGAAGGGCATTTTCCCGGATTGCCCCGCGCGCGGCCGGAGCGCAACGGCGAACCGCGGCCAGGCGGCCCCGAGTGCGCTAAACTCCCGCGCGTGACGCGCCCCGCCCCGATGACCCCGTCGTGAACCTCTCCGCCACCATCCGCGGCGTCGTGTACCGCTTCGGCTCCGTCAAGGAGGTCCTCGCCAAGGCCAACTCGCCGAAGAGCGGGGACGACCTCGCCGGAGTCTCCGCGCGCGAGCCGGTGGAGCGGGTGGCCGCGCGCGCCGTGCTCTCCGAGATCACCCTCGCGGAGCTCCGTCAGCACCCCGTCGTCCCCTACGAGCTCGACGAGCTGACCCGCATGGTGGAGGACACCCTCGATCAAGCCGCGTTCGACGCCGTGAAGCACCTGTCCGTCGGCCAGTTCCGCGAGTGGCTGCTCGACACGCGCACCACCGGCCCGACCATGCGCGCCATCGCCCCGGGGCTCACCCCCGAGATGGCCGCGGCGACGTGCAAGCTGATGTCCAACATGGATCTGATGGTGGTCGGCGCCAAGGCCCAGGTGGTCGTGCGCGCCAACAACACCCTCGGGTTGCCCGGGCGCCTCTCGTCGCGCCTCCAACCCAACCACCCGACGGACGACGTCGAGGGCATCCTCTACTCCGCGCGCGAGGGCCTCTCCTACGGCTGCGGGGACGCCGTCATCGGCGTCAACCCCGCGACGGACACCCCCGAGTCCACCGCCCAGATCCTCCGCCACCTGAACGACCTCTGCGTGCGCAACGCCATCCCCACGCAATGTTGCGTCCTGTCGCATGTGACCGTGCAGATGAAGGCCCTCGACCTCGGCTGCCCGATGGATCTCATGTTCCAGTCGCTCTCCGGCAGCGAAAAAGGCAACCGCGCCTTCGGGATCTCGGTTGCGCTCATCGACGAGGCCTACGACAAGATGCGGCGGCTCACGAGCAACCGCGGGCCCAACGTCATGTACTTCGAGACCGGGCAGGGCAGCGCGCTCTCCTCGGACGCCCACCACGGCGCCGATCAGGTGACGTTGGAGGCCCGTTGTTACGGCTTCGCGCGCCGCTACAAGCCCTTCCTGGTGAACACCGTCGTCGGCTTCATCGGCCCCGAGTACCTGGAGGACGGCCCGCAGATCACCCGCGCCGGCCTGGAGGACCACTTCATGGGGAAGCTCCTCGGCTTGCCGATGGGGTGCGACGCCTGCTTCACTTATCACGCGCGCATGAGCCAGGACGAGCTCGAGACGCTCAAGGTCCTCCTCGGGGCGGCAGGTTGCACCTACCTGATGTCCCTGCCGGTGGGGGACGACATCATGCTCAACTACCAGAGCACCTCCTTCCACGACATCCCCTCCGTGCGCGGCCTGCTCGGCAAGCGCCCCGCCCCCGAGTTCGACGCGTGGCTCACCGAGCGCGGCATCCTCGACGGGTGCAAGCCGGGCGAACGCTTCGGCGACCCGACGGTGTTGCGATGAGCTTCACCCGCACCATGGTCCACGACCTCCGGACCCGCCTCGCCGGCGCCGACCCCCTCCCGCCGCCGCCCCCCGTGCCGGAGATCCCGTTCCCGCCGGCGCGCGTGTTCCCGTCGCCGAAGCGCCGCACGCCCTTCGCCGCCGAGGCCGCGCGCCACACCACCGCGCTCGTCGGCATCGGCCACGTCGGCACCCGCTACGCGACGGACGTGGTGCTCCAGTTCCAGGCCGAGCTCGCCGTCGCCCACGGCGCCGTCTACACCGCCCTCCCCGAGGACTGGGCCGCGAAGCAGGGCCTCCTCCCCCTGCAATCGCGCGTGACCGACCACCGCGAGTTCCTCCTCCGCCCCGACCTCGGGCGCCGGTTGGACGCAGCCTCCGTCGCCCGCCTCCGCGAGAACGCTCGCCGCGGCGTCGACATCCAGCCCATCCTCGCGGACGGCCTCTCCGCCGTCGCCTGCATGGGCTCCGGGATGGCCCTGCTCGACCACTTCGTCAAGGCGTGCGAGGCCCTCGGCTTCTCCGTCGGCACGCCGGTGTGCGCGCGCTTCGCCCGGGTGTGGCTGGAGGACGAGATCGGCGAGGTCGTGGGCGCCAAGGTGTCCGCCATCCTGCTCGGCGAGCGCCCGGGCCTCGGTACGGGGGACGGCTTGTCGGCGTACCTCGTCTACGATCCGAAGATCGGCAAGACCGACGGCGACCGCAACATGATGTCCAACATCCACGCCCGCGGCGCCCCGCCCGAGCAGGCCGGCAAGCGCCTCGCCGCCCTCGCCGGCGCGATGTTGACCCAGCGCACCTCGGGCGTCCCGCTCGACCTCGCGCCCATCCGCTCCGACCTCGGAGACGCCGTCGTCGGCGGCTACCCCGCGCCCACGCCGCGGGTGCGGCTCGTGAGCGTCGGGACCGCAGGAGAGACCAAGTGATCCTCGATCCCATCCTCCCGCGCATCCTCTCCGTGCGCCGCCTCCCCGGCGCGGACCCCGCGCTCCTGCGCGCCTACGGCGCCGACCCCGACCGCCACCGCGCCCTCGGCCTCGTCACCTGCGACCAGGACGACCCCACCTACGTCGCCCTGGATGAGGCCACCAAGCACAGCCCGGTCGACGTCGTCTTCGCGCGCTCGTTCTATGCGGGCTCCGGCCACGCCTCGGGGCGCCTCTCGGGCGAGATCCTCGGGGTCATCGCCGGGGCGGACGCCGACGAGGTGGACGAGGGCCTCGCGGCGCTGATCCGCTGCCTCGAACACGACGCGTGCTTCTACAAGGCGGACGACCGCCCCTTGGGGGAGGGGGGCACGATCACCGTGTTCCCCCACGTCGTCGCCTCGCTCGGGCGCTACCTCTCGACGCAGTCCGGCCTCGCCGTCGGGCAGTCGATGGCGTACCTCGTGGCGCCGCCGATGGAGGCCACGATCGGCCTGGACGCCGCGCTCAAGGGCGCGGACGTGCGGGCGGTCAAGGTGTTCCCGCCGCCCACGGAGACCAACTTCGCCGCCGCGTGGCTCTCCGGGAGCCTCTCCGCGTGTCAGGCCGCGGCCGAGGCGTACGCGGCGGCCGTGGTCGAGGTCGGGCGGGCGCCGCGCGAGCGCTGATCCCCGCCGGGGGGCGCCCACGCGGCCGTCGTGGTGGCAGGCACCTGCACCGCTCGGGGTCGGAGTCGCCGGGCCGCGCCACTTCCCGTTTGCGCGGCCCCCCGTCGGACGCTACGCCGCGCCGATGTCGGCTCCCACTCGCGGAACGCGCCTCCTCATCGCCCTCGGCGGCGTGCTCGCCTTCGGCGGCCTCCCGATGGGCCTCTACCTCAGCGTGGTGGGCGCGGGGCGCATCGCCGCGGCGGAAGGGCGGGCCGCCGCGTGGACGACCCCCGCGGGCGCGGCAGACAGCGCGCTGGCGTGGTTCGTCGCGGGGAGCGTCGTGAGCGGCGTCGGCGGCGTGCTCGCGTGCGTCGGGCTCTACCGGATGTGGCGGAGCGGGCGCCTGATCCGGCCGAACCAACATCGTTAGCGGCGGAGCGCCGCGCCGCCACCGGATCCGAGTACCCTCTCCGGAGGAGCCTCCCATGTCCGACATCGCTCTCCCGACCGCCCACACCAAGGACCGCGTGAAGACCCCGGTCCCCGACCGGGTGGACGTGGCGATCGTCGGCGCGGGCCTCGGCGGGCTGATGAGCGCGGCGCGGCTCGCGAAGCAGGGGCTCTCCGTCGCCGTGTTCGACGGGCACTACGTCGCCGGCGGCTGCGCCACGATGTTCCACCGCGCCACGCGGGACGGGCCCTACCAGTTCGACGTGGGCGTGCACTACATCGGCGACTGCGGGCCGGAGGGCCGCATCCCGACCCTGTTGCGGGACGTGGGCATCGAGCTCGAATTCCTCCGCATGGACGACGACGGCTTCGACACCATCGTCGTGCCCGGCCTCTCCTTCCCCATCCCCGCGGACATCGGCCGCTTCCGCGACCGCCTCGTCGCCACCTTCCCCCGGGAGAAGAAGGGGATCGACCTCTACATCCGCGTCCTCGGCGAGGTCGTCCACATGGCCGCCTTCATGGAGACCAAGCGGAGCCGCGGGCTCGCCGCCAACCTGGGCATGATGTGGCAGGTCGCGACCAAGGCCCGCCTCGTGCCCAAGTACCAGAACGCCACGATCGCCGCGCTGCTCGACGACTGCACGCAGGATCCCACGCTCCGCGCCGTGCTCGTCGGCCAGAGTGGGGACTACGGCGTCGCCCCGAGCAAGGCGAGCGCGATGCTCCACCTCGGCCTCCAGGCCCACTACCTGCGCGGCGCCTACTACCCGAAGGGCGGGGGCCAACGCATGGCGGACGCGTTGGCGGACGTGGTCGAGGCCCACGGCGGCGTCATCTGCCTGCGGCGCACGGTGGAGAAGATCCTCGTCGAGGGCGGGCGCGCGGTCGGCGTGCGCATCGCCGCGGGTCGGGACGAGGCGAAGGACGTACGCGCGGGCGTCGTGATCAGCAACGCCGACCTGATGCGCACCTACTCGGAGCTGCTCCCCGCGGAGGTCGTCCCCAAGGAGTGGACGGCCCGGGCGCCCACGCTTGAGATGGGCGCCGCGCTCGTCATCACCTGCATCGGCGTCAAGGCAGACCTCCGCACCTTCGGCATGCAGGCGCGCAACATCTGGCGCTTCGACACGACGGACGCCGAGGAGGTCTACGCCGAGGCCGCGCGCGGCGAGATCACCGGGCGGTGCGCGTACATCACCAGCGCCTCGATGAAGGACCCCGACACGCACGGCCACACCCCGCCGGGCGTCATGGGCGTCGAGGTGATGACCCTCGCGCCCGGCCGGCCCGAGGCCTGGGGCGTCGACCCCGGGCAGGTCGACAACGGCGGCTACCGCCACTCCGAGGCCTACGAGGCCAAGAAGCGCGCCATCGAGGACCTCATGGTCGACAAGCTCGACGCGCAGTTCCCCGGCATCAAGCCGCACATCGTCTTCCGCGAGACCGCCACCCCGCTCACCCACACCCGCTACACCCGCGCCACGGACGGCACCGGCTACGGCCTCGCCGCGACCCCCGCCCAGTTCATGGCGGGCCGCCCCGGCTACCGCGGGCCTATCCCCGGGCTCTACTTCGCGGGCGCGAGCACGCGCGCCGGGCACGGCGTCCTCGGGGCGCTCAACAGCGGCAAGCACGCCGCGGCCAAGGTCCTGGAGGATCGCTCGTCGTGAGTCAGGTGGTGATGGCCGCGATCGCGATCATCACGAGGAGCCACTCCGGCTCGAAGTAGCCGAGGAACAGGCCGATCCCCGCGTGCAACGCGAGGACCGTCGCGGTGACCGCGATCCGCGCGTCCGGGAAGATGTACGCGGCGCACGCGAATTCGGAGAGCAGGCCGAAGGTGCCGACGAAGGCGCACACCGCGCGGGACCGCGAGCCGGCGCTCCGGGCGCGCCGCACCCACTTCGGGCCGGTGTAGGCGCGCTCCGCGATCATCAGCGCGTGGTGCTCCGCGCGCATCCACCGCCAGCCCGTGAGCTTCAGCTTCGAGAGCGCGGCGAGCGGGTAGAGCGCGGCCATCACGCCCGCGGCGGCCTCCCACCCCGCGGCGACGGAGCGCGGCTCGTCCCAGCCAAGCGTGCGGGTCAGCGTCACGACGATGAGCCAGCCCGTGAGGCAGGACGCCGCGGGCACGTACTTGCCGAGGCGGACGACCATCTGCCCGGGCCACTGGCGCGTCTCGACCTGCCGGATGGCGAGGAGCGCGGCGATGACGGCGGCGGCGCCGAGGCGCGGCCACCCCGAGGCAGCCCAGAGCCAGAGCGCGGCGAGGAAGCCGACGCTCGCGACGCCCGCCCACGCGAGCCGCTGGGTGCGGATCGGCATCGTCATCACGTTCGTGGTGAAGGCGTAGAGCGGCCGATCCGAGAGGACGACGTGGGTGGCGGAGTTGCCCCAGGAGGCGACGAGCGCAAGTGCGAAGAGGGCGGGTCCGATCACGCGCCGCTCCCGCCGCGCAGCCGGCCGACACCCGCGGCGCGCCACTCGAAGCGCTCGGACATCGCGCCCACCTCGGGCACGCGGAGAATGCGGTAGCCGACCTCGAGGGGCACGGTGAGGCCGTCCGCCGAGGGGGCGGTGTGGTCGCGGATCCAGGCCTGTGTCTCGAAGACCACCCAGTGCAGCGAGCACGGCACGCTGAAGGGCTCGATCGCGGCGGGGTCGATCCCGTGCCACGCGATCACCTCGGCGAAGCCGACCTCGCGCCCGCCCGCGCGCACGACGAGCACGGCGCCTTCGCGACGCCCCTCGAGGTCGGCGTACATGGCGTAGCGCGAGAAGGGGAAGCGGTCGCCGACGAGCCAGCTGATGCCCGCGTAGACGAGCGCGGTGCCGGCGGCGATGAGCGGGAGGTCCATCGCCGACATCCTACCGTGGGCGGCGCCGGGGTTCACACGGCGCCTGCGTCCTAACGACCGAGGACCACGTACACGCGACCAGACCCGTTCGTGCCGCCGCGGGGGGCGCCCACGAGGAGGTCGTCCGCGCCGTCGCCGTCGATGTCCGCGGCGCCGGAGAGGACGGACCCGAAGAGGTCGCCGTTGGCGTCACCGTCGAGGGTGGCGTCCGCGTCGGAGGCGGAGGCGTCCCCGGCGCCGAGGCTGGCGCCGCCGAAGAAGTAGAGCCGGCCCACGTCGTTGCCGGGGGTGTAGTACCAGTACGCGGGCTGCGGGTACACCGAGTTCACGGCCGGGGCGCTCGCGACGAGGTCGGCCACGCCGTCGCCGTCGAAGTCTCCCGCCGTCATCGCGAAGCCGAAGCGGCCGGGGCCGTCGCCTTCGATGGTGAGGTCCGCCTCGGAGTTGTCCAGGTTGCTCGAGAGGTGATCGATGCGGTAGTACACGGAGACGGTCTCCGTCTTCAGGCCGCCGGTCGCGAAGTCGAGGTCGCCGTCGCCGTCGAAGTCGGCGATGGCCGGCGCGCCCGCGCCGAGGCCACCGGAGGCGACATCGCTGGTGATGGTGCGCGACTCGACGTCGCTGATGTCGACCGAGCCGTCCCAGGTGCTCCCGCCGTCGATCTGGTACCAGGCGCCGCCGTCCGTGGCGTCGTCGTCCGCGCCCGGGGCGCCCGCGAAGAGGTCGTCGTAGCCGTCGCCGTCGATGTCGGCGCCGCCGAGGCCGAAGCCGAAGTAGTCCTGGCTGGACTCGCCGTCGACGAGGAGCACGGCGTCGTCCGTCGTGATCGAGCCGGACACGCCGCCGACGTCGAACACCGCCACGCGGCCCACGGCGCCGCGCCCGCTGGCCGTCAGGTCGGGTTGGCTGTAGACGACCTCGTCCACGCCGTCCCCGTCCATGTCGAGGTTGGCGAGGATGCGGTTGCCGCTGATGCTGGCCCCGCCCGCGCTGGCGTTGGTGATCTCGAGGACGGCGTCGTTGGCGTCGAGGCTGCCGCTCACGTCGCCCCCGCCCTCGAACACGACCGCCACGGTGGCGCTGGGCGTGTAGCCCCCGCCGCCGCCGATCACGAGGTCGGCCGCGCCGTCGCCCGTGTTGTCGCCCGCGAGGGGGCTGGTGGCGCCGAAGTAGGAGGCGGCCGAGCCTGTGAAGTGGGCGGTGTCGTAGGCGTCGACGAGGCCGTCGAGGTCGGCGCGATCCGCGCCGGGGATCACGTACATCGCGCCCGCGTAGCTGCCCTGCATGGCGCCGCCGACGAGGAGGTCGGGGGTGCCGCTGCCGGTCACGTCGCCGAGGCCGATCCCCGCGAACAGCGAGAGGAAGCTGTTCCCGGTCGTCCCGTCCACGAAGCCGGTGGAGAGGTCGTCGATGACGCCGTCGTCGATGACGCCGGAGCAGTCGTTGTCGACGCCGTCCCAGCGGTCGTCCGCGCGGGGGTTCACGCCGGCGTCGGTGTCGTCGCAGTCACCGGTGTCGACCGAGTAGCCGTCGCCGTCCTCGTCGATCTTGCCGCAGTTGTCGTTGGTGGCGCCGGGCGTGGCGTAGTCGCCCGAAGCGAGGGCGGAGGTCGCGACGCACCAGTAGTCGAACTGGCGGGCCTCTACGACGGCGGCGTGGTCGGGATCGAGGGACCACGAGGCGCCGTCCGCGGTGCCCCAGGCGGCGGTCCACTCGATGTCGAAGATGGTGGCGCCGTCGACCACGAGGAAGAGGTTGTCCTCGGACGAGAGGGAGAGGTTCTCGCGGTCGTACGTGTAGTCGATGTCGATGCCGCCGTTCACGAGCGTGTTGTCGCTCGCGCCGAGCACGACGTGTTCCCCCGCGGGCACGACGAGCGAGCGGGGGAGGGTGATGCTATCGCCATCGTCCCCGCGGATGATCCAGCCCTTCAGGTCGATCGCGCTGGTGTCGGCGTTGTAGAGCTCGATCCACTCGCCGTCGCTGTCGCTGGCGGCGAGCGGGTGCTGCATGATCTCGCTCACGACGATCGCGCCGGCGGTGATGAAGGTCTCGTCCACGAGACCGTCGCAGTCTTCGTCGACGAGGTCCCGCGTCTCGGTGGCGGTGGTGCGGATCGCGGGATCGGTGTCGTCACAGTCGGGGCCGAAGCCGGTGAGATCCTCGCCGTCGTGGTCCTGGTCGAAGTCGGACCATCCGTCACAGTCCTGGTCGACATTGTCGTACCAGACCTCTGTCGCGCCGGAGTTCACCAGGAAATCGACGTCGTTGCAGTCGTCTCCGCCGGCTGCCTCGGAGGTGTAGCCGTCACCGTCCTCGTCGGTGCCGAGCGCCCCGGTGTCGTCCGCGCCGGTCTCCTTGTCTCCGAGGGTGATCTCGCCGGGGTTGCACGCCGCGAGGAGGAGGAGGAGGGGAAGGCGGCGCATCGGCGATCCGGGGAAGGAATTCCGAGACGATAGCAGCAGGAGGTCAGGCTCGCGCAGGAATGTCAAGAAATCAACGGCGCGGTCACCCTCCGCGTGGGATCCAAGCGGCGCGATCCGGTCGCCAAGGTGGCTGTCGGCGCGCAGACGTGGCATCGTGGCCTGCCACGCTCCGGAGTCCCCGTGCTCGTCCTGCTCCTCGCCCTCGTCCTCACCGGCTGCACCGACGCCGACGGCGATCCGCTCCCCATCCCCGGCGTCGACCGCGACGAGGATGGCTACGTCTCCGAGGACGACTGCGACGACAACGACGCCGCCGTGAGCCCCGACGCCGCGGAGCAGTGCGACGGCATCGACAACAACTGCGACGGCGCCGTGGACGAAGACGGGGACCTCGCGGGCGCCTGGTACGCGGACACCGACGGTGACAGCTACGGGGACCTCGCCGCGGGCGTCATCGCGTGCGACGCGCCCGCCGGCACCGTCGCCGACTCGACGGACTGCGACGACACCGAGGCCGCCCGCTTCCCGGGCAACCCCGAGGTCTGCGACTCGCTCGACAACGACTGCGACGACCGGGTGGACGAGGGCGCGTCGGACATCCTCCTGTCCTTCGAGGACCTCGACCAGGACGGCTACGGCAACTCCGACGTCGACAACATCGGCTGCACGATCCCCGAGGGGTGGACGCTCGAGCCCGGGGACTGTGACGAGGCGAACGCGGACATCCACCCGGACGCCGAGGACGTGTGTGAGGACGGCGTCGACCAGGACTGCACGGACGGGGACGCCGTGTGTGAGGACGGGACCTGACGAGTCGATGAGGGCGTCGTCGTCGCGGGCGCCGTGGCCGACGAAGAGGATGGGCATGCGGGGCCAAGACATGGGGGGCTCCGAGGGCGAGGCGGCGGTGCATGTCCCTTCCTACGGTCGCGTCCCGTCGGACGCCGCGCGGAGGGTCGGAGCGTGCCGGAATCGGGACGATCGCGCCGGTCGGCTCCCGGACCGCGGAATAAGGGCCGGCGATGTCGGCCCTGTCGGCCCTCTGGGCCTCGCCCCTCCCGCCCGCGCTCGTCGCCCTCGCGTTGCGCTGGCGCGCGGCCCCGATCGCCGGGCGCGACCGATGGACGCGGGGCGACACCGGGCTCGCGCTCGGGGCCGCGCTCGTCGGGGCGGCCGCGATGGCGTGGATCACCGCGCCATGGACGATGAAGGGCTTCCCGTTCACCGCCTCCGACTTCTCCGACTATTGCGGCTCCCTCGACTTCATCCGCGCCGGAGACTACGCGCGCGCCTCGCCGTATCGCTCGATCGCGGCGGGCTATCTCCCGGCGCTGCTCTCCCCCCACTTCGGCATCGTGGGCGGCCTCGGCGCCGCGGCGCTCCTCTCTGGCGCGCTGACGTGTGGCGCGATCTTCCTCGGGGCCCGCGCGCTCCACTCCCGGAGCGCCGGCCTCGCGGCCGTCATCCTCGCCGCCGCGTTGCCGCCGCTGGCCGCGCTCACCCGCACCGTCACCTTCTACCCGGAGATGGTCGCCGCCACCGCGCTCGCCATCGGCGCCTCCCTCGCCTCCGTGCGCTTCCGCACCCCGATGTTCGCGCTGCTCGCCGGCGTCGGCGTCGGGATGGGCTGCGTCGCGGACGTGCGCGGCATGGTCTTCGCCGGCCCCGCGCTCGTCGTCGCGATGGTGGGGGTGCTCGTACAGCCCCGCTCGCTCGGATCCGCCTCGCTCCGCGGTGTGGCGCTCCTCCTCCCGGTCGCGGCCTCCTGGTGGCTCGCGGGCCGCCTCGCCGTCGGCGGCTGGGCCCTCCAGGATCAGGCCGTGGCCTTCGGCGGAGACGCCCTCCGCCTGGTCGGCGCCGATCCCAGCCTCCTCCCGTACCCCACCCCCGCGGAGCGCTTCCGGTGGGGGGTAGACCCCCTCGACCACCTCGTCCCCGGCCTGCGCTTCCTCTCGAACACGGCGGCGATCCTCGCGGAGAACGCCCACGACTCGGCCCAGACGCGAGAGGTGCTCCGGAAGATCGGCGCGTGGCCCACGATCCTCGGCGTCTCGGCCCTCGTGGCCCTCGCCGGCCTCTACCGGCGGCCCGTCCTCGCGCTCGCGGCCGTCGGCGCGCTGGTCCCCTCCGTCGCCGTGCTCGCGCAGGCCCTCGCCACCAACCCGCTCCCGCGCATGTTCGCGACCGGCCTCCCCGCCGTCGCCATCGTGCTCGGCGTCGCCTTCGCCGCCCTCCTCCGCGGCCCGCTCCCCCGCGCCGAGGCCGACGCGCCGCCCGCGCTCCCCCCGCGCGAGGCCCTCCGCCGCGCCGTGCGGCCCGCCCTCGCCCTGCTCGTGCTCACCGGCCTCGTGGGGGGTGTCGTGCCCACCTGGCTCGGCCCCACGGCCCTCTGGCGCACCTGGAACCTCACCGACTCCGAGCCGCGGGACCTCCTCGTCGAGACCAACGCGGGCCTGAAGCGCCCCGGCACCCTCGATTGCCAGCTCGCCCTCCAGCGCAGCGTCGCGTCGGGGCATCCGCTCGTGCCCGACTGGTACGAGGCCCCCCCCGAGGGTTGGCTCCTCCGCATCCGCGCGACGGGCGCCGCGCCGTCGGTGGAGCCGAGCGTGGTGCCGCCTCGGTTGCCGGACCTTCAGCGCTGACGATCACGCGCCGTGCTCAGGCCCCAATCCACTCCCGCACCGCCCGCACCCGCGCCTCCAACGACCCACCCACCTCCGTGTAGGCCACGCCGCTCACGTCGAGGATCGCGCGGTAATGCGCCTGCATCTTCGCCTGGAAGCCCGGAGTGCTGCGCGTGGCGTCCTGGACGAAGCCGAAGTCGTCCGCACAGAGGAAGACGTGGTCGTACCTGGTGTCCCGCGCGAGGGCGGCGAGGTCCGGCGCCACGCGGCCGTACCAGAGGTGGGCGAAGAGCGCCGTCGTGAGCGGGGTGGTGTCGACGAAGAGCCATCGGTTCGCGTCGCGTCGCGCCGCGGCCGTCCTCTCCACCTGGGTCCGCGCGATGCCGGGGAAGTCGCCCTCC
>CAJBVW010000176.1 GCA_903959175.1 uncultured Pseudomonadota bacterium
AGGGAACGACCAGGTCCGCGATGCTGAGCGAAACGTCCGCCGCGTCGGTCGAGAAGAACGGCTGCTCGCCGAAGGCGATCGCGGAGAGGTCCGTCGTGGGCGAACAGGTGTCCTGCTCCGCGGGCCTGCTCCCTGCCTCGGCGACGGTCTGGCGCAGGTCGAGCGTCGCCGTGTCGGCGTGCAGGACACCGACGAGGATCTGCTGGGTCAGGTAGGAGGAGAGCACCGAGCCGACGCCCGCCGGCTCGACCACGCGGCCCGTCGCGAGGTCCAGGGCGTAGGTCCTTCCCTCGAGCACCGAGGGGTCGCCGAGCGGCGTACCCAGCGCGGAGGTGGTGAACTCCAGATCCGACTCACCCGCGCACCAGGAGAGCGTGAACGTGTAGTCCGTCGAGGGGGCCAGCGGGGCGTCGGGGGTGAAGGTCACCGTCTGGCCGTCATCGGCGTGGGTGGTCGTGCCGGCGACCGGGCCGGAGATGGTGGCGGTGGGGTCGGCATCGGAGAGCTCGAAGGTGACGGCGTCCCGGTAGTAGGCGGAGCGGCTCCCGTTCGCGGGGACGCTGCCGCTGACGCGGACGCCGCACGGCCGGGTGTCGGTGTCCGTGTCCGTGTCGGTGTCCGCGTCGGTGTCCGCGTCGGTGTCCGTGTCCGTGTCGGTGTCGGTGTCCGTGTCGGTGTCCGTGTCGGTGTCGGTGTCCGTGTCGGTGTCCCCCTCCCCGCACACGGACGCGCCGGCGCAGTCCGGATCGTTACAATCAAACAACCCGTCCGCGTCTTGATCCGCGTTGTCCCCGCACTCCCGCGGCTCGTCGCCCTCCCGTTCGGTAGGGCCGCAGGCGGAGAGCAGGGCGAGGAGCAGGATCGAGCGGGTGGAGATCACGGGTCGGGTCCGGGGTTGCGGGGACAACTCCTAACCGACACCGCTCTCCGAAGCCGCGGCCGCGTAGAACCCGTACCGGACCATGCTGTCGTTCATGCCGACGATCGTACACCCGGAGGCCGTCGCGACGGTAGCCGGGCCCGCCGCCCGAGCCCGCGCTCGACAGCGTGGATCTGAGGCTCGCGATGCCGGAGACCTACACACCCACGTCCTCGCCGGACGACTACCGCTGCTTCCTCATCGACTGGCCGCTGGGCGAGGGCACGGGGGACGAGATGTGCCTCGGCGTCACCTACCTGACCGACGTGTACTGACCGCGCAGCAGGCGCTCCACCGGCAGGAACGACAAGAACGCCAGGCCGAAGGTCGGATAGGGGAACACCACGTTCATGGCCCCCGCGATGCCGACGTGCATGGCGAAGATGCCGACGGCCCAGGTGACACCCGCGTAGCGATGCACCAACGCGAGCGGCGCCCCGAGCTCGAGGGCGAGGGTCAGCGGCGCGCCGATGGCGAGGAGCGCCGGGTGGTCGAGGACGAACGTGAAGCCCGGGGGCAGGCCGTCGCCCGGCCGGTAGACGAGCGACACGAGGACCGCGACGGAGAGGTGGTCGGCGAGGCTCGCGCCCGAGGCCCACGCGAAGGAGCGGCCCACCTTCGCCAGCCCCGCGAGCACGTAGGTCACGACGGTCAGGCCGCCCACGAGGCGCAAGCCGCCGCGCACCCACACGTCGGCGACGGCCCCGTCGGGGAGCCACGCGAGACGGCCCGCCCGGCGCGCGTCGACGGAGAGCGCCCCGGCGGCGGGCAGGAACGCGAGGGCGAGGACGTGGAGGGTCAGCAGGTGGAGGTCGTGGGCGATGGCGCCCCAACACAAGCGCCAGGTGGCCCAGCCGAGGAACGCGGCGGCGAAGGCGGGCGCGGTGACACGCCAGGACCACCCCAGCGTCCACGCCACGCCGAGGAGGACGGTGACACCTTGCCACACCGCGACGAACGCGGGCGGCAGGGGCGCGTCCAGGAGGCGCGCGAGGCCAACGGGGCGGAAGATGGCGCCGGGCTCGACGCCCAGGCCGGGCACCTCTCCGGGCTGGCGCAGGAGGGTCCACACGCAGACGGCGCCGACGGCGACGCGCACGAGGGCGAGGCGCGTCGCGAGCGGGCCGCTCACCCGGGCACCGGGCAGGAGACGACGACGGTGCGCCGGTGGGGCTCGGCCTCACGCGTGCGCCGCAGCCGGGCGAGCGAGAACTCGCCGCGCACGATGCGGAGCTCTCCCGCCCCCGCCACGCCCGCGGCGAGGGTGCGACAGTAGGCGAGCTGGGCCGACTTCCGCGCGCGCGGGACCTCCTGGAGCTGCTGCCGCGCCTTCCCCGCGCCGCCCCCGCTCACGAGCCGCGCCGGCACGCGCTCGAGCGCGCCGTCGGGGCGCGCCACCTCGACGAAGAAGAGGGTCTCGACGGGCGGCCGCGCGCGCGCGAACATCGGGTAGTCGGAGAGCGGGAAGAGGGCTTCGCCCGTCTCGAACAGGGCGGGGCTCGCCACCGCGGCGAGCAGGAGCACGGCCACCGTACGGAGCTGGAGGCGCGCGCGCTCGACGGGGCCCATCGGCATCGGGCTGACAGTAGCACACGCCCCGCGGTCCCTTGCGCCCCCCCCGCCGCCGGCGGGCGCGATGGGCGCCGGGGGGCGGGTCATGCAGGCGGCGAGGACGAGCAAGAGGGCCGTGGCGACCGCGCTCCGGAGGGGTCGCCGCGAAGGTAGCATGCGGCACCGTTCGCGATGCGCGCGGGCCTCCGCGCCGGTCAGCGCGACGCGCTCACCTTCGAGAACGCGAACACCGTGCGCCGCGCCCCCTTCTCCTTGATGCGCTCGTAGCCCCACAGCAGGAACCAGTCGTCGTACCACCAGGCCGCGCGCGACTCCCAGGAGGCCTTTACCGTGGCGTCGCCGCCCGTCGCGATCAGGCGTTGCTCCGCCTTCTCCCCGCTCACCTCGTCTCCGTCCGCCTGGAGCGAGTAGACCTTCCCTCCGACACAATACAACATGTGGACGTGGTCCCCCTCCACGGACACCGCCACCTGGTCACGGATGGTGGGTGACAACACATTCCCGATGGGCACGCTCGCGTCCCACATGAGGTCTCCGAGCTGGTCGAACGCGGCGACCACCGCGTGGGTGTACCGCCACCCGTCGAACACCTGGTGGCTGGTGGACGTGGTCGTCCCGTTGGCGGTCGTGGTGGTGGTGACCGTGTGATATTGCGGGTAGTACGCCTCTCCCACGAGCACGTAGCGGTTCCCGATCACCAGCGGCGCGTGGAGGGACACCCGGTAGCCGAGGTCGAGCTCCAGGCCCTTCTCCGCCTTGCGCTCGATGCGCCGGTCCAGCCGCTCGCGCATGGCAGGGGGCAGGTAGTCGAAGAAGTGTTGGAAGGACAGGAAGCTGTGGTAGCGCAACCAATCCGGCCGCCCGTCCACGTAACGTGCCAGGAACATGCCCTGGGCGCCAACGTCCGTGGCGCCTTGCGCGTAGGTCCCGACGACGAGATCGCCCCCGGTGCTCGCGGGCACGCGCAGGGCGCCGAGCAGGTTGGTGTCGTCCTCCTCGGGGGGGGACAGCGCGAGCGCGCCGGACATGTCACCGCCCTTCACGTCCACCACGTAGAGGGTGCGGTGGCGTTGGGTGTCGAGCGTCGCCACCACGGACACGCCCTCCGCGGTGGGCTGGACGTGGCGGATGCGGACGTCCTTGGCGCCCACGAGCCCGGCGACGTCGAGCGCCTCGACGGTGCCCGCGGGGAGGTCGACGTGGACGAGGGTGCCGTCTCCGCCCTCCACCGGGTCGATCGCGCCGCGGCCGGCGGTGAGCCAGGCGTCGTCCCCGCGGACGAAGAGGCCCTCCACCTCGCGGGTCCGCTTGACGGGGGACGTGAGGGGGAACGCCGTGGGCTCGCCGGTGGCGAGGTCCACCCCGAGCACGGTGAAGTCGGCGCCGCGCCCGTGGAGGAGCAGCCACGCGTCGCCGCCGTCCACCCACGCGCCGCGGAGCTCCACCTTCTCGGGGGGCGCCCAGTCGCGCGTCCAGAGCGGCGCGAAGTCGGCGTCGTAGCGGGTGAAGGTGAAGGCGTCGCCGCGGTCGTCGCTGCCGACGAGCAGCAGGCCCTCCGCGCCGAGCGGAACGACCTCCCACGCGTCACGACGATCTGCCACGATCTCGCGGCGGAGCACCTGTGACACCGCGGGTGCGGCGTGCGCGAGCTGGAGTTGCAGGAGGACGGCGAGCATTCGGACTCCGGCGCGCCGCACGGATAGCACGGTGCGGTAGGGGCGCGCCCTGGGTCGGCCGTGCGCGCGGGCCCTTGAGCGACACCCCGCCCCGCGTCGGGAGACAGGCGCCTCGGACGATCAGGACTTCGGCTGGTCCTTCTTCCCGAACAGGGCCCGGGCGCCGGCGATGAGCGCGACGACGCCTATGACCACGAACTTCTTGCCCGCGAGGAGCATGAGGAGGAGGCCCTTGAACACGCCCGTCTTCGCGGCGACGCCGCCGGCGACCAGCGCGGCGAGGCCGTACTCGGCGGTGTGGTCGACGCTCGCGTCGAACTCCTCGTAGCGGTTCCCGGCGGTGAACTCGGCGAAGCCGAGGATCTGCTCCATCGGCGCCTTGATCGTCGGGAGCTGCTCCATCGGCGCGACGGCGTTGAACTCGAGGACGCCGCTGCGCCCGAGGGCGCGGATGGCGTAGTTCAGCGTGCGGCCGTCCTGGCCGAAGTCGAGCTCCTTCGCCCAGTAGATCTTGTGCGTGGTCGGGTCGTAGTGGGGCTGCTCCGCCCAGCCGACGATGCGCACGCCCGTGAGCCCCGCCTGCACGCGCGCGGCGCTCTCCTCGGCGGCGCCGGCCTGCATGTCGGTGAGGATCTCGGCGTAGTCGATGTCGGCGGCGTCGTCGTCGGCGATGTGGCCGTCGTCCGAGTAGGACACGATGACCGCCCAGGACTCGTCCGCGAGGAGCGAGACGCCGGTGGGCGCGAGCATGCCCCAGGTGTTGGGGTCGGGCGGGTTGCCCCAGCTCTGGAGGACGCGGTCGGTCTCGGCGGCGTCGAGGTAGCCGAAGGTCTCGGGCACGTGGAGGACGGCCTTGCCCCCGCCGAGCACGACGTCGCCGTGCTCGTAGGTGAGGCCGGCCTCGAGCGCGAGCAGCGCCTTGAGCTCCGGGGGGAGCTCGACCTCGGCGTCGGCCACGGCGGTGCCGTCCGCCGCGGCGGCCCCTTCGGCGGCGGGCGCCGGGGTGGGCGCCGGCGGGGAGGGGGGGATGTCGGCGAGCGCGAGGGACGTGAAGAGGAGGAACAAGCTTGCCTCGGTGGAAGATCGAGGCGCGTGTACCACACGACGGCGACCGCCGGAAGCCCCCGGGCCCCCGAAGACGAAGAGGCCCCCTCCCGAAGCTGGGAGAGGGCCCCTGAGCGCCGCTGGACGCCACCGTCGCGGGCAGAATGGCCCTACTCCTTCTTCTTGCCCGCGGCCTGCTCGGCCTCCTTGCCCTCCGCGATGAGCTCCTTGACCCGCTGACCGCCCTTGTGGCCGATCTCCGAGTAGAACTCCTCGCCGCGCTCGGCCTTGACCTTCTCGCCGCCCAGTCGGCCGGCTTCTTCCACGGTCATCGAACCTTTTCCCTTGCCCTTGCCCTCGCCTTCCTTCGCCATTTGGTCCTCCCCCCAGGACATAGGGGCACGCCGTCGGCCCGGGCGTCACACGATGTCGGGAGGCGATAGCCTGGGGGCCGGAGGGGTCGGATGCGCATCGTCTACGGGGTGGTCGGTGAGGGGATGGGCCACGCCACGCGGTCCCGCGTGGTCCTGGAGCACCTCCTGAGCCGCGGGCACGCGATCCGCGTCGTCGTGAGCGGCCGCGCGTTCAAGTTCCTGTCCGAGCGCTTCCGCGACCACCCGAACATCGAGATCACCGAGATCCGCGGCCTCCACCTCCGCTACGACGGCAACGCGGTCGAAGTCGGGCGCAGCCTCCTCTCCAACCTCGGCCGGGCGCCCGCCAACCTCGTCGAGAACATCCGCGTCTGGCGGGACCTCGTGAAGGACGACTTCGACGCCCAGGTCGTCATCAGCGACTTCGAGAGCTGGGCGTTCTTCTACGGGCTCAACCACTTCCTGCCCGTGATCAGCATCGACAACATGCAGATCCTCAACCGCTGCTCCCACCCGCCCGAGGTCACGCGCGACCCCGAGTTCCAGCTCGCGAAGGCCGCGGTCAAGGCCAAGCTCCCGCACGCCCACCACTACATCGTCACGACGTTCTTCTACCCGCCGGTGCGCAAGGACCGCACCACGCTGGTGCCGCCCATCCTCCGGCCCGAGATCCGCGCCGCCGTCCGCGAGCCCGGCGAGCACGTCCTCGTCTACCAGACCGCGTCGGCCAACACCGACCTCATCCCGATGCTGCGCACCCTCCCCTACCAATTCCGCCTCTACGGCATGGGCCGCGAGGGCACCGAGGGCAACGTCACCCTCCGCGCCTTCTCCGAGGCCGGCTTCGTGGACGACCTGCGCACCGCGCGCGCCGTCGTCGCGGGCGGCGGCTTCTCGCTCATGGGGGAGTCCGTACACCTCCGCGTCCCGATGTTCTCCGTGCCCGTCGCCGGCCAGTACGAGCAGGAGCTCAACGCGCGTTGGCTCGCCGAGCTCGGCTACGGCGGCTGGGCCAAGGCGTTCGAGCGCGACGAGCTCGCGGCGTTCCTCGCCCAGGTCCCGGCGCTCACCGCGTACGAGCCGCAGGACGACTCGCTCCTCCACGCCACGTTGGATCGGCTCTTGCTCGCCCTCTGATCGGGCGGGGTCCGGGTGCCCCGACCGCGCCGCCTCGATCGCCGTCAGGCTCGCGGAGGGGCGATCTCCCCGATCGCGACGCTCCGCGGCGTCAGGCAGCCGTCCCCGAAGGGCTGCCGGCCGACCACCTCGTCCAGCACCTCCAGGAAGGCCGCCAGCGCCGCGGTGCGGTGCACGATCCCCTGCGTGACCACGTACAGCCGCGCGGGCGGGCTGTGCCACTCGGGCAGCACGCGGACCAGGCGCCCCGCCTCCAGCGACGCGCGCACCGTGAACGGGAGCAGCCGCACCACGCCGAGCCCGGCCTCACCGGCCTCGAGCTGGAGGCCCTGGTGGTTCACCACGTACCGGCCGCGCACGGGCACGCTCACCCGCTCGGGCCCCTCGAAGGCCCACGTCGCCGTCAGCCCCCCGATGAACAGCACGGCGTCGTGGTGCACGAGGTCCCGCGGCGTCGTGAGCGGAGGGTGACTATCGAGGTAGGCGGGAGACGCGAAGCACGCGAACCGCGTCTCCCCGATCCGGCGCGCGGTCAGGCCCGAGTCCGGGAGATCCCCCGCGCGCACCGCCACGTCGAAGCCCTCCGACACGAGGTCCACCATGCGGTCCTCGAGCGAGGCGACGAGCTGCACCTCGGGGTACCGCGTGAGCAGGCGCTCCGCGATGGCGCCGAGCCACGTCGCCGCGAACCCCGGCACCAACGCCACCCGCACCATGCCGCGCGGCGCCGCGACCAGCCCCGCCATGCGACGGTTCGCGTCGTCCACCATCTGAAGCGCCGCCCGCACCTGCCCGTGGTAGTCGCGCCCCGCCTCGGTCATCGCGACCGTGCGCGTGGTCCGCGCGAGCAGCCGCACGCCCAGCGCCTCCTCCAGCGCGGCGAGGCGGTGACTCACCGTCGAGCGCGGGATCCCGAGCGCGCGCGACGCCGCGAGGAAGCCCCCGTGCTCCACGATCGCGACGAAGACCCGCACCCCGTCGAGCTCCGGAAGATTGGTCACCGAGCCGACGAGTGTTTCCAAGGGCGCCCCATTGTCTCACTGATTGGATGAGGTATCCTGCCGCATCCGGAGTGCAAACATGTCTGTCCGTCTCGGTCCCGCTTTCCTCTACGGCCTCGGTGGCGGCTTCGTCGCCGGCCTCCTCAACCTCGCCCTGCTGCTCGGCGCCAGCGCTGCCGGCGCCCCCGCGCGCGGCGCCATCAACGGCCCCGGCACCGAGGCCGTCGACCTCCCCGTGATCATGGGCCTCGTCGGGAGCGTCGGCCCCGCCATCCCGGCGTGGATCGTCTTCGCGATCCTCACCAAGGTCACGCCCAAGTACGCTACGGTCTTTACCGGCGTCGCGGCCGCCTTTCTCCTGTTGTCCATGGGCGGCCCCGCCACCCTCGAGGCCGCGAGCACCTCGACCAAGCTCCTCCTCGCCTTCATGCACGTCCCCCCCGCCATCGGCATCGTCGCCGGGCTCCTTCGCGGCGCCCGCTCCACCTGATCGCACCGCCTGATCCCGCCGAGGTCCCCATGAGCATCGAAGTCGTCGACGGCACCACCCACCGCATCCGTTTCGACGCGGGCAAGTGCATCCACGCCCGCAATTGTGTCCTCTCCAAGCCCAACGTCTTCAAGGCGAACGTCGTCGGCGCCTGGATCGATCCCGACGCCGCCACCGGCGAAGAGCTCGTCGCCGTCGCCGAGCGTTGCCCCTCCGGCGCCATCGTCGTCGAGCGCATCGACGGCACCAACGTCGAGACACCGTCGGGACGCAACGCCGTCGCCGTCCTCGAGAACGGCCCCTACGCCGTGCGCGGCCAGGTCACGGTCGCCGGCGCCGCCACGCTCCGCGCCACCCTCTGCCGCTGCGGCCAGTCCAAGAACAAGCCCTACTGTGACAGCTCCCACGTGGGCGTCTTCACCGCCACCGGCGAATTCCCGGCCCCCGCCGAGCTCGCCGCCTGGGAGGCCCCCGGCGCGCTTGAGGTCACCCCGCTCCCCAACGGCCCCCTCAAGGTCGCCGGCGCGCACGAGATCACCTGCGGCACCGGCCGCGCCGTCAAGCGCGGGACCACCGCGTTCCTGTGTCGTTGCGGCGCCTCCGCGACCAAGCCGTTCTGCGACGGGACCCACCGTTCGATTGGTTTCGTGGCGGAGTAGGCGTACGGGCGCCCCGGGCCCGCGCGGACGCGGTCCCGTCGGCCCCCTCCGGTCTCGCGGCCAAGCCGCTCGGTCCCGCCGCGGCGGCGGGGACCGGTCGGCCGCGGACGGCCGCCCGACCTCCGGTCGCCTGGCGCGGGTGTGGGTGTGGGGGCGTGGCGCGAGCGGAGCCTCGAGCACGTCGGGAGCGCGGGGCACATGGTGCGCGATCTCGCGTGCTCCATTGCGCGCGCGCGCGCGGCGAGATCAGGCGCGAGCTCAGGCGCGAGCGCCGCGGCGGAGAGCCCCGCGACCGGACGATCTCGCCCGCAACATCACGGAAGCGTGATGTTGCTCCGCACATGGTGCCGCATGTCGCCCGCAACATCACGGAAGCGTGATGTTGCTCCGCACATGGTGCCGCATGTCGCCCGCAACATCACGCGCGCGCTGCGCCGCCGGGCCGCGTCTACTTCACCTTTGCTGCGTAGGCCCGCAGGCCTTCGGCCGCCGCGGCCATCGCCGCCTGGAGGCGCGTACGAGGGCAGGGATCGATCACGTCGATCCCCGCCACGAGCTGCGGGAGCGCCTCCCCGTCGGCAGCCAACATCCCACCGTGCCCACAAGCATCGCCACCCGCTTTGCGCGTTCTTCCTCCGCCGCGGCCTTCCTGCTCTTCACGCCGAGCGCGACCAGCGCCGCACCCGCGGTACCGCCGATCGCAGCGAGCCCCGAGGGTCGGACCCACCGCGCTGAAGCCCGTGATCCCGGCGAAGTACAGCGCCGTCACCGGCAAGCCGACCCCCGCCGCCCGTCACCGTGGG
>CAJBVW010000177.1 GCA_903959175.1 uncultured Pseudomonadota bacterium
ACCTCGGCAGCGGAGACGAGCGGACCATCGCCGAGATCGCGCAGGCCATCGCGGACGCCGTCGGATATCGCGGTACCATCCGCTGGGACGCCGCCCAGCCGGACGGTATGCCCCGCAAGGTCCTCGACATCACGCGGGCGCGCGCTGTCCTCGGTTGGTCGCCCCGCATCGCCCTCCCCGAGGGCCTCCTGGAGATGGTCGCGTGGTTTCGTGGTTCTTCCTCTTCGCAGGCTGCCTCGAACGGGTGACCGGAGAGGACGTTCCTCTCGATCCCAAGTTCTACGCGGGGAAGCAGGACGGCGACCCCCAGGCGTCCGCCGATCCGAACGCGGGGGGCACCGGAGACGGGCCCTACGTCGGCTACGAGGGCGAGACGTGGAAGCTCGTGGGCGAGGTCCGCGGGGACGAGCCCGGGCCCATCCAGATCGACCTGAACGAGTCCGACGAGGGCGCCCCCGGCGGCGTCAAGCGCGCGGGCGCCCTTCACATCTTCGACTTCGGCACCTTCGAGGTGAACGTCCCGAAGACCGTCAAGACCCTCCACCTCCAGGCCTTCCAGGACCCCACCGTGAACGGGCCGGACGAGTCCGACCCCTTCGCCGAGACCTCCGTCGACCTCACCGACGGCCCGCCGAAGGAGCTCGTCCTCCAGCTCGTGAAGGGCGCGCGCGGCCAGACCGGCGGCGGCACCGGCTCCCCCGGCTCCCCCGGCGGAGACCCCAACGGCGGCGGCTCCCCCGGCTCCCCCGGCTCCCCCGGCGCGACGGGCGGCCAACCCTCCCCCGGCGCCCCTCCCAACGGGCTCAAGTTCCCCGAGGGCCCCATGGTCGTGCTCGCGGGCACGGTCACGGCCTCCCGCGACCTGCCCGTCATCATCGACTTCTTCCACGCCAACGGCGAGGGCGCGGGCGGGCGCGGCTACCTCGGCAAGCTCATCGTCACCGCCGGCCCGTGGAAGCAGGAGTTCCCCGCCGGCTACGGCGCGGTCGAGGTCGAGGCCTACCAGGACCTCACCAACGACTCCCGCACGGGAGACGACCCCTCCGGCCGCCTCGAGGGCGCGGTGACCGTCGGCGAGAGCGACGTGGCCGGGGTGAAGCTCGTCATCCCCTGACCGGGGCCCGCGCTCGCGCCGTTGAGAACCCGCTGCGCATCGTGTATACCGGGCGGCAACCCCGATTGGGAGTGAACCCGGAATGACGATCGCTGGTCTCGTGCTGCTCCTCGCCGCCCCGGCCCGCGCGGTCTCGCCCAGCGCGGTGGGGGACGTGACGATCACCGAGTTCCAGGCGGACCCCGCGGTGGTCTCCCAGTACTACGGCGAGTGGTTCGAGCTCTACAACAACGCCGGCGAGACCCTCGACCTCGACGGGGTGACCATCACCAACGCCGCCGGCCGCAGCATCACGGTGGCGGGCACCACCTTCGTGGCCGCGGGGGACTACCTCGTCTTCGGCGTCGGCCAGAACCGTGACCCCGACTCGGCCACCTACAACGGGAACGTGCCGGTCGACGTGGTGTACACCTTCGGGACCGACGCCAGCGGCTTCAACATGGACCTCTCGGCGGACTCGCTGACGGTCGCCTACGCCGGCGTCACGCTCGACACCGTCGCGTGGACCTCCGCCTGGCCCACCGCCACGAACTACGCCCACGCCGCGAGCCTCAACGCCTACGACCAGGAGTGGGCGAACGACTTCACCGTGAACTGGTGCTCCTCCGCCACGTTCATCAGCGACTCCCGCGGCATGTACGGCTCGCCCGGCGCCGCGAACGAGCACTGCGGCGACAACGCCGGCTCCGACAACGACGGAGACGGCTGGTCCGAGCGCGAAGGCGACTGCCGCGACGACGACGCCACCATCCACCCCGGCGCGCTCGACGGCAACGACGGCGTGGCCGAGTCCGCGGGCGGCGGCGGCGACGCCAACGACGACGCCGACTGCGACGGCCTGCGGGACGACGGCGTCACCGACGACGACGGTGACAGCTACTCCGAGGCCGACGGCGACTGCGACGACGCCGACGGCGCCGTCTCCCCCGGCGCCGCGGAGCGCGCGGACGGCATCGACAACGACTGCGACGGCTGCCTCGACGACCTCGACAGCGACGGCGACGGCTTCGGCTACTCCGAAGCCGAGCGCTGCGGCGACGACTGCTCGCCCTCGCTCGCCACCAGCGCGGACCCCACGCTCGCCGTCGACGCCGACCCCAACGTCTACCCCGGCGCCCCCGAGCTGCCGTACGACGGCTACGACCAGGACTGCGACGGCGCCGACCTCTGCGACGTGGACGCCGACAGCTACGAGGACGCCCGCTGCGGCACCTGCGGCGACGCCTGCGACTGCGACGACGAGGACGGCGCCGTGAACCCCAGCGCCTCCGAGGTCGAGGACGACCGCGTGGACAACGACTGCGACGGCGCCATCGACATCCCCGACCGCGACGGCGACGGCGTCACCGTCGAGGGCGGCGACTGCATGGACCTCGACGACCCTGCCCTCGTCGAGACCTCCGCCCGCGTCTACCCCGCCCACGACGACGTGCCCGCCGCCACCGAGGTCTGCGGGGACCTCCTCGACAACGACTGCGACGGCTTCTACGACAACCTGCCCGAGTGCGCGAACCCGGCGTCCTACGCCCGGGTACGCGGGGGCGGCCTCTGCGGTGTCTCGCCCGCGGCGGGCGGCTCCGGCGCGCTCGCCCTCGGGGCGCTGGCGGCGCTGATGGCCGCGACCCGGCGCCGCGACGGAGACGCACGATGATCCCGCTGATCGCGGCGGTCGTCCTGACCGCGAGCGCGTTTGCCCAGGACGCGGGGAACGCCCAGGACGCCACCTTCGACTTCGAGCTGTTCCGCCCCCACGCCGACCTCTACGGCTACAGCGCCACGCAGAGCGCCGCGACGCTGGGGAACTTCCAGCTCGGCGTCGGCGCCTGGGTCAGCTACAGCGACGACCCCGTCGTCCTCGTGGACGCCGCCGGCAACCGCGTCACGGTGGACGGCGCGGCCGCCGCCGAGAACGGCGACGGCCTCGTGGACAGCCGTCTGACCTCCACCTTCCAGGTGGGCATGGGCTTCACGCGCTACGCCAGCCTCACGGTCGACGTGCCGCTCGCCCTCCTGAACGACGGCTGGAGCCTCGCCTCCCTGGACGGTCCCGGCGCGGTCGCGACGAGCGGCGGCGGCGGCGGCATCGGCGACATCGTCGTCCAGCCCAAGTTCGCCGTGTTGGACCGCGACTACCAGCCTGTCGGGCTCGCCGTCGTCGTGCCGGTGGGCCTCCCCACGGGCGCCCAGCGCGACTTCCTCGGCGAGGGCGGCGTCACCGTCACCCCGACCGTCGTGTTCGAGGTCAGCAACGCCCCCGTCCGCAGCCGCGCCTACACCTTCCGCGCCGCCGTGAACGGCGGCTACCGCGTCCGTGGGGCCGCGCGCCTCCGTGACGTGAGCGTCGGCAACGAGCTCGTGTACGCCGCGGCCGTGGGGGTGCACCCCGTCGATACGCTGGAGATCACCGCCGAATTCCACGGCGCCTCCTTCGGCGCGCGCGCGGCCCAGAACCCCGCCGAGGCCCTCCTCGGCGCGAAGCTCCTGCTCGGCCCCCTCGTCGCGGTGAACGTGGGCGGCGGCGCGGGGATCCTCGGCGGCATCGGCGCCCCGGACTACCGCGTGTTCGGCGGCTTCACCGTGGCCCCCTCCTTCGACCCCGCGGCCCGCGACTCCGACGGCGACAAGCTCGCTGACCGCCTGGACAAGTGCCCGAAGGACCCCGAGGACCTCGACGGCTACCAGGACGACGACGGCTGCCCCGAGGCCGACAACGACGCCGACGGCCGCGACGACGCCACCGACGCCTGCCCGGACGACCCCGAGGACGACGACGGCTTCATGGACAACGACGGCTGCCCCGACGTCGACAACGACAACGACGGCATCCCCGACGCCAAGGACCGCTGCGCCGACAAGCCCGAGACCCTCAACGGCAACCTCGACGACGACGGCTGCCCCGACGACGAGGGCATGGGCGACAACGACGCCGACGGCTTCCCCGACGACATCGACCGCTGCCCCTACGACCCCGAAGACCTCAACGGCTTCGAGGACGAAGACGGCTGCCCCGACGAGCGCCTCAAGAACGCGCGCGTCGTCGTCACGAAGGGCGCCATCAAGATCACCGAAGTCATCTACTTCGACACCGGCAAGGCCTCGATCCAGTCCCGCAGCTACGACCTCCTCGACGAGCTCTCCCGCGTCGTCGACGAGCACCCCGAGCTCAGGAAGATCCGCATCGAAGGCCACACCGACGCCGTGGGCAACGACCTCTCGAACCTCAAGCTGTCGCAGGCGCGCGCCGAGAGCGTGTCCGCCTACCTGCAGAGCAAGGGGATCGAGGGAAGCCGCCTGGACGCCGCCGGGTTCGGTGAGATGCGCCCGATCGCCTCCAACGATACCGATGATGGGCGCGCGCAAAACCGGCGCGTCGAGTTCATCATCGTCGACCGCGACTAGCCCGAAGGACCCCCGCCCATGCGTACGCTGCTGCTCTTCGCCCTCCTCCCGACCCTGGCCTGGGCCGGCGCCCGTGGCTCCAACTCCGAGAAGGGGGGGAAGCTGGGCGCGAACTACTGGTCGCCAGCGTCGGCGATCGACGGCAAGATGGAGACCGCCTGGCTGGTGCCCGGCGAGAGCCCCAACCGCGGCGAGTGGATCGAGATCGACGTGCCCCGCGGCGAAGTCGACAAGCTCGCCATCTTCCCCGGCTTCAACAAGACCGAGGAGACCTGGGGCGACTACCCGCGCGTCAAGCAGCTGCGCGTCGACATCTTCGCGCTCGACGACGACCAGAACGCCAAGCAGGTCGGCTCCACCACGATCGACGTGGCGGACAAGCGCGAGTGGCAGACCTTCGACCTCACGGACGTGAAGATCGACGCCGGCCTCTTCGGCGGCCGCGTCCGCATCTCCATCATCGACATCCACGACGGCGAGGACTACCCGAACCTCGGGATCTCCGAGCTCCTCGTGCACATGAAGGAGTTCGACGCCAAGGTGAAGGTCACCGCGCTCAACGAGGGTGACCCCGCCGGCGCCGCCGCGATGCTGGACGACGACGCGAAGACCGTCGCCAAGCTCCCCGGCACCTCCGCCACGATGACGCTCGAGAGCTCCGGCTTCGGCATCTCCAGCATCAGCTTCGTCGCCGCGAAGGACCACGCGCGCCCGAAGACGGTGGAGGTCACCGCCGCCAACCAGACGATCACGACGGTGCTCCCCGAGAAGGCGACCGATCCCCAGATCGCGCTCGTCCCCGGCTTCAACGGCTACACGGGCGGCGCGTTCGGGGCCATCGAGGTCAAGATCGTGGACGTGTACCCGGGCAAGGTCCCCGAGATCGGCATCACCGAGCTCAAGGCCCGCGCCACGAACTACGAAGCCATCTAGGCGCCCGTAGCACGCAGCTCCCGTCGCCCGCTGGGCGCGGCCGCGCGGAGGGCCCCCCGGGGGGCCCTCCGTCCGTTTTGCCGATCCTTTTTTCATCGCGGCGCGGTCGGCGCGACGGCGCGTGGCGCGCGCCGGAGAGCGCCGGAACCAAAAACGAAGAGGGGCCCGCCGAAGCGAGCCCCTCACGTGTGCGCCGGCCGTGAGGCCCGCGCGCGCGGACTACTGGGCGGCGGGGGCCGCGGCGTCCGTGGTGGCGACGGCGGCGGCTTCGCCACCGATCGTCACGTCCACCGTGGAGGTGAGCGTGCCCGCCGTGGCGGTGATCGTGGCCGTGCCGACCGCAACGCCCATGACGGTGCCGTCGGCCGCGACGGTCGCGACGGTGTCGGCGCTGGAGGACCAGGTCACGGTCTCACCGGCCACGGCCATCTCGCCGGCCTTGACGGTCGCGGTGAGCATGGCGGACTGGCCGACGGGCCAAGCGGAACCGGCGGTGTAGCCGGCGATCTCGACCTTGTCCGGGAGGGCAACGACGAACGTGTAGGAGGCCTTGATCTCGCCGATCGCCGCGGCCACGGTGGCCTCGCCGTTCGCGACGGGGGCGATCTTCATGCCCTCGAGCTTGGCGACGGAGTCCGGGGTGACGGACCAGGACAGCGTGGGCTGGGGCTCGATGGCCTTGCCGTCGGCGTCGAGGACGGTCGCCTTGAGGGCGTCGACCTGGTCGAGCTTGTTGACGGTGACCTTCGCGTCGCCGTCGAACTTGATGGAGGCGGGGGTCGGGGCGCAGCCCACGAAGAGAGCGAGGAGAGCAACCATGGTAGTTTCCGTGACCTTTGGGGATTCGCACCCCGGATGAAGCAAGTAGATGCGCCGCTTCTAGCGGTTCGGAAGGACGTTCTCCACGGAGCCATCCGAAAGCGGGCGCACTCTACTCCCTTGGTAAATAAATGCAAGCGCTCAGGAGTAGGATCTTTATCGGCCCCCGCACGGGGCACCCATTCCCGGCGGGGTACACTACCGGCGGTCAGACTCCCCTCTCCTCGGAAAAGCCCGTTGGCCACGCCCTCGTCCGAGCCGCAACGTTTCGGCAAGTACCAGATCGTCGAGCGCATCGCCGCCGGCGGCATGGCCGAGATCTTCAAGGCCCGGCTCGACGGCATCGGCGGATTTCACCGCACGTTCGCCATCAAGCGCATCCTCCCGCACCTCACGACGAACCCCGAGTTCGTCGACATGCTGGTGGACGAGGCGAAGGTCGCCGGCCTGCTCTCGCACGCGAACATCGTGCAGATCCTGGACCTCGGCTCGATCGACCAGCAGTACTACATCGCGATGGAGTACGTTCACGGCCGGGATCTTGGGCAGCTGCTCGCCCGGTGCGCGGAGAAGGGCATCACCCTCCCCGTGCCGCACGCCGTCTACGTGCTCCTCGAGATGCTCAAGGGCCTCGAGTACGCGCACAACCGTCAGGTCATGCGCGGCGGGCGCCCCGTGCCGCTCAACATCGTGCACCGGGACATCTCCCCCGCGAACGTGCTCGTGAGCTACCAGGGAGAGGTCAAGCTCACCGACTTCGGCATCGCCAAGGCCTCCGTGAAGGCGCTGGAGACGATGTCTGGCGTGGTCAAGGGCCGCTTCGACTACATGAGCCCCGAGCAGGCCTCGGGCGGCGAGCTCGACCAGCGCTCCGACCTCTACTCCGCCGGCATCGTCCTCTACGAGGTCCTGACCGGGCGGCACCCGTTCCGGCAGCCCGGCGAGCTCGCCACGCTCGAGGCCATCCGCCGCGGCAGCTACGAGCCGCCCAGCTACGTGAACCCCGACGTGCCCTACGCCCTCGACCTCGTGGTCGAGCAGGCGCTCAAGGCCAACCCGGGCGAACGCTTCGCCACCGCGACCGCCTTCAAGGAGGCGCTCGACCGCTTCTTCCACGACGCGGGCTTCATCTTCTCGGCGTCCACCCTGGCCGCGTTCCTCAAGGGGCTCTTCCCCGAGAGCGAGAACCGCGCCCCGACCAGCAGCCCCTCGCTCGCCGCGCCGCGCCCCGCGCCCCGCCCCGCCCGCGAAGAGGCCGACGACATCGTGCTGGAAGACGAGTCCTCGTCCCACTTCACCGCCGGCCGCAAGCGCACCGCGGCCCTCCCGAGCGCGGACAGCACGCTCCAGGACGCCATGGGGCTGCTCCGCTCCATGCCGGACGCCGGTCAGTCCGGCGCCTTCGGCCCCGTGGCCGGCCTCGCCGACGAGTCCACCCTCATCCGGCCGTCCCCGGGCATCGACCCCCGCGAGTGGTCCGAGGCCGCCACCGCGCTCCGGCCCGACCCCTCGCGCCAGGATCCGCCGCGCAACGGCCCCGTGAACCTCGCCGCCCCGCGCGGCGCGCCCACCGGCGCCCCCGCCTTCGCGCCCTTCGCCCCGGCCCACGCCGGCGGCGCGCGCACCGCGCCCCAGCCGCGCGCCGCGGACAGCGCCTCGTCGCGCTTCCCGAGCCCCGCCGCCATCCCCGGCCCCGCCCCGAAGCCCCGGCCGCGCCCCTCCGAGGCCGCAGCCGAGCGCGACCACCGCCCTGCCAACGAGCCGCGCGTGCGCACCGTGGCCCGCACCCCCGCGCACGTCCACCTCCTCTACGTGTCGCTCGCGCTGCTCACCGCCGTCGCGGGCCTCGCCATCGGGGTATTCGCCGGCTCGGCGCGCGCCGGCGCCGGCCCGGAGGAGCCGCCCGTCCTCAAGCTGGACCCCATCGTCCAGATCCACTTCCCCGCCGGCGCCGCCGTGACGCTCGACGGCCGCGAGGTCCCCGGGGCCTCACCCGTGACCACCACGCTCGCCGCCGGTCGGCCCGCCCTCGTGCGCGTCTCCGGCGCCGGCATCACGCCCGCCGAGAGCCAGCTCACGCTCGACTACAACCAGATGCGCGTGCTCGACTTCGTGGCGGTCGACCTCAAGAAGAAGGACCCCTGACGTGGATTCCGTAGTCCGGCGCCGATCGGCGCCCCTGGCCGCGCTCGCGGCGTTACGTCCGAAGCAGTGGGCCAAGAACGTGCTCATGCTCCCGGCGATCATCTTCTCCGAAGCCATCCGCAACCCGACGGAATGGGTCCACCTCGGCGTCGCGTTCTTCGCGTTCTCGCTGCTCGCGAGCACCGGCTACATCTTCAACGACTGGCGCGACATCGAGTCGGATCGTCGGCATCCGAAGAAGCGTTTCCGGCCCCTCGCCAGCGGCGAGCTCACGGAGCGCGGCGGCTGGGGCCTCATGGCTCTCACGTTCTCGGCTGCGCTCGGCCTCGCCTGGGTCGTCAGCCCCCAGTTCTTCGTCGTGTCGCTGCTCTACTTCGCGACCACGCTGTCCTACTCGGTCTACTTCAAGCACATCGTCATCCTCGACGTGATGTTCCTCGCCGCCTGCTACCTCTGGCGGCCGGTGGCCGGCGCGGTGGCGATCGGCGTGGCGATCTCGCCGTGGCTGCTCCTGTGCACGGCGTTCCTCGCGCTCTTCCTCGGCTTCAACAAGCGCCGCGGCGAGATCATGCTCCTCGAGGGCATCGGCGGGACTCGCAAGAGCCTCGACGAGTACAGCCCCGCGATGCTCTCCGAGTTCCAGGCGATCACGACGAGCGGCACGATCATCAGCTACGCGCTGTACACCGTGCTCGGCTCGCCGACGGACTGGCTGCTGCTGACGCTGCCCTTCGTGCTCTTCGGCATCTTTCGGTACATCTACCTGATGGACCAGAAGGGCGAGGGCGCCGCGCCGGACGAGACCCTCCTGCGGGACCGCCCGATCCTCGTCACCTGCGTGCTCTACCTCATCGTGGTGGTCGCCGTCCTCGGCTTCGCGCCGCGCGCCGACCGCCACCCGGCCCTCGCCGTGGAGCAGGCCGCCGCCGCGCCCTGAACGCCCGCGGAGGCTACTCCGGCGCGTCCAGCAGAAGCTCGCCGAGGGGCAGCCCGTCCCGCTCCGGGGCCGACGCGAGCACGGTCGTGGCCTCGCCCGGGTCGGCATCGGTGAACACCACCGCGAAGGGGAGCTCGTCGCTGGCGCGCGCCGCGCTCGTCGGCAGGCACGCCTCGTAGCTGCCGCCCCGCCAGGTCGGTCGGAGCACCGCGGTCCACGGCGCGGGCGCGCTCGCCTCCCCGAGCAGGGGCAGCGCGACCGCCACGTCGTCGACGCGCACCGTCAGCGTGTCGTCGGGGCCCGGCGCGTCGTCGCGCACGCGGCCGGCGACGCACAGGCGGTCGGCGGTCCAGGTGGCAGCGACGCTGAAGCTGCCGTCGCGGGGGCCGTCCCAGCCGTCGGCGCCGGACTGGAGCTGCCAGGGCGCATCGACCACGAGCGGGGCGGCGCCGGGCCAGTCGGCGAGGTCTCCGTCGGGCGCGACGCTCCGCGCGAGGGCGTGGACGCGCGCGCGGCCCCGGAAGGTGCGGTGGACGACGGTGTCCGCCTCGCCGGTGCCGCCGCGGACCCAGTAGACGCCCAGGAGCCGCGCGATGCCCGTGGCGAGGGGTACGCCCAGGGTGGACACCTCTTGCGGCAGGAAGAGGCGCAGGGTGCCGTTCTCGAGGGCGAGGTGGAAGCCCTTCCCGGGGCCCGGGTAGGTGAGCGGCAGGCCGGGCAGGGTGCCGGGGCCGCACCGCCCCGCCTTCATCCCGCAGACGCGCACGCCGACCGCGGTGTCGAACCACACCGAGCGCTGGTAGACGGCGAGGAGCCGCGGCGCCGCGCCGGCGTCGAAGCGCACGCGCTCGCCCGACACGCGGTCGGCGACGCTGAAGCCGGCGTCCCCGACCTCGACGCTCCAGACGCGCCGCCCGTCGTAGACCTGCGCGCCCTCCGCCACCCGCACGTCAAGCTGATCGCGGGAGTTGCGGCGCAGGCCGAGCAGGAGCGAGAGCGGGGTGCCGTCGCGCTGCTCCGCGAGGACGGAGAGCTCGCTCGGGAGCACCGCGCCGCGCGAGGGGACGAGGGGCCCGCACGCTGCGAGCGCGGCCAGGAGGAGGACCGCGGCCCGCCCGCGCGGGGGCGTCACTCCCGGCAGGCAGCGGCGCAGAGGGCCGCGACGTCGGGGAGGTCGAAGATGGTGCGGCCGTAGCGAGCGTGGCGGATGCGCCCGTCCCGCCCGACGACGAACTCGGCGGGGAGCTGCTCGACGCCGGCCTCGGGGCGGCCGCGGCCGAGGCGGAGCGACGCGGCCGCGGCGCGGACCCCCGCGGGGCGCAGCCCGAGGAGCGAGCGCCCGAGGCCCCGGTCGCGGCCGACGCCCCACTCGAGCCAGCGGGCGTCGGTGTCCTCGACGACGATGGGGAACAGGACGTGCTCGCGGGGCACGTAGTCGCGCGCCAGGGTCAGGTCGCAGCGGGTGAAGGCGACGAGGCCCACGCCAGCGCTGTCGAGCGCCACGAGGGCCTTCTGGGCCTCCACGACGGCGGCGCGCGCGAGCCCGCCGGAGAGCGACCGGAGGAAGAGCACGACGAGCGGGCGCCCGCCGGTCTGGACGGGGAGCCCGAACACCGGCTGGACCCGGAACGGCGGCGCGAGATCACCCGGGCGGAGCATGGCTTCCCGGGGGGGCGCAGTCGGTGCCGTCGGTGATGGCGCGCTCCATGCGGCGCTGGCCGTCCAGCCAGAGCTCGGCGATGTCGGCCGGGACGCCCGCGCGCTCGATCTCCTGCTTGAGCAGGGCGAGGCGGCGCCGGAACTGGCCGGCGTTGATGCGGAGCGGGCGATGGAGGCTGGGGATCGGCCGGCCGGTGTAGGCCACGGCTGCGCCGAGGGCGGCGGCGGCGTGCTCGTACTCGTGGAGCTTCACGCGCGCGCGGTCCTTGCCGGTGAAGAAAAAGCCGATGATCGGGTCGCCGAACTGGCGGTCGACGAAGGCGTCCACGATGGCGCGCACGACGGGCTCGCCGCCGGCGCGCTCGAACGGGGTCATCCCGCCGGGACGGGCGCCGGGGCCGCGCCCGGGGCACCGGGGACGGAGAGGACCTGGCCGGGCGCGAGGCGCGCGGGGCCCTCTTCCTTCAGCTCGGCGAGGCCCACGTTCTCCGCGCCGGCGCTACGGACGAGGTCCATCACCTGTACGACGCGGCCGTAGTTGGCGTTGGGCGCGGCGTCGATGAAGACGGTCTTCTTCTCCTTCGAGCGCAGGCGGAGGGTGATCTCCTTCATGAGGTCCTCGTCGAGGCCCTCCTTCAGGTTCAAGGCGATCTTCCCGTCCTCGTAGACGGCGACCATGAGCTGGTCGGGCACCTGGTCGGGGGGCGGCGGAGGCGGCTCCTCGGTGTCGGGAGGCGGCAGGTTGCTCGCCATCTTCCGCACGGTGATGGGCGTCATGACCATGAAGATGATCAGGAGCACCAGCACCACGTCGATCAGCGGCGTGACGTTGATCTCGTCCATGCCGCCCTGTGCGCTCGTCGGGACCTTGATCGACATCCGCTACTCCTTGAGCTTCTCGGCCGCGAGGAGCATGGTGTCGGTGCCCGGGAGCTCGTGGAGCTTGTCCATCACGTCCCGGACCTGCTTGTAGGTGACCTTCTGATCGCCCTTGAGGAGCATCGGCCGGTTGGCGCGCTCCTTCTCGACGAGCGGGGCGAGCTCGTCCAGGGTGACCTCGGCGCGATCGACGAACACCACGCCGTCCCCGCGGACGGAGATGACGAGGTGCTGGCCCATGTCCTTCTCCTCCTCGGCGGTCTTCGCCTTGGGGAGCTCGACGTCCACGCCGGACGACAACATCGGCGTGACCACCATGAAGATGATCAGGAGCACCAGCACGACGTCGACGAGAGGCGTGACGTTGATGTCCGCCATCGCGCCGCCCTTCTTTCCACCGACCTTCGCGCCCATCTTCCTGCCTCCGGGTGTCCGCTACGTGACCAGCGACCGCTACTTGGCCGCCTGGCTCTCGGAGCGACGGAGCGCGTCCTTCTCCGCCCAATCCACGAGCTCGCCGATGGACGTGGTCATGTCCTTCGCGATGTCGTCGATGACGGCGTTGAAGTAGTTGTAAAGCCAGATCGCCACGATGGCGACGGCGATGCCGAACGCGGTGGAGACCAGCGCCTCGGCGATGCCGCCGGAGATCGCGGTGAGGTCCGCGCCGCCCTCGGAGCTCATCATCGAGAAGGCGTTGATGATGCCGAAGATCGTGCCGACCAGGCCCACGAAGGGGGCGGTCGAGCCGGTCGTGGCGAGGATGTTCATCCCCTTGCGCAACGCGGCGGCCTCGACGAGGGCCACGCGCTCGAGACCGCGCTTGGCGGCCTCGATGCCGTGGTGGTCGGGGCGGGCGCGGTACTCGGAGAGCCCGGCCTTCACGATGCCGCCGAGGTAGGAGAGCTTGTAGGCGTCGTCACCGGCGATCTTGAGGGAGGCGTCCATGTCGCCGGAGGAGAGCGGCTTGGCGATCGCCTCCGCGAGGGCGCGGGACTGGCTGCGCGCGCGCAGGAACGCGATGAGGCGCTCGATGCCCACGTACGAGCTCGCCAACAGCATGATCGCGAGCAGGACGAAGATGGTCTTCGCCGGGCCGCCCATCACCTGCCACAGATGCTGAGGAGAAAGATCCATGTCGTACGTCCTCCGGCGGCGCCGGCGTGAAGGCTAGGGGGCCTTGAAGATGAGAGTGAGGTCGAAGCCGGCCTTGACCGCCTGGCCGCCGTCCTTCACCGGGTAGAAGCGATAGCGCATACCGACGGAGCGCGCGGCGGTGCGGAAGATCTCCGAGCAGGTCTTCGGGATGATCTCGTAGGGGACGCCCTTCTCGTCGATGTTGATGCGGACGACGCAGCGCTCGTCCGGCAGCTTCAACGCGAGCGCGGCGTCGGGGTAGTCGGCGTCCCGGATGGTGGGACGGACCTTGACCTCGGCCTGGGACCAGTGGACGACCTTGACGCCGGTGCCGCCGAGCTGGCCGCCGAGCACGCCGCCGACGACGCCGCCCACGACCCCGCCGACCACGCCGCCCTCGACGCCGCCTTCCACACCGCCCTCGACGCCTTCGGCCTCCGCTTCGACCACGGGCGCCTCTTCGGGCGTCTCCAACGGCACGACCTCGGTGGGGATGACCTCGTCCGGCTTGACCTCGTCCGGCTTCTTCTCGGTCTTCGGCTTCTTGCTGCCGCCGGCGGGGGGCGGAGGAGGAGGAGGCGGGGGCGGAGCCAGGTCGACGGCGACCTCGATCACCTCGGCCGCGGTCACTTCCTCGACGACGCGCGTGCCGGCGTAGACCAGCGCGGCGAAAAAGGAGCCGTTCACCGCGAAGGAGAGCAGGAGGGCGCCCACCTGGCGTGAGGCCTGGCGCTTCTCGTTGCGGCCCACGCTGTCGAACATTCCCGCTCCTGTGGCGACCAAGGCCGGGGAGTGTAACGTCCCCTGCCGTCACCCTGTGTCAACATGGCGTTACGAGCGCGATCCATCGCCGACATCTGCGAGGGGGGCCTCGCGGATCCCGTCGGTTCCGGCGGTCAGAGCGATGATCCGTGCGTCGGCAGTGTCGAGACGTTCGTGGCACTCGCGAACGAGCCCCACCCCCTCCTCGAAGAGGCGCAAGGCCTCCTCGAGGGCGAGATCGCCCCGCTCCAGCCGAGCCACGCGGGACTCGAGCTCGCCCAGGGCGGACTCGAAGCTGCGCGGCTCGGCGGGGTCGGTCGCGGCGCTCATCTGGCCGTCGCCCGGGGGTCGGCCGAGCGCGCGCGCTCGATCTGGCCCAGGTTGTAGGTGAGGCGGGTCTGGGTCGCCACGTCCGTCGCGACGAGGACCTGGACCCCCTCGCGGTTGAGCGTGATGCGCTCGGGCGCCACGATGATCGTGCGACGCGTCTGTTCCTTGACCGACAGGTAGACCATCTCGAGCCACAGCCCCTGGGTGACGGCGCGATCGACGATCGCGCGCACCTCAGCGGGAGAGACCCGCACCGGGCCCTCCTGCTTCCGCTGGCGCCGCGCGGCGCCCTGAGCGGCGACGCTGCCCGGCACGGGATGGAGGTCCTCGGGCTGGGTGTCGGCGGAGTGGGCGCGGGCGAGCGGGTCGTCGCGCTGGTCGCGGGCCTCGGCGAGGAGGTGGTGGAGGCGCTGGCGGGCCTCGGCGGCGTCCTCGTCGGCGGGGTAGCGGCGCAGCTCCTTCGCGGGGTTGAACCCCGTGGCCTGGAGCTCGGCGACGAGCTCGGGGATGCGACGGCGGTCCACCGCGTAGAGCCCCGGCGCGAAGCGGTGGAGGAGGTACGGCTTGAGCTGCCGCAGGCTCTCCATCTTCCGCACCGAGCTGCGGTGGACGGTGAGCGCCACGATCTCGTGGAACTCGACGTCGGCCTCCTGGCCCATCCACGAGCGGAGCGTGTTCTCCACGTTCTCCGGCAGGCCGATCTGGCTGCTCTCGCGCAGGAAGTCGAAGACCTCCTCGCGGCGCCAACCCTTGCAAAGCGCCTGCTCGATCGTCACTTCCGTGATCTTGTACGTGTTGGCGCGGTCGCACCCGGTGAGCTCGGCGAGCTCGCCCACGCGGAAGAGCAGGATCGGCGCGAGGCCGGCCGGCGCCATGATCTCGTAGGACGGAGTGAGGTAGAACTGGCGGAAACCCTCGTCTTCCGGCGGATCGAGGAGCTTCGCCGCGCGCGGCGTGAGCTTGTAGAACTTCTGCTGGCCCCAGACGCCGAGCTCGAGCATGCCGCAGGCGACCAGCGGGGTGAAGCTGTAGCCGTCGCGCTCGGTGCCGCGGGGGGAGTGGTACAGGCCCTTGTGGAAGCGCTCGCGCCAGTCTTCTCCGCGCTTCCAACGCCGGTAGAGGGCCTGGAGCGGGGCCTCGGGGATCCACTCGTCCTTGGCGGACGCGACGGCCCAGAGCACCCACTCCGCCATCGGGAAGCGCTTCTCGAGGGCGCGGAAGACGAGATCGCGCTGGTCCTCCGGCTCGAGGTGCAGCCACTCCTCGACGACGTCGCGGTTGACGGCCACGCGGTCGCCGCGGAGCTCGATCATGCCGTGCATCATCAGGAAGTCGTAATGGAGGTTGAACAGCTCGCTGTCCGGGCTCCACACCTGCGCGAAGAAGCGGTCGAGCTCGTCCTTGTGGGCCTTGAAGACCTCCTGGCGCTGCGTCAGCCGGGGCGGGCGCTGGTCGAGGTAGGTGGCGAGGGTGGCGAGCGAGAAGTCGAGCGGCGGGCAGAAGGGCCGCTGGTCGACGATGCGGATGTCCTCGTGCTGGAACGTCGGGAGCGAGAGCTCGCTCTCGAGGTGCTCGACGAGGTGGTCCACGAGGGGCTCGGGGACGAGGTAGTAGAACCCGTCCTCCATCTGGTCGGACGCGAAGACGAGGCCCCGGTCGGACACGATCTGCATCGTGCGCGCCCAGTCGCTCTCGCGCCCGCCTAGCATGAGGACGAGCTCGCGGTGGAACTCCTCCGCGTGGGCGAGCCCGCCGCACTGGATCAACGCCGCCAACGCCTGACGATCGCGCTGGTGCATCTGCGCCAGGAGGCCGGAGAGGCGGCTGCCCTGCGCGATGGCGCGCACGGTGAGCTGCGTCATGCGGTCGATGTCGGGCACGCGCGAGGGCTGGCCGCCCATCGCGCGGTAGAGCGCGCCGAGCAGGGGCTCGGGGAGGCGCGAGAAGTACTGGACGCCGTCGTCCAGCTCGATGCGGGACATGCGCCGGCGGCGGACGACGCCCGCTACGGGCTTCCAGCGCTTGCGGTGCACGCGGGGGCGCGCCGGGAGCTTGCCGGTGCTCGGGAGCACGACGCCGGGGCCCTCGCCCTCGTCGCCACGCACGAGGCGGCGGCCGCGGCGGGGACGGCCCTCCTCGTCGGTGGCGTCGCGGTCGGGGCGGTCGGCGATGCGCTCGGTGGCATCGCCGCGGTCGCGCTCGGGGCGG
>CAJBVW010000178.1 GCA_903959175.1 uncultured Pseudomonadota bacterium
GCCCGACCACGTCGAGGGGGAAGGGGAGCTCGAACGCTACTTCCGCGCGTTCATGAACCGCTCGCTCGCGCGGGACCTCTTCCAGATCCTTGAGGACGCGCGCGTCGAGCAGCGCATCCGCGTGGCCTACCCGGGCGTCGCGCGGGACCTCGACCGCCTCGGCCCCTCGTTCCGCGGCGACCGGCCCGATCCGAAGGCGCCGGCCGCGCGCGCGATCGAGGCCCTCGCCCGGCACGCCTGGGGTCTCGAGCGTTTGCCGCTCGGCCCCGCGGAGGAGGCCGCGATCCTGCCCCTCATGGCGCTGCTGGCGCGGCTCGACACCGCCGAGGTGAGCGACATCGCCGCCGCCGTACGCGCCGCCTACCCGGGGGTGGAGGGGCTGATGCTCCGCGCGGAGGACGGGAAGCCGCCGCAGAGCCAGGGGAACAAGCGGCAACGCCCGGGGCCCGAGGGCGACCTCCCGCAGCCGGAGCCGCTCTTCGAGCCGCCGCCGCTCCAGCCTCGGATCCGCCCTGAGCAGGCCGGAGGGGACGAGCGACGGCTCGAGGAGGAGGCGCAACGCCTGCTGCGCGAGATGCGCGAGGCGGGAGAAGACAGCTCGCCGGCGGACGCCCGTCGTAAGGCGAAAGAGGCCGAGCGTCGTGAGCAGGACGGCGCCTCCTACGAGGACATGGAGGCCTTCCTCGACCGCAACCCGTCCCCGGGCGGCGCCATCGTGGACGACAAAGGCACCACCCCCGAGGCGCCGACGCGCGCCGCGCAGGGCGTCCCGACCGACCCGGACGTGGCCGGCACCGCGAAGACCTTCGTGTACCGCGAGTGGGACACCGCGATCGAGGACTACAAGCCGCGCTGGGTGACCGTGCGCGAGCAGCGCCTCAAGGAGGGCTCCCGCGACTTCGTGGACGACGTGATGACGCGCGAGAAGCGCCACGTCGACGCCATGCGCCGTCGCTTCGAGGCGATGCGCCCCCAGGGCCTCGTCAAACAGCGGGGCCTCGTGGACGGCGACGAGCTCGACATCGACCGCGTGATCGAGTCGCGCATCTCTCGCCGCCTCGGCAAGGAGCCGAGCGACCGCCTCTACATCCGCCGCGTGCGGGAGGAGCGCGACGTCGCCGTCGCCTTCCTGCTCGACATGTCCTCCTCGACCAACGAGTCCGCGGACGGCTCCTCCCGCCGCATCATCGACGTGGAGAAGCAGGCGCTGATCGTCGCGGCCGAGGCGCTGCACGCCCTCGGGGACCCCTTCGCGATCTGGGGCTTCTCCGGCTACGGCCGCGACCACGTCGCGTTCTACGTGGCGAAGGAGTTCGGCGAGCCCTACGACGACCGCGCCCGCGAGCGCATCGGCCGCATGACCTTCAAGATGGAGAACCGGGACGGCGCCGCCATCCGGCACGCCACGATGAAGCTCCAGAAGCAGCCGGCGCGCGTGCGGCTCCTCTTCCTGCTCTCCGACGGCAAGCCGCTGGACTGCGGGTGCGACCACTACTACGACCGCTACGCCCAGGACGACACCCGCGCCGCCCTCCGCGAGGCCCGCAAGCTCGGCATCCACCCGTTCTGCGTGACGGTCGATCCTACCGGGCCGTCGTACCTCGCGCGGATGTACGGAGAGGTCGCCTACACCGTGATCGACCGCCTGGACGCCCTCCCGGAGCGGCTGATGCGCGTGTACGGACGCCTCGCGACGAACGGGGTCCGAGGATGACCGAACCCCTCGTCGCCCCCTCCGGCCTCCGCGCCCGACGCACCGCGCCCGACGCGCCGCGCGGCGGCGTCCTGCTCGTGCCCGACCACGTCGAGGCGGAGCCCGGGGAGGTCGACGCCGCCGTGGCGCGTCTCGTGGCAGCCGGGTTCGTCGTCGTGGTGCCGGACTTGGGGTGGCGGGGTGGCGAGTGCCCCTCCGATCCCGACGCGATCGCGGATCTGCGCGCCGCGCGCGACCTCCTCCCGCCCGGCCGCCGCTTCGTCGTGGGCCTCGGCCAGGGGGGGCTCTACGCGCGCCTCGCCGCCTGCGCCGTCCTCGGGCTCGCGGGCGCCGTGAGCTTCGGCGGGCGGGTGTCGTACCCCGGCGTCAGCGCGCAGCGCCCGATGCAGCCGCTCGACCTGTTGCCCGGCCTCGGTTGCCCGCTCCAGTGCCACTTCGACGAAGCCGACGACGACACCCCCGCCGGCCACGTCGACGAGCTCGAACGCCGACTCTCCGGCACGTCGCAGCCTTGGCAAGTGTTCCGTTACCCCCTCCCGGCGCGACGCGGCGACACGGCGCGCACCGCGTGGGGCCGCGTGAGCAGCTTCCTGCTGCACCTCGCCGCGGCGGGAGCGTAAAGGTTAGACGGTCTTGACCCACGGAGCCTCATGCTCGCCGAACCGATGTCCCTGCTGCCCTCGCTGCTGCCGCTCTCGATGACGCTCTCGATGACGTTCTCTGTGCCCTTGCCGCCGCTCCCCGCCGTGCCTCCCGTGCGTGTCGCTGACGACGACTTCGATGACGAAGCCGGGAGCGACGACGATTGGGAGGACGAAGACTGGGACCAGGACGACGAAGAGGACGAGGAAGAAGAAGAGGGCGACGGCGCCGTGAGCGACGAGGAAGCCGAGGACGAGGACGAAGAGGACGACGACTGGGAAGACGACGACTGGGAAGACGAGGACGAAGAAGAAGAGGAAGAGGAGTAGCTCCTCCGCTTCGAGCGACGCTTCCGCCGGGGTGGGGGCATCCGCGGGCTGGGCCGGCGGCGCGAGGGGGCCGGCGGCGCGCGGGGCACGGCGGTCCCACCGGTCAGCCCGGCGCGCCGGTCAAGCCCATCCGTCAGCCCACCC
>CAJBVW010000179.1 GCA_903959175.1 uncultured Pseudomonadota bacterium
CATAGGTGCACCTATGCCCCGCGCGCGGAGACATCCGCGAACCTATGCCCCTTCGTTGGAGACACCGCGGCCAACTCATTGTCGTTTACGACGATCGCTGTACGGACGAACGCCGAATATACGCGCCCATCCGCGTGGCCCGCGCACCGGAGGCGCCCGGATCGCCCTCCCGCGCCCATGCTTTGTCTCCTACGAGGGGGCATAGGTCGGCGCGCGTCTCCGCGGAGGGGGCTTAGGTGGCACCTATGCCCGCTCCGCGGAGACTTTCGCGGTGTCGGGCCCACCGGCAGCGCCCCGCCGGGGCCCCCGCCGCCGTCCCGCCCCGCCCTACCCCCCGAAACACGTCGTCTGCAGCGTCACGTTCCCGTCCGCCGCCACGGTGAGGATCCACAGGTCCCCGTAGTCGCTGGTCGACGGTGGGTCCGCCAGGCCGAGCGCCTCCATGAAGTCGTCGAGCGTGTAGGAGTGCCCCGCGTGGAGCACGGATTGCCCCACGTTCTCCGACAGGATGTGCGCGGCGAGCTCCTCCTCCGGGTCGTAGTCGATCACGATGGGCAGGCCGTGGTCCGCCGCCGTGGGCGCGACGGTCTGCTGCGTGCGCACGAGGTCCGTCGCGTACACCGCCACCAGCGGAACGTCGTGAAGCAAGCCCACCAGCGCGTCGGCGCGCGCCAGCCCCTCCGCGGTCAGGCCGGGGTCGTCGCCGCTGCCCTTCTCGGCGTGGCGCACCGCGTACACCACGGTCGGCGGCCCGGCGGCGGTGTCCACGTCCGCCGCCGCCGGCAACGCGCACGGCACGCTCTCGCCCGTCTCCCCCGTCTCGCCCGTCTCCCCCGTCTCCCCCGTCTCCCCCGTCTCCCCCGTCTCCCCCGTCTCCCCCGTCTCCCCCGTCTCCCTCGCCCGCGCCGTGTCGCGCCCCGCGGTGTCCGCCGCCGGGCGCCCCACGCACGCACACAGGGCCAGGAGGGAGGACAGGCGCGAAAGTGTCACACACGCAGCGTACACTGGTCCCGCCCGAGCTTGCGCTCGCGGCCGGAGCTCCCTTGCGCCTCCTCCTCCCGCTCCTCGCCGCCTGCGCCGACGCCCCCGCCGACACCGCGCCCGCCGCGCCCGAGATCCCCGTCCTCGCGCCGCCCGCCGACGGCGCCGGCTTCCAGGTCTCGATGTTCGGCACCGCCCCCGCGGGCACCGAGGTGTGGCTCTGCGAGGTCTACGACCTGCCCACCACCGAGCTCCAAGCGGTCAACTCCGTGGCGTACCTCCAGAACGAGGGCACCCACCACATGACCCTGTCCACGACCGCGTTCGCGAGCACCCCGCTCGAGCCCGGCAGCTACGACTGCAACGAGCTCTATGCGAACTCGTCCGTCATGCAGGACGCGGTCATGATGTTCGGCAACCAGGGAGACGCCGAGGGCATCCTCACGCTCCCCGAGGGCGTCGCGGCCGAGCTCCCCGCTGGCATCCAGGTGTTGCAGGAGGTCCACTTCGTCAACACGACGGACGCCGACATCGCGCTCTACTCCTACCTCAACGCCTACACCATCCCCGAGGAGGACGTGGTGTCCGGCATCTGGGGTGGCAGCGTGCGCGACGAGACCATCTCGCTGCCCCCGCAGGCCGAGACCACCGAGTGGTCCCGCTGCGTGATGAACGAGGACGTCCAAGTGCAGTTCCTCGCATCGCACACCCACGCGATGGCGACGGAATTCACCATCGCCCCCTTCGACGGCGTCACCACCGGCGACATCTTCTACCGCAACGACGACTGGCACGACCCCCGCATCGAGCAGTTCACCACTCCCATCGACGTCCCCGCCGGCCAGGGCTTCGAGTTCGCGTGCACCTGGATGAACGACACCGACGCGGAGGTCAACTACGGCCTCCTCTCGACCGACGAGATGTGCAACATGGCCATCGTCTTCACGCCGTTCAGCGTGACGGCCGCGTGCGAGGTCGTCGAGACGAGCGACGGCGTCCTCTGGGAGGGCTGACCGCGCGGGGCGCTCCCGGCGCCCGGCCGATCAGAACGCCTCGACGGTGACCCCGAGCGCCGGCGTCGGCACCACCACCTCGCGCCGGCCGCCCTCGCCGAGGACCACGAGCGAGCCGCCGACGCCGTCGCCGTAGAGCGCAGCGGGCAGGTCGCGGGCGTGGGCGAAGGGCAGGGCGGCGTAGGCGATCAGCACGTCGCCGGGCACGATCCCGAGGGCCGCAGCGGCGGATCCCGAGCGCACGTCCGTCACGACGAGCCCGGCGCCCGGGGCGAGCACGGTGGGCGCGGACAAGCGGCGCAGGCCTGCCGTCGCCACCGCGAAGGCGCGCGCCGCGTCGGCCTCGACCGGGAAGCTGCGCGTCGTGAGCAGCGTATACACGGCGGCCGGGCTGCCACCGCCCTCCCGCACCCCGCGCGCCACCCCGACCAGCAGG
>CAJBVW010000180.1 GCA_903959175.1 uncultured Pseudomonadota bacterium
ACTCACCCGTCCGCCGCTAAACAGCCGAAGCTGCCCGCTCGACTTGCATGTGTTAGGCCCGCCGCTAGCGTTCGCTCTGAGCCAGGATCAAACTCTCCAGTTTGTAATCCACTTTGGTCCGCACGAAACCCGGCTAAGGGTTACGTTCGAGCCGAAACTCTATTGAACGTACAGAAACTGCTACCAATTTTTCAAAGACCGGCCTGGCTCGCTATCGCGAATCGACCGTCGACGCTCGCGAGGTCACCCTCTCGTTCGCCTTTGTGCCGCCCTTCTACCGCACCGTCACCAGTCCGTCAAGCATCTTTTCGAGGATGCCACCGACGGGGCGACGGCGGTTCAGGACCGCCCCGACAGACTCGAGTTTCACCTCGGTTGTCGTTCGTGCGGCCCTATTACTCTTTGGCGTCCGTCTTGTCCAGCACTATTTTCGAGTGCCAGCTTCGAGGGCGCCGAGCGGGAGGACCGTCCGACGCGGGCCTTCTACGTCCGCCCCTCCGCCGCGTCAAGGCAAATTTACCCGAGGAGGTCGGGGTGCATGCGAATGCACTTGTAGACCCAGCCGCCGATCATTCCGATCAGCAAGCCGAAGGCCAGGATCTGCTCCCGCCTCCCAATCCAGCGCATGGACGCCCGCAGGAGGCCCCTGCCCGTGAGGAGGTCCACCGTGCCGACCAGCGCGGTCAGCAACGTCAGGGTGAACAGGATGACGCCGAACGGCTGGTTGAAGAACGCGTCGATCGGGCGGAGGTGCGCCATCAGCGAAAAGGTGGTGGTCATCCCGCACATCGGGCACGGCCACCCGGTGAAGGTGAGCATCGCGCAGCCGCTGAGCCCGAGCTGGGTGTGGGTGCCGAATCCCTTCTCGGACGGGGTCAACCACACCGCCGTACCGATCACCGCGGCGGTCGGGAAACCGAGGAGGAACCCCAGGGCCCGGTGGGACGGCCGATCAGCCAACGCCCCGAGCCAATCGAAGAAGTTCGTCAGGCGGTCGAGCACGGCGTCCATCAGGTCGCTTCCTCGGGCGCGGGGTCCGCGCCCTCCCCTTCGTCTGCTACGGCGGCCTCGAGCACGGCTTCCACCGCAGCGGCCGCGTGGTCGAGCTCGTTGAGGCGCGCGCGATACCGGACCTTGAGCGCCCGCAGCTCGGACGCGAGGTTCAGCGCCGTGAGCAGGGCCCCGGTGTAGCTGTCGAAGGTGGGCGCGCGCGCGATGAGGGCGCGCAGGCGACGGTCGACCTCTGCGGCGGAGTGTTCGAGATCGTCGTTCTCGTCCGCGCGAAGCGTGTACGAGCGGCCCAGGATCGTGATCTGCTTCTGCACGGCGCTCCGGTAAGCGGACCCCGTCCGCGCGTCAATCCACGTCGGGGAACAAGGCAGCGGCGAACGCCTCGGGGTCGAAGGTGCGGAGGTCGTCGACCTTCTCGCCCACGCCCACGAGCTTGACCGCGAGGCCGAACTCCTCGGAGATTCCGATGACGACGCCGCCCTTCGCGGTGCCGTCCAGCTTGGTGAGCGCGACGCCGGTGACGCCGGCGACCTCCTTGAACACGCGGGCCTGCGAGAACGCGTTCTGGCCCATCGTGCCGTCGAGCACCAGCAGCGTCTCGTGCGGCGCGCCCGGGAGGACCTTGCCGACCACGCGGCGCACCTTCGCGAGCTCGTCCATCAGGGCCTTCTGGGCCTGCAGCCGGCCCGCCGTGTCGCAGATGACGACGTCGACGCCCTTCGCGATCGCGGACTGCAGCGTGTCGTGCAGCACCGCGGCGGGATCGGCGCCCTCCTGGTGCGCGACGACGGGCGACTCGGTGCGCTCCCCCCACACCTTAAGCTGCTCGATGGCGCCGGCGCGGAATGTGTCCCCCGCGCCCAGCATCACCGTGCGGCCCTCCTTGCGGTAACGGGCCGCCAACTTCCCGATCGTCGTGGTCTTGCCGCTGCCGTTCACGCCGACGACGAGGATGACGAGCGGGCCCTTTTCCACGGTGGCGAGGGCGGTAGGGTGGCGGAGGAGCCGCTCGCGGACGAGCGCGCGCAGCTCGGTGCGCAGGGCCGAAGCGGGCGCGGTCACGGGGACCCGGCCGCGAAGCTCGGTCAACAACGCGGTGGTCGCGCGCGTCCCTACGTCGGCACGGAGCAGCGCCTCCTCGAGGCCCTCGTAAGCCTCCTCGTCGGCCTGCTCGCGGCCGAACACCGCGCGGAGCGATCCCCCGAGCGCGTCACGGGTGCGCTGGAGCGCCGCCGCGAAGCGATCGAGCGTGGTCGGCCCCTGCGGGATCGCCTTGTCCGGCGGCGGCGGCGGCAGGAGGCCACGACGCGAATACCAGAGGACGAACCCCACGAGGCTCGCAAGGAGCGCGACCCCGGTCAGCGCGAGCCAGAACCATTCCTGCATGGGTCCCCCTCAATCGATCTTCACGGTGACCAGCCGGGACGTGCCCGGCTCCGGCATCGTGACACCGTAGAGCACGTCCGCGCACTCCATGGTCTTCTTGTTGTGGGTGATGACGATGAACTGCGAGACGGTGCTCATGTCGCGGAGCATGTCGTTGAAGCGGGCGCCGTTGCCCTCGTCGAGCGGGGCGTCGACCTCGTCGAGGAGGCAGAACGGGGACGGCTTCACGCGGAAGAGCGAGAAGATGAGGGAGATCGCGGCCATCGCCTTCTCGCCGCCGGAGAGGAGCGAGAGGTTCTGGACGCGCTTCCCCGGCGGCTGGACCTGCAGCTCCACGCCGCAGGTGAGGAGGTCCTCCTCGTCGGTGAGCATGAGGCGCCCCGAGCCACCGCCCACGAGCCGTGGGTACATCCCCGCGAAGTGCTCGGCGACCAGGTCGAAGGTCTCCCGGAAGCGCTCGCGGCAGGTGCGGTTGATCTTGGCGATCGCCTTCTCGATGATGTCCATGGCCTCGGCGAGGTCCGCCCGCTGCTTCTCGAGCTCCTCGTGCCGCGCGGAGGCCTCCCGCCACTCATCCTCAGCCTCCGGGTTGATCTCGCCGACCTTGGCGAAGGCCTCGCGGAGCGCTTCGAGGGCGGTGATGCGCGGCGCCATCTCCCCTTCGAGCTCGGCGTCCGTCACGCGGAGCACCGGGACCGGCTCGGCGGCGAGCCCGGGCGGCATCCCCTCGGGGCTCCACCCCTCCAGGAGCACCTGACCGTCGCGGTCGAGGCGGTCGAGGAGGCCGAAGAGCGAGAGCCCGTGGCGCTTCTCGGCCTCCTCCTTCAGGCGGTCGAGCTCCCCGCGGACGCGCGCGAGCTCGCCCTCTGCGCGGAGGTGCTTCTCCTTCGCGATGTCGCGGCGCTCGCGGGCGGCGCGGGTCGCGGCCTCGCTGACGCGGACCTTCTCCTTCTCCACCTTGCCCTTCTCGCGGAGGCCCTCGAGCGCGTCGCGGACACGGCCCTGCTCCTCGCCGAGGGACTGGAGCTTCTGCGTGGTCGCTTCGGCGTCGAGGCCGAGTTGGAGGAGGCGCGCGTCGAGGTCGGTGCGCTCGCGGTCGACCTGGGTGGCGCGGGTGCCGGCGCGCTCGGCCCGCTCGCGCGCGGTGCGCTCGGCGGTCTGAGCGGCGACGAGGTCCTTCTGCCAGTTCGCGTTCTCGAGGCGGAGCCGCTGGGCCTGGTCCTGGGCCTGCGCGAGCGCGGGTTCGAGCCCTTCGAGCGAGCCCTGACGGGCGCGCTGGGCCTCCTCCGCGGCACCCTGCCGCCCCTCGGCCGCCATGAGCCCCTCGTTGGCGCGCTGCTCCTCGCGGTCGAGGGCCTCGCGGTCCCGGACGATCGCCGTCCCTTCGCTCGCGAGGGCCTCGGCGGCGCGGGTCGCGCGGAGGCGCTCGGCCTCCTGTTCGCGGAGGCGGTGGCGCACCTCGGCGACGGCGTTCTCCCGCCCGCGGAGGTCCCCGCGCGCGGCCTCGATCGCGGCGGATCGCGCGGCCACCGCGGCTTCGGCGGCGCGGACGGCGCCCCGCGCGGCCTCCAGCTCCTCGCGCCGCTGCATCACGACGGACTCGGCCTCGGCGAGGGTGCCGTGGAGCACGGCGATCTCGCGGCGGCGCTTGAGGGCGGCGGTGCCCGCGCCCGAGTCGGCGCCGAGGAGCACGAGCCCGTCCTCGCGGACGAGCGCGCCTTCGCGGGTGACGACGCGCAGGCCGGGGCGCCAGGCGGCGAGGGCATCGCCGAGGGTGCCGACCACCTCGCACCGGGGCAGCAACGCGCCGAGCGCGGCCCGCCCGATGGGGGTGCCGCCGACCTCGGTCGCGAGGCCCTCGGCGGTGGATCCGGCGCGCACGGCGTCCTCGGGGACGACCAGCACGCGGGCGCGGGCCCCCTTCGCGACCAGCGCGGCGCGGGCGGCCACCTCCCGGTCGGGGACCAGCGCCGTCTCGAGGGCGCCGTCGAGAGCGCGCGCGAGGAGGGTCTCCAGCGCCTCGGGCACGTCGAGCTGGGAGGCGAGGAGGCCGATGACGCCCGGCACCGCGAGGACGGCCTTGAGGCCGTCCGGCACGTCGGTGTTCTTGCGCTGGAGGTCTTCCAGGGTGTCGAGGCGCACCTTCACGCGCTCGCGCTCGCGCGTGGCGTCGGTGAGGAGGCCGTCGAGGCGCTTCTGCTCGCGGTTGGCGGCTTCGCGGTCGGCTTCCGCGCCGGCGGTGGCGGCCCGGCCGGCCTCGACCTGCTGCCGCGCCATGCCCACCAGCGCCTCGGCCTCCGCCATCTGGGCGGAGATCCTCCCGATCTCCTCCTGGACGTGGCTGTTCGACGCCCCCGCCGCGGCGAGCTGGGCGCGGTTGCGCTCCTCCCGCGTCGCGATGTCCCGGCGGCGACCCGCGACCCCGCCCACCGCCGCGCGCGCGCGCACCGCGGCCTCGAACGCCTCCATCGCGCCGCGCCGCGCCCGTTCGAGCTCCTCACGCGTCACCCGGAGCGTCTCTCCCGCCACCCGCGCGCGCTCGGTCGCGCCTTCGAGGGACTCGCGGCTCCGCTTCAGCTCGCGCTCCGCGGTCTCGCGCGCGCCGGCCTGGATCTCCGCCTCCGCCGCCGAGGTGTCGCGCTCCATCCGGAGCTCTCCGAGGTCGGCCGCGAGCCGCGCGAGGCGGTCCTTGCCGGAGCCGGACTCCCGCGCCTGGTAGATCGACGCGCTCTCCTCGACGCGGCGCTGCGCCTCGACCTCGGCGAGGCGGTCGCGCACGCGCCCGGCCTCTTCGTCCAGCGACTCCTGGGCCTTCCGCCGCTCGGCGAGCTCGTGCTCGTGGCGGTCCACCGCGCGGGTCCCCTCCCCCACCTCCGTCTCCAGCGCCCGCACCTGCTCGGCCAGCGCGCGGCGGTCGCCGACGAGCCCCGAACAACGCGCCATCGAGACCAGGATCTCCTGCTGCCGGAGCTTCGCCCCGAGCATGCGCCACCGCCCGATGCGCTGCACCTGACGCTCGGCCGACCGGAGCTGACGCCCCATCTCGTCCGCCAGATCGGCCACCCGCTCGAGCGCGGTGCGCGTCGTGGCGAGCTTCTCCATCGTCTCTTCGCGCCGGATCTTGTAGCGGGAGATGCCCGCGGCCTCCTCGATGAGGGTGCGGCGCTGCTCGGGCTTGGCGTGCACGATCTGCCCGATGCGGCCCTGCTCGATGACCGAGTAGAGCTGGTTGCCGACGCCCGTGTCGAGGAAGAGCTCCTGGATGTCGCGAAGACGCACGCGCTCCTGGTTGACCAGGTACTCGGAGCTGCCGGTGCGGTAGAGGCGCCGGGAGACGGCGAGCTCCGCGAAGCGCGCCCAGATGCCCGGGAAGGGCTCGGCGCCGGCCTCGAAGGTGAGCGTGACCTCGGCGAAGGCGACGGGCTGGCGGGTCGACGAGCCGGCGAAGATGACGTCCGCCATGGAGTCGCCGCGGAGGCTCTTGGCGGACTGCTCGCCGATGCACCACTTCACGGCGTCGATGACGTTCGACTTGCCGCAGCCATTGGGGCCTACGACGCCGGAGATCCCGGGCCCGAAGCGGAACACCGCGCGGTCGGCGAAGGACTTGAAGCCCTGGAGTTCGAGCGAGCGGATGCGCATCGGGCCCTCTGACTAGGCCAGACAGGACCGTTCGGCAAGGGGCATCCGCACGTTCCTCACCCGGAAGCGCGCGCCGCGCCGGGATCCTCGGCGACTTCGAGCCAGATCCCGTCCCGCGCGATCCACGCCGGCTCGCACTCGCCGGTGATCTGCGCGAGGGCGTCGGGGAGCATCAGGCGCTCCGTGTCGTCGAGGGTGATGGGCTCGCGGAGCCATTGGTGGAGGCCCGCGAGGAGGACGCCGGTGCGGTCCCCCTCGGCGATGAAGCGCGGCGGCTCGGCGACCTGCACCACCTGGCCGTCGCAACGCACGAGACGTACGCGGTCCTGGAGCATGAGGCTCCAGGCGAGGTGCCTCTGGCGGTAGACCGAGACGTAGGCGAGCTGCGCTGCGTCGGAGTAGACGACGACGAGCCCCTCTCCGGCGCGCATGGCGAGGGCTTCGACGGGGTGGATGGGCGCCTGCCGCCGCGCGAGCCCGGCACGGCCGAGCTCGGCCTCCCCGACGTCGGAGAGCACGGGCCCACCGCGCGTCTCGAGGCCGACGGACCACACGAGGCGCTCGATGCCGTCGGTCCAGAGGTCCGCCGGGCGCCAGGGGCCCGCGACGATGACCGCGAGGTCGGTGCGACGACGGAGCGACGCCGGGCGGAAGGACCGACGCAGCTCGGAGGCGACGCCCTCGATGCTGCGCGGCTCGAACGAATGGAACTGGGCGAACTCCATCTCTCCTCGGCGCGCTCCTTAGAGTAGGACACCCGCGATGCAGGCGGTCATGAAGGTGGCGAGCGATCCCCCGATCATCGCGCGGAAGCCGAGCTCCGCGAGGTCACCCATGCGGCCGGGGGCCATGCCGCCGATGCCGCCGAGCTGGATGCCGACGGACGCGAAGTTGGCGAACCCGCAGAGCGCGTAGCTCGCGATGATGGCGCCGCGCGGCGACAGCGGGGTGGCGCTCGCCATGATGTCGCCGAGGTGCACGTAGGCGACGAACTCGGTCAACACGAGCTTCTCCCCCAGCAGCATGCCCACGGTGGATGCCTCCGAAAAGTCGACGCCGAGCAGCAGCGCGATGGGGGTGAACGCCCAGCCGAGGATGCGGGAGAGCGACAGGGAGCCGCAGCCCTCGTGCCACCCGTAGACGACGCCGTTGTCGCAGAACGCGACGGGAGCGAGCGAGAAGGTCCAGTCTACCGCGGCCATCAGGCCGACGAACGCGATCAGCATCGCCGCGACGTTGATGGCGAGGGACATCCCCTCCGTGGCGCCGCGCGCCGCTGCCTCCATGACGTTCCTATCGGGCCGCTCGTCCGTCATCTTGAGGGTGCCGGCCGTGTCGGGCGTGCCGGTCTCCGGCATCATCACCTTGGCGATGACCAGCGTGGCCGGCGCCGAGAGGATCGAGCTGGTGACGAGGTGCCCGGCGATCCCGGGGATGTGCTGGAGGAAGCCGACGTACGCCGCGAGCACGCCGCCCGCGGTGTTCGCGAAGCCGCCGAGCATCACGCAGAAGAGCTCGCTGCGCGTCATCCGCGCGACGAACGGCCGCACGAGGAGGGGCGCCTCGGTCTGGCCGAGGAAGACGTTGGCGGCGGTGGAGAGGGTCTCCGCGCCGCTGGTCCCCATCGTCCGCTGCATCAGCCACGCCATGCCCTTGACGAGCAGCTGCATGATGCCGAGGTGGTAGCTCACGGACATCAACGTCGAGAAGAAGATGATGCTCGGGAGGATCCAGAACGCGAAGGTCTTCAGCGGGGGCGAGACGCCCTGCACGGGGAGGGAGACGCCGTCCGCGCCGGTGATCTGATGCGGCACGAAGGAGCTGAAGACGAAGGTGGCGCCCTGCTCGGAGAAGGACAGGAGCTTGCGGACCCCCGCGTCCACGCCGGCGAAGAAGAACTCCTGCGCGGCGGGCGAAAGGACGACGAGGCCGAAGACGAGTTGGAGCGCGATCCCCCACATCACGATGCGGAAGGGGAAGCGCCGCCGGTCGCTCGACATCAGCCAGGCGAGGCCGACGAGACCGAACAGCCCGAGAAAGGAGACGAAGCGCACCGGTTAGTCGCACATCGAGAGGCGGACGCGCACGGGGACGAGCTCGCCGTCCACCGCGACCGGGAAGAACACCCATTGCTGGAGCGCTTCCATGACGCGCGGCATGACCTCGATGTCGCCGAGCACCCACTTCGACGCCTGGAGCGTGCCGGTCGCGTCGAGGTCGACGTCGACGAAGCAGGCGCGGGTGGGGCGCTCCATCGTCCACTCGGGCGGGACGAGGCGCTTGACGTAGACCGTCGGACTGCCGGCGAAGCGCGGGAGCGGGCTGGTCGTCCCGTCCCTTAGCAGGAGGATGGACTGGGTGCGGACGGCCTCGGCGTCGTCCCGACGGACGAAGACGGGTGCGGGGAAGACGGCCTGGACCTCGCCGGTGGGGTGCTTGTCCCAGATCCACTCTCGCACGGTCGCCTCGGCGTCCGCGTGGGCGGCCTTGGGGCACTTCTCGACCCGGATCTTCGAGGCGCGACCGTCCGGTCCTACGACCACCCGCACGTTGCAGGTGTAGGTCCCCGGGGGGTAGAGGTCGAAGCCCGGGCCCGTGGGCGTGGTGTCGCCGAAGGATGGCTCGATCTCCGACCAGTGCACGGCGCGGATGCCCGCGAACGCGGTGCCGTCGGTGTCCTCGACGGGGACCTCGACGGGCGGCTCCGGGACGAAGACCGTCGGATCCTGCGTGCGGGGGACCACGACGAAGCGGTCGCGCGGGACCGGCGCGTACCAGATCAGCGAGGCGCGCACCCACGGGAGGAGCGGGCTGATGCCGAAGCGGGGCCAGAAGCCGACGTCGTCGTAGGTCGGCGGGTTGGTGAAGAGCGCGGCAGCGCCGAGGTCCGCGCCGAGCGAGAGGCCGGGGACGCCGGTCATCAGCTCGCCGCGGAAGCCCGCGTAGCCGCCCACGGCGCCGAGGCCGTCCCCGAAGCCGCCGATGGTGAAGCCGTAGATCCCGCGGTGCTCGGTGCGCCGGCGCGGGGTGGAGAGCGTCACGTCGCCGCGGAATGTGGGGAGCCAGACGTCCTCGAGGGAGCCCTCGTAGGTGTCCTGGTCGATGTCGACGCCGGCGGAGAGCGAGAGCTGCTCACCGAGGTGGATGCGCGCCTCGGCGCCGCCCCAGCCCGATCCGCCCGCGGAGACCGCGAGGCCCACGAAGCCGACGATGTTCTTGCGTGGGAGGAGGGTGCGGACCTCGAACTCGGCGGTGTACGGGAGCTCGCCCGCGACCGGGAGGCCGTTGTCGGTGGCGGGGTCGAACTCCCAGGCGACGATGGCGGTGGCGAGGGCCCAGAAGGCCTCGTCGTCGCATTCGACGGGGCGCACGTCGGTCGCCTTCCCCTCGGCGCTGACCGCGATGACGACGCTGCACGGGTATACGCCGGGCGGCACGCTCCGATACTTCTGCGGCAGGAGCGGGTCCGACAGGACGTGGGCGACCGGGGGGGTCGTGGCGGCGGTGGCCGCGGCGGCGAGGAGGAGCGGGATCATCCGATGGTCCCGTGGATCATCGGCAGGGGGGCGGCGGAGTCCCCCACGACGAACGCGGCGTGGAGGAGGGAGCGCGCGTGCTCGACGCCGCGCCCGACGTGGTGCAGGAGGGCGACGGGCTGGCCGGCCTCGACGGGGTCTCCCACCTTGCGGAGGACGGTGACGCCGACGCCGGGGTGCACGACGTCCTCGGCGCGCAGGCGACCGGCACCGGCGACAAAGGCGGCGCGGCCGATGTCCCAGGCGTCGCAGCGGGAGATCACGCCGGCGCGAGGCGCCCGGACCTCCTCGGTGAGGACGCCGGCCTCGGACTGGGCGAGCGCGGCGAGGTCCCCGCCGTGCACGGCGACCATGCGTTCGAAGCGCGCATACGCACGCCCGCTGTCGAGGACGGCGGCAGCGTCGGGGTGACCGGCGAGCGTGAGGGTGAGGGCGCGGAGGTCGTCCGGGCCGCCGCCCTGGAGGCAGGCGATGGACTCGCGGACCTCGAGGGCGTTGCCGCAGGCCTGCCCGAGGGGCTGGTGCATGTCGGTGAGGAACGCGCGGGTCTCGACGCCAGCACCGTTGCCGACGCGGACGAGCGCCTCAGCGAGACGACGCGCATCCGCTTCGGTCTTCATGAAGGCGCCGGTCCCGACCTTCACGTCGAGGACGAGGCGGTCGAGGCCCTCGGCGAGCTTCTTCGATAGGATCGAGGCCACGATGAGCGGGATGCACTCGACCGTCTGCGTCTCGTTGCGGAGGGCGTAGAGGATGCGGTCGGCGGGGGCGAGCGACGCGGTCTGACCGTTGATGAAGCAGCCGACGTCGACCAGGGCGCGGCGGAGCGCAGCGTCGTCGAGGTCCGTGCGGTAGCCGGGGATGGCCTCGAGCTTGTCGAGCGTGCCGCCGGTGTGGCCGAGGCCGCGGCCCGAGATCATCGGGACCTTCAGCCCGAGCTCGGCCCAGAGCGGCGCGAGGATGAGCGAGACCTTGTCGCCGACGCCGCCCGTGGAGTGCTTGTCGACGAAGGGGCCGTCGATCCCGGACCAGTCGAGCTTGTCGCCGGTGTCGGTCATGGCGCGGGTCAGCGCGATGGCCTCGCCGTCGTCCAGGCCGTTGACGAAGGAGAAGGCGAGCCACGCGGCCGCCTGGGGGCGGGACACGCTCCCGTCGAGCACGCCGGTGACGAAGGCGAGGATGGCGGCGTCGTCGAGGCGCTCGCCGGCGCGCTTGGCGCGGAGGATGTCGTCGATCACAGGAGCTCCGCGAAGGACGTGCCCTCGGGACAGGGAACGCCGAGCCAGGCGCCCGCGGTGGCGCCGCAGTCGGCGAGGGTGGCGCGGGTGCCGAGGTCGACCGCGTGGCCACCCTGGCGCCAGGCCAGCATCGGGACGTATTCCCGCGTGTGGTCCGAGCCGGGGAAGGTGGGGTCGTTGCCGTGGTCCGCGGTGATCAGGAGGAGATCGTCGGGGCCGAGGCGAGCGAGGAGCTCGGGGACGCGCGCGTCGAGCGCCTCGAGCGCCCGCGCGTAGCCGGCGGGATCGCGGCGGTGGCCGTACAACATGTCGAAGTCGACGAGGTTGGCGAAGATGAGGCCGCTGGGCTGGGCGTCGAGCGTGTCGAGGATCGCCTGGGTGATCGTGGCGTTGTTCCCGGCCTTCACGGCGTGGGAGAAGCCGCGGTCCCCGTAGATGCTCTTGATCTTGCCGATCGAGGTGGTGGGGATGCCCGCCGCCATCAAGCGGTCCATCAGCGTGTCGCGCGGGGGCTGGAGCGCGAAGTCCCGCCGGTTCTCGGTGCGGACGAACGCGCCCGGGGTGCCGACGAAGGGCCGGGCGATGACGCGCGCGATACCCCAGCTCCGGACGACGTCGAACGCGGCTTCGCACACGCGCCAGAGGTCGGGGACGGAGAGCACGTCCTCGTGGGCGGCGATCTGGAAGACGCTGTCCGCGCTGGTGTAGACGATGACCTTGCCGGTCGCGACGTGCTCGGCGCCGAGCTGCGCGATGATCTCGGTGCCGGACGCGGCGACGTTCCCGAGCCAGCCCGCCGTCGGCACGAGCGCCCCAGTGCGGGCGACGAAGGCCTCCATCATGTCTTCGGGAAAGCCGTCGTAGAAGGTGCGAAAAGGGGCATCGACCTTGCAGCCGGCGAGCTCCCAATGTCCCGTGATGGTGTCTTTTCCGGCGCCCGCCGTCGTCATGCGGCCGTACCCGGCGTCCACGTCGGCGGCGGGTGCGACCCCGGCGACGGGGCGGATCGACGCGAGCCCGAGGCGCGCGAGGTTCGGCACCGAGAGCGGCACGCCGGACGCGACGCGCATCGCCGCGATGTGGCCGAGGGTGTCGGCGCCGGCGTCTCCCCACGCGGCGGCGTCCGGCATCTCCCCGACGCCGAGCGAGTCCGCCACGATGAGGGTGACGCGGGCCATCAGTAGCCGCCCTTGCCCGCGCCGCCGGTGACGATGGCGACGCTCGCGCTCGCGCCGAGGCGGTTGGCGCCGGCCGCGACCATGTTGCGGGCGTCCTCCGCCGTGCGCACGCCGCCCGAGGCCTTGACACCCATGTCGGGCCCTACGACGGAGCGCATGAGACGGATGTCCTCGACCGTGGCGCCGCCGCCGGAGAAGCCGGTGGAGGTCTTGACGAAGGCGGCCCCCGCCGCGCGGCTGATCGCGCAGGCGGCGATCTTCTCGTCGCGGGAGAGCATGTGCGTCTCGAGGATGACCTTGACCGGGCGGCCGGAGGCGGCGTCGACCACGGCGCGGATGTCATCGAACACCTTGTCGTGCTCGCCGCTCTTGAGCAGGCCGATGTTGACCACCATGTCGATCTCGGCGGCTCCGTTGGCGATGGCCTCGCGGGTCTCCGCGGCCTTGGCGCGCGAGGTGGCGGCGCCGAGGGGGAAGCCGACCACGCAGATCGTCATCACGCCGCTGCCCTTGAGCAGCTCGACGCAGAGGGTGACCCAGGTGGTGTTGATGCAGACGGAGGCGAAGCGGTGGGTGCGCGCCTCTTCACAGAGCTTCACGAGGTCCGCGCGGGTGGCGTCGGGCTTCAGCAGCGTGTGGTCGATGAACTTGGCGACGGCACCGGGGTTGCCGACAGGGAGGGACCCGTCGGTGCCGACGCGGTCGACGTCAGGCACCTGCTGGCGGAGGGCGGACTCGTCCTGCCAGGTGCCCCGCAGCTCGGGGAGGGGCGGAACGGCGCGCTTCTGCTCGACGGCGAGCATCTCCTGGCGGACGCGGGCGGCGATGCGCTCGACCAGCGCGTCCATCTCGGCGGACATGGGGGGCTCCCGGAAGGGGCCGAGTGTAACGCACGCGCTCCGCTCCGACCGTCCCCAGCACGGGACGCCCGGGTCGGGACGCCCTTTCCCTCTCAGCGCGCGGGCCCTCTCAGACCGCGGGCCGCTCGCCGCGGTAGATGCGGACCTCGTTGAGCTTCACGGGGGTGAGCGGGCGGTCGTTCTGGTTGCGCGGGACGCTCGTGATCTTGCTGACGAGATCGAGGCCGGCGATGACCTTGCCGAAGACCGCGTGGCGCCCGTTGAGGTGCGGAGTCGGGACCTCGGTGATGAAGAACTGGCTGCCCTGGGTGTCGGGGCCGGCGTTCGCCATCGAGAGGATGCCGGGGCGGTCGTGCTTCAGGGCGAGGGCGCTCTTCTCGTCCTTCCACTTCCAGCCGGGGCCGCCGCGGCCGTCGCCCTGGGGGTCTCCGCACTGGACCATGAACTGCGGGATGACGCGGTGGAAGAGCACGCCCTTGTAGAGGGGCTCCGTGGTCTTCTGGCCGGTGGGGGTGGTCCACTCGAGGCCGCCCTGGGCGAGCGCCACGAAGTTGGCGACGGTGCGGGGGGCCTCCTTCTCGAAGAACTCCACCTCGATGTCGCCGAGGGTGGTGCGGAAGAGGCCGCGGAGCGCGCCCTCGCCGGGGACGTTGACGGGGGGCGCGGGGGTGTCGGAGACCTGACCGAAGCCGAACATGGGAGCTCCTTTCTGGGGGAGCCCCGATTAGCGGAGAGGGGGGCTCCCGGCAACCGCGGGGGCGGCGGCGCGTCGAGGTAGACTCGGCGGATGCTCCTGCCCTTCCTCGCGGCGTGTACCGGCGCGCCGGCACCGGACCCGCTCGCGGACCTCTCCTTCGCCCTCGCCTCCGCCGACCTCGGCGCCCCCGTGACCGACAGCGTCGGCTTCGATCCCACCGCCGGCGACGCGCTCGGGCTCGTCCTCGACGCCGTCCTCCCCGTCTTCCGCGCGGACGCTGGCGCCGACCCCGCCTGGGACACGCCCATGGACGTCTGGGCCCTCCTCCGGGACGACCGCGTGCAGGACCCCGGCGTCTGCCCCTTCGAGCGCATCGACGACGGCACCTCCGTCTTCGAAGGCGGGTGCCGCTCGTCCAACGGGTACACCTTCGAGGGGGACGTGGCGGAGCGCCAATGGGACGAGGACGGCGTGAGCCGCTACCGGCTCGACGCCGACGTCGAGGTGCTCGGGGACGCCGACTCGGTCCTCTTCGACCGCGTCTCGCTCCACGGGGCGATCGCGCGCGCCGTGCCCGACGACGGCGCCGTGGACGCCCACCTGGACGTGAACCTCGTGCTCGCGGTCGAGGGCTACTGGGAGCGACGCGGCGCGGACCCGGAGGCCCCCGAGGTGCGGGCCTGGCGCGCGTGGACGGTGTCGGGCACCCTCGAGAACGTCGACGACACCTGGATCGCGGGGCTCGCGGCGGACATCGACGGCAGCGGGGGCGTCCCCCTCGCCGCGGCGTCGCTCGTCCGTGCCTCGACGTGCCCGATCGAGGCGGAGGGCGAGGCCTCGCTCGGCGAGGGTGTCGCCGCGGTGTTCGAGGGGGCCGGCGGGGCGACGCCGTGCGACGCGTGCGCGCGCGTCACGTCGGACGCGGGCGAGACGAGCGCCTGCGCGCCGGACTGAACGGCCGCCGCGGAGCTACCGGGGGCGCGGGGGGAGGCGGTCCATGCACGCCTCGACGCACGCGCGGATCTCGTCCCGCCGGCGCCGGTACGTGAAGATCCAGCTCCCGTAGGGGTCCGCGATCTCGACCAACCCGCCGAAGGTGCCGAGGAGCTGGATCTTCTCGTCCGCGGCGGGGAAGCGCTCGCGCACGTCCTGGGCGTGGCGCATCTCCATCACGAGGATGCGGTCGGCCCAGGCGACGAGCTCATCCGTCACCGGCTGGCTCCGGTGCGCGGAGAGGTCGGCCCCGAGCTCCCGGACGGCCTTGACCGAGTTGGGCGCCGCGGGTTCGCCGGCGACGGCGTGGGTGCCGGCGGAGAGCACCTGAACGCGCCACCCGCGCTCGTCCGCGTACCGACGGGCCAGCGCGTCCGCCATGGGGGAGCGCGCGATGTTGGCCGTGCACACAAAGAGGAGGTGGTGGGGTTCGCTCACGGGAGCAGCGTGCCCCGGCGCGTCGCCGCCCGCAACCACCCGATCGGGGCGGACACCGGCGTCAACCGACCACGATCAGGCGGACGTGGGCGGGCAGGAGGCCGAGGAGCTCCTGGATGAAGCGCCCGCGGAGCGCGTGCCACAAGAAGGTGCGCTGCGTGGCACCGATGACGAGCGTGTCGCAGCCGAGGCTCTCGGCGGCATCCACGACGGTGCCGGGCGCGGAGTGGGAGAGCCCCCAGACGGGGACGGCCTCCACGCCGAGGTCCCGGATGACCTCGCAGCCCGCCGCGAGGACGGTGAGGCCCTCGGGGGTGGGCGCGGCGAGCTGAGGGTAGAAGAGGCCGGGGATCTCGTCGACGTAGAGGAGGTAGACCCTGGACTGCCCTCGGCTCTTGGCGCGGTCGCACGCCTCGCGGAAGATCTTGCGGGTGGCACCACGGCTGGCCACCAGGATGCCGGGACCGCCGTCGGCCGGGAGCTCGCGAGCCTGGGCGACGGTGTAAAAGGGCACGTCCGCCCGCTCGACTTCGCGCGGGGGAGCCATGCGGGGGAGGCGGGAGAGCGTGCGCTCGAACCACCCGGTCTGCGTGCCGACCGCGATCGCCATCCCGAAGGCGGTCAAGCCGCCGCCGAACACGGTGGCGCCGGGCTTGAAGACGAGGTTGGCCGCGAAGGCGACGAGCACCGCTGCGCTGGTGAAGACGCCGACCGCGAACATGCCGCCGCGCTCGCCGTCGCGGTAGCGGAGCACGTCGATGCCGACGCTCATCAGCGCGAGGGAGCCGAGCAGGCCGAAGGCGTAGAGCTCGCCGAGCTCGTGGAGGTCTCCGTGGACGGTGACGAGCACGATGGCGGGCACCACCGTCCCGAGGAGGATGGCCCGATACGGCGTCTGGAAGCGGTGGGAGAGGGCACCGAGCCCCGCCGGCAGGAAGTCGCGCTTCGTGAGCGCGAGCTGCACGTGGTAGTTGCCGATGATGGCCGTGTTGGCCGCGAGCAGCAGCAACGCGCAGGCGGTGAGCACGACGGCGAGCTGCAGGCCGAAGCCGCCCCACACGCTCGCCAGCACCGACACCAGCTGCGCGCTCGAGACCGCCTGGACCGACGCGGGCAACGAGGCGGTCGCGAGGAAGGTGAGCGCCGGCGCCATGAGCACGACGGAGATCGCGACCGCGATCATGCCGCGCCGGGGCGTGTTCCCGAGGTCCCGCATCGCCGGTGCGAGCTGGGAGAGGGACTCGAGGCCGGAGAAGGCGAGGAAGGCGCCCGCGTACCCGGTGAGCATCTGGGTGGGCGAGAGAGCGGCGAGCCCGGAGAGCTCACCCGGGATGCCGGCGATCACCTCGGGCGGGACCCGGAGCAGCGCGATGACGATGACGACGAGGTTCACCACGAAGGCGCTCCCCGCGAGCACGGTCGCGACGAGTGCGCTCTCCTTGATCCCGACGATGTTCAGGCCCGCGAGCACCGCGAGACACCCGACGGTGATCGGGAGCACGAACGCGCCGAGCGGGATCACGCTGTCGACGTAGTAGACGGCGCACACCGCGCTGATCGCCACGGTGAGGAAGTAGTCGACCATGATGAGCTGTCCGCCGGCGCAGCCCCACCACGGACCGAACGCCTTGTCTGCCACGCTCACGACGCCGCCGCCGGCGGAGAACCGCCGGGTGACCTCGACCACCTTGATGCAGAGCAACAGGAAGGCGAGCATGGTGGCCAGCACGAAGATCCAAGCGCGATCCCCGGCATTGCCGAAGAGGACGCCGGGAACGTAGTAGACGGAGCTTCCGATGTCGCAGAAGACTACCGCCCAGACGAACAACCAGCCGATTCGACCCGCGCTGCGGGACATGCTATCTCCGATGGCCCGCCGGCTGGCCGATGCGAGGCCGAGCCTCATACACTCTCGACGCGTGGCGATCAAACCTGCGGTGATGCCTGCCCTCCAGTCCCCGTAGATCCGACATCCTCGCTGCCATCGATCGCCGCCTCTGGCGAGATCTCGGCTTTGCGGACCCCGAACCGGACATCCTCCCGTTCCTCCCCATGCTCGTCGTCGCCTGGGCGGACGGCGCAGTGGGTACGGACGAGGCGGAGACCGTGCGCGACCGCGCCGGGCAATTGTCCCCAGAGCTCCGGGCATGGGTGGAGGATCGCCTCGAATTTCCGCCCGGACCGTATTTCCGCTACCAGGTCGCCCACCTGATGAGCTTCATGGTGTGTGTCTGGCACCGTGAGGAGCGTGGCAAGGCGAAGAACTGGGCCGAAGCGGGCCAGGAGTGGGCAGACGACCTCATCCAGGAGGCCGGCTGGCTGCGCCGGGTCCTCGGCGGGCTCAACGCCGAGATCCGCGACCTCGAGGCCCTCCGCCGCGTCCTGGATGAAAAACACATCCCCACGAGCGACCGCCTGTGGGCCCTCGCCCGCGGGGCGCACGCCGAGGCCGAGCCGCACCGCGCCGTGGCCGTTCTCGCGGAGAACGACCACATCTTCCAGGGCGTCGGCATCCTGCTCGAGAACCCGGAGGAGCGTCACGCCCTCGGAAGCTTCGTCACCATCGTCCGGGACGACGACCTCGACGAGGAGCGCGTCCGCCACATGCTCGCCCGCTCGCAGCACCTCCGCGAGCCTGAGCGCTGGATCCTCCTCGCACAGGAGGTGAACGCCCGCGGCCGCGCGCTGACGCGCCACCAGGCCGAGGACCTCCGCGCCGCCTTCCGCACCGCCATTGGCGGCGCCTTCGAGGAGTCCGAGTTCGCCGAGCTCGCCTACCTCGAGGACGCCCTCGCGGTCGACGCCCGCTGGATGAGCTGGGTGCCCGGCAAGATCGAGGAGCTGCGGATCGACCGCGACCGCGTCGTGCGCACCCAGGCCCCGGGGACCTTCAACGTCCCGCGCGCCAAGGTGCACGCGAACGTCGCGCAGCAGCTCGTGACCGGCCCGCCGGGACTCGGCTTCCGCGTGCTTGAGATCGAGGGAGAGGGCTCCGTCCTCCGCCTCGCGAGCCCCGTCATCCTCCAGGAGCCCGCCACCCGCGAGACCGTCGCGTGGATCGCACGCTTCCTGCCCGAGATGTGCGACCCGCACACCCAGCTCGTCCTCGACGAGGACGGCCCCCGCTGGGTCGCCGAGGTCCACCCGCAGCTCCCCTCCCGCCCCGCGTCCACGCCCGAGCCGCTCCTTCCGGGCCGCTCGCTCCTGGTCCCCCCGTGGGTGTGGTTCCGCGCCGCCGGTGCGCTCGGTGTCCGGTTCTTCGCGGGGAAGCGCAACGTCGCAACCCCGGCCGTGCCCCCCCGCCCGGCGCTAACGGCCCCGTAGCGCCGAGAGCACGGCGTCGAGGAGCACCTCCGTCGGCGCCGGCTTCCGTACGCGCGCCACCACCCGCTCGCCGAGCAGATCGATGAGGATGCGGTCGGTACACGCGGTGTGCGCGAGCAGGAGCGGCGCGGGCTCGACGCGGTCGAGCTCGTCGAGGAGCACGAGCCCGCCGAGGTGCTCGAGCTGCTCCGCGTAACGACGGGCGCGCGGGCCGAGGGCACCGCCGTGCTCGTGGCCGAGGGGGATGAACAGGTCGGTGACGACGAGGTCGTAGGGCACCGTGTGGAGGGCGGCGACGGCCTCCTCCACCGTGGTGACCACGAGCACCTCCGCGCCCAGGCCCTCGCGCAGCGTGCGGGCGACGAGCTCGACGTTCTCGGGATCGTCGTCGACGAACAACAACCTCATCGTTGCCTTCGGAGGCGGCGCGCGCCCACGAGCGCGAGGGCGATCGCGAACGCCGGCCACGCCGCCTCGAGAGGCGTACCACAGATCCAGGCGATCCCGCCGGGATCCGCGGGGCCCGCCGCGGCGACGGGGCACCCCTCGTCAGTGATGCCGTCGCAGTCGTCGTCCGTCACGTTGCCGCAGGCCTCGGACGCGTCGGGCGAGACCGCGGCGGCGGCGTCGTCGCAGTCGTCGCCGCCCACCCGGGCCGCGGGCCAGCCGTCACCGTCGACGTCGACGAGGTCGGCGCCGTCGCAGTCCTCGTCGCGGCCGTTGTAGGGGACCTCCACCTCGGGGACGCACCCGTCGACGGCCCCGGTGTCCGCGGTGTCGCTCACAGGCGCGCCTCGAGCCCGACCGTGGCGCCGCCGGACACATAGCCCAGGCCGCCGCCGAACCAGCCCTGCGCCCGGAGCGCGGCGCGCGGCCCGATCGCACCCGAGACGCCGACGGCGCCCGCCGCGAGGAAGCTCATGCGGGGCACGGCCGCGCCGTGCTCGTCGAAGACGCCGAACCAGTGCACGCCGGCCTCGACGCCGCCCTCCACCGCGATCGCGCGCGTGCGCTTGCCGAAGCGGACGCCGAACCGGCCGGGGACGGTCGCGCGGAAGAGGGTGCCGGAGCCGTCCTCGAGGGCGATGGGCGCGGCGACGGCCCAGGGGTCGACGGTGAGGGCGAGGGCGAGCCAGGGGGTGACGCCCACGCGGCCGTGTACCGAGAAGCCGGCGTTCAGCCCGCCGAGCCCCTCGAGCGCGCCGCCGCCGATGGAGCTCCACCCCGCGGATGGCCCCGCGCCGAGCACGAAGCGCCAGGCATCGTCCGTGGGGGCACGGGGGGCGGCCGGCACCTCGACGAGGGTGTCCCCTTCCCCGGCCCACACGCGCACGCTGGGTCCCTGCGCCTCCACGAACAGGACGGTGGCGCCGTCGCCCACGAGGCGGCCCGCCGCGGCGAGCAGCCCGATGTCCTCGGCGTCCGCGCGGTGCTCGACGAACGCGGTGAGCGCGGCGCCGACGCTCGCGGGGCCGGAGCCCTCGGGCGCGAGCCACACGAGCGTGCGCCGCTCGGTGAGGCGTACGCGGGCGGCGGCGGTGACCGTGGCGCCGTCCGCGGCCTGGACGAGGTTGACGCCGTCCACGCCGTCGAAGGGGATGTCGGGGAGCGGGCGGCCGTTGAAGCGCGCGCCCACCCGTGCGCCAGGCCCGGTCACGACGACGCGGGGTGGGTCCGCCTCGGCGGTGCTGCGACGGGCGGCATCGTAGGCGAGGAGGACCTCGGGCGAGAGGTCGGCCGGGGCGGAGAGCGCGGCGCCGAAGCGGGCGGCGCGCTGGAGCGCACGCGTGGCCTCCTCCTCGTGGAACCGGCGCCGACTCGGATCGCGGCTCGCGGCCTGGGCGAGGAAGGTGTTGGCCTCCGCGAGGCCGAGCTCGAGCCGGAAGAGGTCGGAGGTGGCGGGCGGCGTCGCGAGGCAGACAAGCTCGACGTCGAGCGCGACGAGGTCGGCGAGGGCGTCCCCGAAGGCGAGCATCCGGAAGCGGCCGCGCGCGGCCTCGAAGCGGCGGCGCCAGTCGTCTAAGGCCACGCGCCGCTCGCACTCGTCCGCGTCGGGGAGACCGACCACGCGCACGAGCTGGGCCGCGGCCGCGAAGTCGGTCTCAGTGATCAGCACGACATCGGGGTAGCCGCGCGTCGTGAGCGCCACGCGTACGGCCTCCGTGCGGGCGTCCGGGAGGGCCGCCGGGACGACCCCCACCACCCGCGGCCCCGCCGCCCAGCTCGTCGCCGCGCCGAGCAGCAGCGCGATGCTAAGGACCATCCCACCGATCCTCGTCGAAGAGCCAGATCTTGCGGGTCTCCTCGTTCGGCTCGACGGTCACCTTGAAGGACTTGCGGCGGCCGTCCTCCGCGACGAGGAGCACGGTGTGGGTCCCGGCCGCGATCGCATACTCGAACACGGGGGTATAGCGGACGTATTGCCCGTTCACCATCACCTGGGCGCGCGGATCCGAGCCGATCGTGAGGAGCCCCTCCCCAGTGCGCGCGTCCGGCGCGGTGGCCGGCGCGGTGGCGGCGGCGGTGCCGACCGGAGCGCTGACCGGCGCGGTGGCGCCCGCCGGGACGATGCGCACGGGGGCGTCCGGCTCCGGGGTGCCCGGGGTTGCTCCGCCCGAGGCGGGGCGCTGCACGGGGCGCGCCGTGGCGGAGACGGGGGCCACGGCGCCCGGGGCCACGGCGGTCTGCGGGGTGACGGTGGCCGTGGCGACCGGCGGGGCGACGACGACCGGCGGGGCGACGACGACCGGCGCGGTCGGGGGCACGACGGGGGTGGAGGGTTCAGCGACGACCGCGAGCGCGGGCGGCGGGGCGGCGACGGCGACCGTCGGAGCGCGGCGCGGAGCGCCGAAGAAGAGCTGCCACGCCGCGAACACGAGCACCGCGAGCGCGACCACGAGGAGGCCCGCGGCGGCGAGCGTGGCGGGGAGCCGGCCGGTGCTCGGGGGCGGCGGGGCGGGGCGGGGCGGGGGACCAGCGCCGTGCGCGTCTCCGAAGCGGAGCGGGAGGGTCGGTTGGGGCTCGATGCGCGGGCTACCCAGCCCCGTGCGCGACATCGTCGGCATGGACCTGGCCTTCTCGGACGTCGGCGCGGCGGGCGTGCCGTCGAGCTCGCGCAGCTCGCGGAGGAGGCGGACGAGGCTGTCGTGGACGCCCACGGGGTCGAGCACGAGCGTGGAGAGCGCGCGACCGAACACCGCCGCGCTGCGATGGCGGGCCTCGGGGTCGCGTTGGAGCGCGCGGACGAACACGCCGCCGAGGTCGGACCACTCGCCGCCGAGGGCCGCCGCGCGGGCCGCGCCGGAGTCGTCGAGGAGGCGCTGCCGGATGGCCGCGTTCTCCTTCTCCCCGAAGAGGGGCTCGAGGGCGGCGAGCTCGTAGAGGACGGCGCCGAGGCCGAACACGTCCGCCGCGGGGCCCACGTAGGTGCCCTCCGCCTGCTCGAGGGCCATGTAGCCCCAGGTCCCCTTCACAGCGCCGCCCGAGTCGGGCGTGCCGTGCGCGGAGGAGATGCCGAAGTCGAGCACCTTCGCGACGCCGTGCCCGTTGAGCATGAGGTTGGACGGCTTGATGTCGCGGTGGACGAGCTGGAGGGGCTCGCCGTTCTCGGCCGCGAGGTTGTGCGCGTAGTGCAGCCCCTCGCACACCTGCCGCCCGAGCTCCGCGATGACCTGGACCGGGAGCTGGAGCCGGTGGCGCAGGCACAAGGAGATGATCTTCCGGAAGGTGACCCCGTCGATGTACTCCATCACGAGGTAGTAGAGGCTGCCCTCCCGGTTGAACTGCTGGATCCGCACCAGGTTCTGGTGCTCGAGCCGCGCGGAGATGCGCGCCTCGGTGATGAACAGCTCCTGGAATGCGGCCTCGTTCGCGAAGTCCGGGTGGATGACCTTCACCGCGACGCGCGTGGTCACCCCGGCGAGCGACTCCAGCCGGCCCTCGTAGACGCGCGCCATGCCGCCCGCGCTGATGGGGCGCAACAGGCGATAGGGCCCGAGCCGCGCCTCACCGGCGCTGAAGTCGAGGGGGTCGGGAGGGGTGGGGGCCGCCATGACGCGCGTCAGGATACCCGATCCGGCCGGTCCCTAGCCAATCCGCGCAAGACCTCCGACAGACGCGCGGAGCCGTGGCGCCGGACGAGGGCCGCGCGGACGGCGTCCCCGTCGGGGAGCGTCGGCACGGGATCGTGGTCCGGATCGTCGAGGACGACGCTCGCGGCCTCCGGAATTCCCCCGGTTCGCGTGCCGATCGAGGGGATCCCACGCGCGGCGGCCTCGAGGAGGACGAGGCCGAGGCCCTCCTGGCCGGCGCCGCCGGGGGGGACGGTCCAGCCCAGCCGGGGATCGACCGACGTCATGAGCGCGGGCGCGTTCTCCGGGCGGGAGAGGAGCGCGAGGGCCCAGGTTCCGGACCAGGGCACGCGGTCGCGGGGGAGCGCGCCGGTGAAGGTGGCGTCCACCCGGAGGTCCGCAGCGAGCGCTTCGAGGCCCTCGCGTGCCGGCCCCTCCCCCACCACGGTGATGGGGCGGCCGAGGCGGCGCGCGAGGCGGAGGGCGCGGTCGACGCCCTTGAGCGCGCCGAGGCGGGCGACCACGAGGAGGCGGTCTCCGCGGGGCACGGGCGCGACCGGATCGATCGGCGCGGGGAGCACCGTGTACGGCACGCCGAGGAGGCCGCCGAGGTAGTCGGAGACCGGGACGTGGATCGCGGCGCGGCGCACGGCGTCGAGCCCGGCGACGAGGGGCGGACGCGTCAGGTCGGAGCCGTGCCACGCCACGAACACCGGCACGTCCCGACGGCGCGCCGCCCCGAGGAGGCGCACTGCGAGCGGCCAGGTGGCCGCGAGGATGCGGTCGCCCTCTGCGAGGCGCGGGAGGACGGAGGCCGCGGCCCACCACGGCGCCCACTTTGCCCAGGAGCGGCCCCACATGCGGACGACGGGGAACGGGAGCGGGGCGTCGGGCACGTCCCGGGCGTGGACGAGGACGGGCTCGCCCGCAGCGTGAAGCGCCATCGCGGCGCCCAGGGCCCAGGTGGCGACGCCACCGTCACGGGGCGGGAAGTCCGTCGTGACGAGGTGCCACGTCACCCGGCCGCCGGGGCGAGGCCCGCCGCGGCGAGGCAGGCGGCGAGGACCGAGGCGACGTCGAGGTCGCGGAGGCAGCGGTGGTCGCCGACGGGGCACACCGGGCCGCCGAAGCGCGAGCAGGGGCGGCAGGCGAGGTCGAGCTCGACTGCGCGGCCGCCGTAGCTGAAGAAGCCGTCGGCGGAGGTCGTGGGGCCGAAGAGGCCGACGACGGGGAGGCCGGCGGCGGCGCCGAGGTGGAGGAGGCCGGTGTCGCCCGCGCAAAGGACGGCGGCGCCGTCGAGGGCCGCGAGGGTGCGGTCGAAGCCGGCCTCGCACACGCCGCCGAGGGGGGCGACGAGGGCCTCCTCGCCGGGGCCCCCGACGGCGCGCACCGGGCCGGGCCACGCCGCGGCGAGGGCGGCCCAGTGGGGCCAGCGCTTGGTGGCGTGGGCAGCGCCGGGGGCGATGACAAGGGCGTCCCCGCGGCGCGCCGGCGGGAGCCACGGCGGCGGGGCGGGGGGGACGCCGGCCGCGCGGGCGTAGCGGGTGAGAACGGGGTCGGCCGGGGCGGTCTTGAACCACACGCGGGCGCGGCGGCGCAGGTCCTGGCGTTCGACGCGGGTGTGGGCGGGGACGCGGGCGCTGCGGAGATTGTGGTGGAGGTCGACGACGCGGGCGCCGGCGGGGAGCGGGTCGCCGGGGGCGAGCACGCCGACCACGCCGGTGAGGCGGCGCGCGATGTCGTGGTAGCGCGGGTGGGTGAGGAACCACACGTCGCCGAGCGCCGCGGTGACGGCACCGGCGAGGATCACGTCCCCGAGGGACGAGTAGCGGACGACGACGTTCACCGGGCCACCGCCGCGACGACGCCGTCGGGATCGAGGTCCTGGAGGCAGCGCAGGCCCCGGAAGCAGCGCTTGCCGTAGCAGGGGCGGCACCAGAGGTCGGGGCCCTCGATCGCGTCCCCCACGCCCGTGGCGGACGCCGTGGTGGAGCCGTGAAGGACGAGGACGCGCGCGCCGCAGGCCGCGGCGAAGTGCGCGGCGCCGCTGTCGTTGCTCACGAACACGCGGCACGCGTCGAGCGCGGCGGCGAAGTCGGGGAGCGCGAGGCCCTCCACCACCGGGTGCGGGCCGGCGAGGGCACGGACGGCGGCGCCCTCCCCCGGCCCGGCGAAGAACACCACCGGGTTCGCCACGGCGAGGCGATCGGCGAGGGCGCGGAAGTGGGGCCACCGCACCGTCGCGGAGGGGCTCCAGGGGTTGAGCCCCACGAAGCCCTCGGGCAGCCCGGGGGCGCGGCCGCGGACGGTGTAGCGGGGGAGGCCCTCGACCGTGGCGCCGAGGTGGGCGGCGACACGCGCGTAGCCCTCGCGGCGGTGCTCCACGCGCACCGGGAGGGCGTCGGTGAGGAGCGGGCCACGGGCGTGGGTCGCGAGGCCCACGCGGCGCGAGAGGTGCCGCCACCGCCACGCCGCGCCGAAGCTCGGCTTGAAGAGGACGCCCACGGAAGCGTCGGGACGCACATCCACCGGGAGCACCTCCAGCCCGGCGTACAGCTCGGCGCCCCAGCGCGGCGCGTACACCCGGATGGGCCCCGCGGCGGCGAGCGCCCGGATCGCCGGGAGCGCCATGACGCCGTCACCGAGGTGGTCGGGGGCGCGGATGTCCACCATGCCGTCCCCTAACCCGGGCGGCGGTCCCGCTCTGGCAGACACCCCGCGGTGCGCCGCACGGATCGCGCCGTGATGACAGACGGCGCCCGCGGTGCGCGCTCCGTCGCGTGTGGCTGCGCCTACGATCCCGTGCTGCAGCACATCGCCGCTTCTTTCCTGCAATCGCGCGACCGTGACTGAACCGTGACACCCCCCGTTCCGTCCCGGAGTAGATCGCCACGCCTTTCGATCGCCACGGGAGCCCCCCTGTCCGCCAGCGCCCTTCCCACCCTTGGCACGTTCCGCCCCGCGACCCCGGCCGCCTACGACCGCGCCGCCCTCGTGCAGGCCGTCGCCCGGATCCGCGAGCCCGCCCACATCGTCCGCGAGGCCCGCGGCGGCCGCGTCGGCGTTGCCTTCGACGGCGCCCCGATCCCCGGCACCGCCTCCGACGCCGACGTCGCCTGGCTCGGCTCGCTCCCGTCGCTCTGGCCCGAGTGGCTCGGCGACCGCTCCTTCGCCGAGGCCCACGGCACCCGCTTCCCGTACATCGCCGGCGCGATGGCGAACGGCATCGGCTCCACCGACATCGTCATGGCGATGGCGCGCGCGGGCATGATCGGCTTCTTCGGCTCCGCGGGCCTCTCGCTCGGCCGCGTGACCGCCGCGATCGACCTGCTCCAAGCCGAGCTCGGCGCCCTCCCCTTCGGCGCAAACCTCATCCACAGCCCCGCCGAGCCCCTGCTCGAGGCCGGCATCGTGGACCTCTACCTCGCGCGCGGCGTCCGTCGCGTCAGCGCCGCCGCCTACATGGGGCTCACCCCCCACGTCGTGCGCTACGCGTGCACGGGCCTCTCCCTCACGCCCGACGGCCGGATCCACCGCAAGAACCACCTCTTCGCGAAGATCTCCCGCCCGGAGACCGCCGCCCGCTTCCTCGCGCCGCCCCCCGCCGAGCTCCTCGACGGCCTCGTGCGCGACGGCAAGCTCACGGCCGAGGAGGCCCGGCTCGCCCGCCTCCTCCCCCTCGCCGAGGACATCACGGTCGAGTCCGACTCCGGCGGCCACACCGACAACCGGCCGCTCGGCTCGCTCTTCCCGACGATCGCGGCCCTCCGCGACCGCCTCGCCGCCCAGCACGGCTACACCCGCCCCGTGCGCGTCGGCGCCGCCGGCGGACTCGGCACCCCCGCGTCCGTCGCCTCCGCCTTCGGGCTCGGCGCCGCCTACGTCCTCACCGGCTCGGTCAACCAGTCCTCCCTCGAGGCGGGCATCTCGCCCCTCGCGAAGGAGATGCTCTGCAAGGCCGACCTCGCCGACGTCGCGATGGCCCCCGCCGCCGACATGTTCGAGATGGGCGTCGAGGTGCAGGTGCTCAAGCGCGGCACCCTCTTCGCCTCGCGCGCCCACAAGCTGCGCGACCTCTACAAGACCTACGACCGCTGGACGGATGTCCCCGCCGCCGAGCGCGCCAAGGTCGAGAAGGACCTCTTCAAGGCCGACTTCGACGCCGTCTGGGACGGCACCCGCTCCTTCTGGAACGGCCGCGACGGCCGCCAGGTCGAGAAGGCCGACCGCGACGAGAAGCACAAGATGGCCCTCGTCTTCCGCTGGTACCTCGGCAAGTCGAGCCGCTGGGCCATCGAGGGCGACCCCACCCGCGTCGCCGACTACCAGATCTGGGCCGGCCCCGCGCAGGGCGCGTTCAACGCGTGGGTCAAGGGCTCGTTCCTCGAGCCGGCGGGCGCGCGCTCCGTCGTCCAGATCGCGAGGAACCTGCTCGAAGGCGCCGCCGTCGTGACGCGCGCCCAGCAGCTCCGCACGTACGGCGTGCCGGTCCCCGAGGAGGCCTTCGCCTTCTCCCCGCGCCCCCTCTCCTAAGTTCCAAAGCTCCTACCCTACGAACCCCTCTCGAGGAGGACGCAACCGATGTCCACGGAAGCCCCCTTCACCCCCATCGCCGTCGTCGGCGCCGGCGCCCTGTTCCCCGGCTCCAAGAACGTCACCGGCTTCTGGCAGAACATCCTGGAGAAGAAGGATCTCATCCGCGAGATCCCCGCCGGGCACTGGCTGATCAAGGACTACTACGACGCCGATCCGAAGGCGCCGGACAAGACCTACGCCAAGCGCGGCGCCTTCCTGGACGACGTCGCGTTCGACGCGATGGGTTTTGGCATCCCGCCCTCCATCCTCCCGGCGACCGACACCTCCCAGCTCCTCGCGCTCATCGTCGCGCGCGCCGTGCTGGACGACGTGTCCGGCTTCAAGACCGAGACCCTCGACACGAGCCGCGTCTCCGTCATCCTCGGCGTCACCGGCGCCCAGGAGCTGCTGAGCTCGCTCGTGAGCCGGCTCCAGCGCCCCGTGTGGGAGCGCTCGCTGCGCGGCATGGGCATGAGCGAGGCCGACGTGAAGGAGGCCTGCGATCGCATCGCCAGCCACTACGTCGGCTGGCAGGAGAGCTCCTTCCCGGGCCTCCTCGGCAACGTCGTCGCCGGCCGCATCGCGAACCGCCTGAACCTCGGCGGCACGAACTGCATCACGGACGCCGCCTGCGCCAGCGCGCTCGCCGCCGTGCACCTCGCGATCAACGAGCTCCGCCTCGGCCAGAGCGACATGGTGGTGACCGGCGGCGTGGACACGCTGAACGACATCTTCATGTACATGTGCTTCAGCAAGACGCCGGCGCTCTCGCCCTCGGGCGACTGCCGCCCCTTCGACGAGTCCGGTGACGGCACGCTCCTCGGCGAGGGCCTCGGCATGATGGCGCTCAAGCGCCTCGCCGACGCCGAGCGCGACGGGGACCAAGTCTACGCCGTCATCAAGGGCCTCGGCACCTCCTCGGACGGCAAGTCCAAGTCGGTGTACGCGCCGGTCCCCGAGGGCCAGGCCCGCGCCCTGCGCAAGTGCTACGACGTGGCGGGCTACGGCGCCGACACCGTCGACCTCGTCGAGGCCCACGGCACCGCGACCAAGGCCGGCGACGCCGCCGAGATCAAGGGCCTCAAGATGGTCTTCGAGGAGTCGGGCCGCAAGGACCGCCAGTGGTGCGCCCTCGGGTCCATCAAGTCCCAGATCGGCCACACCAAGGCCGCCGCGGGCGCCGCCGGGCTCCTCAAGGTGGTGATGGCCTTGCACCACAAGGTGCTCCCGCCCACGATCAAGGTCACGAAGCCCACGCCCGCCGCGGACTTCCCGAACAGCCCGTTCTACGTGAACACCGAGGCGCGGCCGTGGATCCACGGCAAGGCGCACCCCCGGCGCGCGAGCGTCAGCTCGTTCGGCTTCGGCGGCTCGAACTTCCACATGACCTGCGAGGAGTACGTCGGCCCCGCCCGCCGCCCGCTCCGCGCGGACCTCCCGACGGCCGAGCTCCTCGTCTTCTCGGCGGACACGGCGGAGGACCTCGTCGCCCTCCTCCAGGCCGCGCGCGGCAAGTCCCTCCTCCAGCTCGCCTACGACTGCCAGAAGGCGTTCGACGCCACGAAGGCGTTCCGCATCGCGCTCGTCGTCGAGGAGCCGATCGATCCCATCCTCGACCGCGCGATCGCGACGGTGCGCGACGGGAAGCCCATCCACCGCGCGCACGTCTACTTCCACCCCGGCTTCGACGCGGGCAAGGTCGCGTTCATGTTCCCCGGCCAGGGGAGCCAGTACATCGACATGGGCAAGGACCTCGCGATGCGCTTCGACGTGGCGCGCGCCGCCTACGACGACGCCGAGGCCGCCGTCCCCGGCCTCGCGAACGTGTTGTTCCCGCGCCCGACCTTCACCAAGGAGGATCGCGCCCGTGACGAGGCGACGATCGTGCGCACCGAGTGGGCCCAGCCAGCGATCGGCGCGACCAGCTCCGCGATGGTGAACCTCCTCGGCGCCTGCGGCCTCAAGCCCGACGCCACCGCCGGCCACAGCTTCGGCGAGCTCACCGCGCTCTGGGCGGCAGGCTCGATGTCCTACGCCGACTGGATGACGGCCGCGCGCACCCGCGGCGTGCTCATGGCGAACGCGAGCGAGATCCCCGGCGCGATGGCCGCGATCACCGGCACGGCCGCCGACGTGACGCCGCTCCTCGTCGACGGCGTCGTCATCGCCAACCTGAACGCCCCCGAGCAGACCGTCGTGGCCGGCACGATCCCCGGCATCGAAGCCGTGATGGCGCGCTGCAAGGCCGCCGGCCTCCGCGCCACGAAGCTCGCCGTCGCGACCGCCTTCCACTCGCCGCTCGTCGCCCCCGCGGCCGAGGCCTTCGCGGAGCACCTCCGCGGCGTGGCCTTCACGGCGCCGAACGTGCCCGTGTGGTCGAACACCACCGCGGCTACTCTCGCCCCGGACGGCCTCGCGGAGGCCCTCGGCGCGCACCTCGCCAAGCCGGTGCGCTTCGTCGAGCAGATCGAGGCCATGTACGCCTCCGGCGTCCGCACCTTCGTCGAGGTCGGCCCCGGCGGCGTCCTCTCCGGGCTCGTCACGCGGATCCTCGGGGATCGCCCGCACGAGGCGTTTTCGGTGGACCAGAAGGGCCGTTCGGGTGTAGACGCGCTCCTCGCGGCGCTCGGCCGCGCGGCCGCGCTCGGGCTGCCCGTCCGCTTCGAGCCGCTCTGGGTCCAGCGCGATCCGAACCCCCTGTCCGCTCCCGCACCGAAGATGGCGGTGCAGATCAACGGTTCCAACTACGGGAAGCCCTACCCGACGCCCTCCGGCGACGGTCCGAAGTTCCCCCCTCTCCCCCCTCGCAAGGAGGACGTCGCCGTGAAGAACGGAGTCCACAGTCACCCGCTCCCCGCGCCCTCCGCCTCCGGCGGGGTGGTCGCCGCCGCGCGCACCGCGCCCGCCCCCGAGGTCCAGGCCGCGCCGGCTCCGGTGGCCGTGGCCGCTCCGGTCGCCGCCCCCACGCCGTCCTACGGCCCGAACCCCTGGGTCGCCGCCTTCCAGGACAGCCAGCGCCAGATGGCCGACGTCCAGGAGAGCTTCACGCGGTCGATGTCGGAGGCGCACATCGCGTTCCTCCGCTCGCACGAGGAGTCCACGCGCGCGCTCGTCTCGCTCGTGACCGGCCAGGCGATGCCCTCCACCCAGGCCTGGATGCCCGCGCTTCCCGCGCCCGCGCCCGCCCCGGTATACGCGGCCCCCGCGCCGATGTTCGCGGCCCCCGCGCCCGCCCCGGTGTACGCGGCCCCCGCCCCGGTGTACGCGGCCCCCGCCCCGGTGTACGCGGCCCCCGC
>CAJBVW010000181.1 GCA_903959175.1 uncultured Pseudomonadota bacterium
GGCGAGCGTGTGTTCGCGTCACCGCTTTGTCACGGTGGCCCGCGGGGGCGGCGCTCCGCGGCGAGAACCGGCCACTCGGAAAGGATCGGCGCCTAACCTAGTGCCTTCTCCAACCCTGCGACCGCCGCGGCGATGGGCACATGCTCGTGGACGCTCTGTCGCATCCACGCACGGATCGGCTCGATCCGGGCGATTGCAGCGTCTACTTCTGCGCTCGCACCGGCCCGATATGCACCGAGGCGTACCAATTCTTCATTTTCCGCCCACGTCGCGAGCAGGCGACGGGCGCGGGTCGCGACCTCGACGTGCGCGCGGGGCGCGACCGTCGACATGACGCGGCTGATGCTCTGGAGCACGTCGACCGCGGGGAACTGCCCCTGGGCGGCGATGCGGCGCGAGAGCACGATGTGCCCGTCCACGATGCCGCGCACGGCGTCGCCGATGGGGTCCTGCATGTCGTCCCCGTCCACGAGCACGGTGTAGAGCGCCGTGACGCTGCCTCCACCCTTCCCAGCCGCGCTCTCACCCTCGATCCCGGGCCCCGCGCGCTCGAGCAGACGGGGGAGCAACGCGAAGCAGGACGGCGTGTAGCCTTTGGTGGTCGGCGGCTCGCCGGCGGCGAGGCCGATCTGGCGCTGCGCCATCGCGAGGCGGGTGACGCTGTCCATGAAGAGCATGACGTCCTGGCCCTGGTCTCGCAGCCAGTCCGCGATCGTGGCGGCGACGAACGCACCGCGCACCTGGAGGACCGGCGCACGGTCGGACGTGACGCACACGACGATCGAGCGCGCCAGGCCCTCGGGTCCGAGCACGTCCTCGAGGAACTCGCGCACCTCCCGACCGCGCTCGCCGATGAGGGCGATGACGTTCACGTCCGCGTTGGATCGACGGGCGATCATACCCATCAACGTGCTCTTTCCGACGCCGGAGCCGGCCATGAGGCCGACGCGCTGGCCGCGCCCGAAGGTGAGCATCCCGTCGAGGAGGCGCACGCCGGTCTCGAGCGGCTTGCGGATCAGACCGCGGAGGAGCGGGTCGGGCGGCGGGGCGTGGAGGGGCCGGCGGGGGAGGGGACCGAGGGGGCCCTTCCCGTCCATCGGCTGGCCGAAGCCGTCGATGACGCGCCCGCGCAGGGCCCATCCGACGGGCACCTCCGGCATCTCGCCGGAGGTGCGTACGCTCGCGCCGAAGCGCACGCCGTCCACCGATCCGAAGGGCATCAGGAGCGCGTGGTGCTCGCGGAAGCCCACCGTCTCGGCGGGGCCGACGCCGTCTACGTGGCACACTTCGCCCATGCGGGCGCCGGGCAGCTCGGCCTCGATGAGGGTGCCGACGAGCTTGACGACGCGCCCGCTGCGCACGCGCACGGGGGCTTCGCGGATGGCGTGGCCGAGGCCGGCGAGCCCGAGGGTGGCGGTCATGCGCCATCCCGCCAGCGGTCGAGCACGGCGCGCACCGCGGACACCGCCGAGCCGAGGGACGCGTCGATACGGCCCGCAGGCCCGACGCAGACGCAGCCAGCGGCGATGCTGAAGTCTTCGACGAGGGCGAGCGAGGGGAGGCGCGCGCGGAGGGCGTCCGCGTCCACCGGGGCGACCCGCACGACGAGGCCCTCGCGGCCGAGCGCGTCGGCGCCCTCGTTCACGAGCGCGTCGAGCAGGGCGGGGTCTGCGTGCAGGGCGTCTCCGGCGATGTGCGACGCGGCCTCGAGGATGATCGCGGCCGCGTGGGCGCGCACCTCCGCGATGGCGTCGGCGCGGGCATCTTCGAGGGCGCCCACTAACGCTGCGAGTTGATCGGCCTCCGCCCCGAGGCGCGTGGCCTCGGCCGCAGCCCGCCCCGTCTCCTCCTTCAGGCGCGCCGCCTCCTCGTTGAGCCGGGCGGTCGCCGCCTCCTGCCGGGCGGTCGCCGCCCCCTGCCGCGCGGTCGCGGCGTCGGCGGCAGCCTTCGCGCACCGGAGCTCCTCGAGCGCCGTCAGCTCTGCGGGGGGCGGTCCCTGGCTGCCCGCACGGCCGTCGGGGTCGGCGTGCGAGGGGCCGAGGCCCTGGCGGAACGGGGCGTCCGAGACGGGTTCGCTCGGGCGCGATCGGTCGGCGAGGAGCGAGACGAAGGAGGAGGGGGTCAAGCGCTACCTCTCCTGTTCGAGGTCGAGGGTGCCTTCGTCGGCGAGGCGGCGCGCCACGGCGACGACGCGATCCTGCGCCTCGCGCATCGCCGTGCGGCGGATGCCGGCGCCCATCTCGATCTCCTCGAGGAGGTCCGCGCCCGCGCGGCTGGAGAGCGCGCCGACAACCTGCGCGCGCATCGCCGGGGTCGCGCCCTTGAGGGCCGCGACGAGGTCGGCGCGGTCCACGGCGCGGAGGAGGGTCTGCAGGCCGCGGGGGTCGAGGCGGGAGAGGTCCTCGAAGGTGACCATGCGGCGCTCGAGGTCGTCCGCGAGGGACTCCTCCACCGCGCGCACCTCGCCGAGCACGTCGGTGTTGTGTTCGCGGCTCATGCGCCCGAGGATGCGGGCGGTCTTCTCGACCCCGCCGAGCGCGAGCTGATCCTCGCCGGTCGCGAGCACGCGGCGCAGCGTCGCCTCCACGTCGTCGGCGAGCTCGGCGGACACCGACTCCGCGCGCACCATGCGGACGACGAGAGCGGCCTCCTCCTCGGGCGGGAAGCATGCGAGCACGCGGGCGGCGTTCTCGGGCCCCATGCGGAGCAGGGCGACGGCGCGGATCTGCGGGTGCTCCTCGGACAGCACGCTCGCGATGGAGCGGGCGGGCCGCGCGGTGACGAACGCCTCGAAGTCGTTCGTCGTGCCGCGGCGCAGCGCCGAGGTGACCCGGGCGCGGCGGTCATCGTCTACCAGTGTCGGTAGGATGTTCCTTACGAATTCGGCGCCGCTCGTCGGGAGTACGGCCACCTGCTTGAGCGCGGCGACGAAGTCGGAGACCACCTCCTCCACGGTCCCCTCGTCGGCGTCGCCCATGATGGCGATCGCCTCGCCGACCAGCGCCACCTCCGCGTCCGTCATGCACTTGAGGAGCGCGCGGGCGGCCTCGCGGTCGAGGTACATGATGAGGACTGCGGCCTTCTGGGGGCCGGTGAGGGACGGCGCGTTCGGTACGGCGCGGAGAGCGGCGGGCATCCTGATCTCCTACGAGCTGTGCAGCCAGCGACGTACGACCTCGGCGGAGTTCGAAGACTCCAGCCGGACGAGGTCGCTCACTTCGCGGGGCGTGTGGGATTCGAGGCGGTTGAGATGGGAGCGGAGGCGCGCGGCCAGGTCGATCGGGGCGGGCGGCTCTTCGGCGTCAGCGGCGGCGCCCGGCAGCGGGGCGGCCATGGGCTCCGCGGTGGCCTTGCCCTTGAGGAGCGTGCGGCCGACCAGCGCGAGGACGACCACCAGGGCGGCGATCCCGACGGCGATCAGGGCGTACGGGGGCTCCGCGACGACGGGGGCGACGATAGCGCTCGTGGCCGCGGCCTCGGCCTCGGTCACGAAGGGGAGGAAGGTCACGACCACCTCGTCAGTGCGTTTGGCGTTCGAGCCGAGGGCGGCGCGTACGGCGCTCTCGATCTGGGCGCGCAGCACGGCCTCGTCGCCGGGCTTCCCGTCCGCGCCGCTGACGGCCACCGCCTTGGCGAAGGCGGCGCTGTCGATGATGACGGACGCGGAGAGGCGACGGATGTCCCCGGCGGGGGTCGTCGTCGTCGTCGTCGTCGTGAACTGGTAGGTCGTCTGCGTGGACTCGCGGGTGTGCGTGCCGCCGGTGCTGCTGCTGGACGCGCGCTCCGGTACGTTGCTGTCGGTGCCGGGCACGCCGCCGTTGCTCAGACCGCGGGTGTCGTTCTCCGTCTCGACGCGCTCGGTCTGTGTCGCCGACGAGAGCGGATCCACGGCGTTCACCGTCGTCTGCACCGCGGCCGTCTCGAGCTCGACGCGCACCGTGACCGCGGCGGCGTCGGCGCGGCCGAGGAGCTGGGCGAGGGCCGTGCGGACCCCGGACGCCAACGAGGCCTCCCGCGCCGCGGCCTTCGCGGAGAGATCACCGTCCATCCCGGCGTCTCCGCTGCTTCCGCCGCCCCAGAGGGTGCGGCCGGAGCTCGCGTCCACCACCGTCACGTCCTCGGTCTCCATCCCGGAGACCGCGTGCGACACGAGCTGGGCGATGCTGCGCGCGGTGCGGGAGTCGATCTCGGTGCCGGGGTCGGGGCGGATCGTCACCGCCGCCCCCGCCCTCGCTACGTCGCGCAGGAACGCGGAGGGCTCGGGCAGATCGAGGTGCACCGTGCTCGACTGGACGCCGGCGATGCCGTCGATCGTGCGCACGAGCTCGCCCTGGATCATGCGCTGGCGGTGCAGCTGCTCCTGGAAGGGCGTGACCCAGGGGTCGATCTTCTCGAGCCCCTCGAGGCCGACGATGCCGTCGTCTCCGGAGGCGGCGCGGCGTGCGTCGACCTCCTGGAGGGAGGGCACGCGCACGGTGCGGCCGTCGCTGTCCACGGTGAAGGGCACACCCGCCGCGGAGAGCGCCTGCGTCACCGCGGCGGCCTCGTCGGCGTCCCCGGCGCGCGTGAGCACGACGTAGGACGGGGCGCTCGCCCAGAAGCCCACCCCGGCGATCGCGGCGAGCGAGAGCGCACTGGCTCCCCACAACACGCGTCGACGGGTCGCGTCGAGGCCGCTGTAGAAGGTGCGAAGTTGGTCGAGCAGGTCCGCCACGAAACCCGGGGGTTAGTCCGGTGTCGGTCGCGGGGCGGGGAAGTTGAGCGGATTTTTTCGGGGCCCGCGAATTCACGCGGGCTCGCCGCTCGGCGGGGGCTCAGACGGTCAGTTCTCGCACGCGAGGCTCAGGCGGAAGTTGGTCGCGGCCTCATCCGGCGTGTCGACGATGACCAGGAAGCGGTCGTCCGGGAAGGCGTCGATCACGACCGTGTCGTCTCCGCTGTCCGTGCCGGCCTCGCATTCGATCACGCTGTTGGCCTCGGTGGGGCAGTAGTCCTCGTCCCAGTCCACGATGAAGAGGTCGACGTCTTCGCACGGGGCGTCGAGCGTGGCCGTGACCCGCGTGCGCTCGGTGAAGAACATCTCGTAGACGCGCTCCGTGCCCGCGTAGTCGGTGGGGAAGGGGTCGCAATACCAGGAGAGCAGCGCGTCGCCGTTGATCACGTCGGTGCCGCCCTCGGTCGTGCCCTCCAGCGTGTCGCCGCACGTGATCGCCTCGCTGACGCAGTCCGGCCCGGAGCTGGGTGAGGGGAGCGAGGCATCGCAGAAGGTGGGGTCGGTGTCGGTGTCCGAATCCGTGTCGGAGTCGGTGTCCGTGTCGGTATCGGTGTCCGAATCGGTGTCCGAATCGGTGTCCGAATCGGTGTCGGTGTCCGCGGCGTCGTCGACGACGCAGGTGCCATCCTCCTCATGCGTGCCCTCTCCGCACGCGAGGGTGTCGTCGTCATCCGAGGACTTGGAGAAGGCGCAGGCCGCGAGGAGGGAGAGCAGGGCGAGGGAAGCGCGCACGGAGAACCTGGGGAAGGAGCAGAGTATAGGCGACGCGCGAACGACGCGCGCGGGGCCGCCGCGGTCAGATCTGCATGTTCCAGACCGTCTGCCAGCCGTCCACGAGCTTGTCGCGCACGCTACCCATCGTCCGGAGTGAGATGTTGGCCTCCTCCAGGGCGATCATGGTGCCGTGCAGGTCCGTCCCCTGGCCGGACGCGAGCGCCCGCAGGCCGTCGTCCGCCTTGGCCTGGGATCCCTCTACGGAGCGCACCGCCGTCTGGAGCGCCTCGGCGAAGCCGCCGCCCTCGCCGCCGCTCCCGGCGATGCCGCGTACGGGGCCCGCGCCGCCGATGCCGCCGAGGCCTTCGCCCCCGGTGATGTTCTCGAGCCCGCCGCCGACGATGCGCATCATGGCTATCTCCCGATCTCGAGCGCGCGAAGCGCCATGTCGCGTGTGGCCTCGACCACGGAGGTGTTGGCCTCGTACGCGCGGGTTGTGGACATCAGATCCACCATCTCCTGCATCACGTTGATGTCCGGGTAGGACACGTAGCCCTCCGGGTCGGCGTCGGGGTGGCCGGGGTCGTACACGCGCACCGGCGGGCGGCCGTCGCTGCGCACGTCCGTCACGACGACGGAGGAGGCGGCGCGGTCGAGCTCGGAGCCGAACGGGTCGAGCGTCTTCGACTCGAAGACCGGCACCTTGCGCTGATAGGGGCCGCCCTCGGCGGTGCGCGTCGTTCGAGCGTTCGCCATGTTGGCAGCGATCGTCTGGAGACGGGCGCGTTCGGCGGTGAGTCCCGACGCGGCGACGTTGAAGGTATCGATGAGATCGGCCATCAGGACTTCCCGTCGCTCGCGGCGTACCGTAGCATGCTGAGGTGGCGCGACAAGCCCTGGGACAGGGCGTTGTACATCACCGAGTTCACCGTCATCTTCACGGCCTCCCGCTCCGCGTCGACGGAGTTGCCGTCGAGGCGCCCTGACGGCGCGTCCATCCAGCGGGCCTCGGGGGCGGGCCCGGCCTCGCCCCGCTCGGCTGCGGCCATCGTGTCGCCGAGGAGCTCGTCGAAGGGAATCTCGCGGGCGAGGTAGCCCGGAGTGTTCGCGTTCGCGAGGTTGGCGGCGGTGAGCGTGTGCTGCTCCCGGCGCATGTCGAGCACGCGCTGGAGGCCGTCGGAGAGGCCCCCGGTGAGGCGGAAGTCGGACATGTCAGGTTCCTCCGGCGGCGGGTGCGGCGGTGGGCGCGGGCGTGGCGGTGGCGGTGGCCCGGGCCGGTGCGGGCTGACCGAGGCGGGCGCGCAGGACGGCGTCCGCGGTGTCCTCGTCGGCGAGGCGGCGCCAGGCGCCGGCGTCCGGGGTGGCGGCGACCGAGCGCGCCCAGGCGATCGAGGCCGGATCGATCAGGGTCGTGGCGGCGACTGCGGCGGCGGCGCGGGCCTCGTCGAAGCGCCCGAGCTGCACGAGGCAGGCGGTGCGCGCGGCGTCCAGGCGGCCGGGAGAGAGGTCCTCCGGGAGCGGGGCGGTGGAGGCGGCGGTCAGCAGGTCGACCCCCGCGCAGGCGCCGGACTCGGCGTTCGAGAGCGCGACGCGGAGGCCGGCCTCCGCCTTGGCGGCGGGCGGGCCGGCGATGGCGGTCCACGCGACGCGGGCGGCCGTGGGGTCGCCGCCGTCGAGGAGCGTGCGGCCGCGGAGGAGGGCGATGCGACCGTCGAACTCGGGGGTGCGGGGGCGGGTGGCGAGGAAGGCGAGGGCTTCGAGCGCCTCGGAGGTGCGGGCCGTGCGCCGGTAGGTGTCGGCGATGGCGAAGACGGTCTCGCGATCGTCGAGCCTCTGACGGCCCTCGATCGTGGCCACGGTTCCGAGCGTAGCGAGCGCCTCCTCGTCGAGAGCGGAGTTGCGCCACAAGGACGCTATCTCGACGAGGGGCGCAGGATCGAGGAGGTGATGTTCGAGGCCGGGGCGCCACGCGGCCACATGGGCGGCGAGGGCCTCCACCGGGCGCTTCGCGTCGAGCAGGCCGCCGGTACGGCGCGCCCATGCGGCGACGAGGCGGCTGCCGGGGTCGCCGTCGAGGAGACGGCGGCGGCGGTCCACGAGCAGACCGAAAGAGTGGATGGCGATGTCGTCGTCGCCGAGCTGCGTGCCGATCTGGCCCAGCAGGTAGAGGGCCTCGAGGGCCTCGTCGCTCGCCGCGTGGTCGGCGCCGGTGCCGTCCGCGCGGCGGGCGTTGCCCATGCGCTCGAGGGTCGGCACGAGGGCGGGCCAGGCGTCAGGTGACTGGCGCAGCACGGACACGAGCTGGAGCCGCGAGCGGGAGAGGCGACGGACGCGGTCGGGGAGCGTCTCGGGGAGGCGGCCGAGCGCCTCCTCGGCGCCGTCGAAGTTTCCGGCGAGGAGCTGGGCGTCCGCGAGGAGGAGGCGCGAGTAGGGGGCGAGCGGACCGTCCGCGGCTGCGGCCCGGGTGAGCGGCACGATGGCTTCGGTCCAGCAGTCGGCGCGCAGCAGCGTGGCGCCGGCGAGGAGCGAGGCGAGCGGCCCTTCATGGGGGGACAACGCGCGGGCGAGGTCGACGCGCACCGGGGGAGGGGGCCCTTGGGGAGGGCGGTCGTCCTGGAGGCGGCCCAGCGCGACCGTGGCGAGGACGACGAGCACGTTGCGCTGGGAGGCGCCGCCCTTGCCGGCCTCCTCCGCGGCGAGCTCGGCGCCGTCGAAGTCGCCGAGGGCGAGGAGGGCCTCAGCGCGCTGCAGGCTCGCGACGCCGGTGGGGGCGCCGAGCGCGGCGGCGCGGCCGAAGTAGAACGCGGCCTCGCGGAGGTGACCGAGGTCGCGGTGGAGGGCCCCCATCTCGTAGAGGCCATTGGCGCTCGGGCGATCGGCGCCGAAGAGGTTGGCGCGCAGCGTCGCGATGCGCTCCCAGCTCGGCGTCATCGGCTCGGCGGTGCCCCAGCGCGGCAGGTCGAGCGAGATGTCCTCGAGGGCCAGGAGCTGGTCGGCGCCGTGGAGCGGGAAGAGCGCCGTCGAAGGGGAGTCGGTGCAGTGGAGGTCGGGGCCCGGGACGACGCGGGAGATGGGCACGGGCGTCGCGATCCAGCCGTCTTCGACGCGCGAGACGACGAGGGTCGTGTCGGACTTCCTCATCCACGCGGTCACGACGTGGTGGCCGCCGAGGTCGGTGACGCGGCCGGCGCGGACGCCGTCCCACGGGGCGTCGTGGAAGAGGCCCCGGAGGTCGCCGGCGCCGTGCACGAGCAACTCGACGCGCCCGCGCTCGACGAGCGGGAGGACCTCGACCGTCGCGTCCGGTGGGCCGGAGAGGTAGAGGGGCGCGGCCCATGCGGAGAGGGGGAGGAGCATCATGGGAGCACCATGGTCGCGCCGAGGGAGAGGCGGAGGGCGCCGAAGTTCAGGCCGCACGGGGCCTCGACCTCGCAGGAGGAGACGGTGCGGAGCGTGGCGCGGCCGCCAGCGCGGGCGACCAGGAAGAAGTCGGCGGGGCCGCGGTCGTGCATCACGCGGGTGAAGACGCGGGGGTCGAGGCGGGCCTCGGCCTGCCCGAGGACGCCCCACTTGCCGCCCTCGTAGCCGGCGGTCGGATCGGTGCCGGGCTTCTCCGCCCACACGATGGCGGTGGGGCCGAGCGAAGCCGCGGCGGTGAAGGCGCCGAAGCTGACACGCGGGCCGATGGTCACGGCGAGGGGAGCGTACCAGAGCCAGCTGCCTTCGCCGCTGGTGACGCCGTCGGCGAGGGTCTCTCCGCCGAGGCGTCGGTAGCCCGCGGAGACGCCTGCTTCGAGGAAGGGGAGGACACGCACGCGCGCCTCGAGCTCTCCGCCCAGGGAGCCGCTGCCGTACGCACGCGTGAGCGTCTCGTCGCCGATGGCCTCGGCCACCGCGTGCAGCCCCACGCTCACCTCCATGTGCGCCGCGGCGGTCACGGTGCAGCGCCCGCGTAGGCGCGCGAGGCCCGGCGGCCGATGTTCGTGGCGGTGAGGCGCTCGCGGATGCGGGCGCTGCTGGCCGCGAGCGCCTCTCCGACGCGCGCGACGGCGTCGGAGAGGCGCGCGCGTTCGGCGTACGACAGGTCGGGCCCCAGGGCGCTGGCCTCGGCGGCGAGGCGCTCCATCTCCTCGCCGGGAGGGCACTCCCCGCGATCGAGCCGGAACGCCAGGCCGTGGAGGCGCGCGAGCAGGCTCTCGAGGTTCGCGTTCGGGAGGACGGCGCTCACGAGGCCCACCCGACCGGCTCGTCGGAGATGTCCTCGGCGAGCGGGGTGGACTCCGCACCTTCGCGGTGGATGCTCACTGCGCGGCTCCAGGTGTCGTGTACCGTCGTCGCGACGCGACGAACCTCGCCCATCCGCTCCCGGTCGCCGGTGCGCCCGGCCTCGGTGAGGTGGTGAAGGAGCCAACGGTAGGTGTCGCGCATTGCGTTGATGGCGTTCGGCGCCGCGGTCGGATCGAGCGCCTGGAGCAGCTCGAGGTAGATCGCGCGGGCGACGTGGATCTCGCCGAGCCACGCTCCACGGTCGTTGCGCTCCATGGCCGCGTCGGCCCTGTCGGCGCGCATCACTGCGGCTTCGCAGAGCAGCACCACGAGCTCTTCGTTGGGAGCGCTCTCGATTGCGGTGCGCTTGTAGGAGGCGATGGCGCGCATGTCAGGAGTCCTCGTTCGTGGAGAACAGAGCGGTGAGCGCGGACTGGGTCGACTGGAACCGCGACATCGCGATCTCCATCGCCGTGAATTGTTTCTCGAGGCGCTTCTTGTAGGCTTCGAGGCGATCGTTGAAGGCGGTGATCCGCTCCTCCATGACCGTGATCTGCTCCGCCAGGGAGTCCTTGCGCCCGGTGATCGAGCCCGACTCCTCGTCGACGAAGCCGTCGATCGCGGCAGTTAGCACCTTGAAGGCGCCCGTGTCGCCGGTCATGACCCCGACCACGTCGTCGAAGTTGTCATCGAGCGCGCCGCGGAGCACGTCCTCGTCGAGCTCGAGGTCGCCGTCCTGCGTGGTCTTGATGCCGAGGGCGCCCAGCGACGTGAGGGTCCCCGAGCCGAAGCTGGCCGAGAGCTTCCCCTGGAGCGAGGTGAGCACGTTCTTCGGGACGCTCTCCCCGATGAAGGCGCCCTTGATGTCCTCGTCGGGGTTCCATGTGGACTGCGCGCGCACATGGCTCATGACCGCGTTCCAGGCGGTCACGACGGAGTTCAGCTTCGTGACCATCGAGTCGTCGTCGCGCGCGACGTTCACCTCGACGGTGCTCGTCGTCACCTCGTTCGCGTGGAACGTCACGCCCAGGATGGCGCCTTCGATGTCGTTGTCGTCGTCCGTGACGAGCACGCCGTTCACCTCGATCTCGGCGTCTGACGCGGCGGTCACCTCGGTGAACGTGGGGAGCTCCCCGGTCATGCTGTCGAGGCCCGAGGTGTCGAGCGACACCGCGTTGGCCTCCCCCGTGTCCTGCCCCGCGACCACGAGGCGATAGGGGGACGTTGCGTCGCCCGTCTCCATCACGTAGGCCGTGACGCCGGCCACCTGGTCGTTTATCGCCGCGGCGAGGTCGTCCAGCGAGTCGGTCGTGCTGTCGACTGTCACGTTGGTGGTCGTCGTGCCGACCGTGATGCCGAGCGTCCCTGTCGCGAGCACACCCGTGTCTCGGGTGGTCACGCCGGTCGACACGGACATCGACGCGCTCGCGAGCGTGTTCACCTTGATCTGGAAGCGGCCGACCACCGCCGTGCCGCCCACCGTCACACCGAGCGCGCTCTCGTCCTTCGATGAACCCGACACGGAGCGGAGCTCCGTGGGCGTGTCCAGGGCGGCGAGCGCCGAGGACAGGGAAGTCAACCGAGCGCCGAGGGTCCCGTAGGCCGTCTCGCGCTTGGACATCGCCTCCTGCTGGGAGGTCATCACATCCCGGGTCCTCGCCGAGGCTGCGACGAGCGCGTCGACGATGGCGCCGGTGTCGATCCCGGATGCCATCCCGCCGATTGCATTTCCCATGGAGTCCTCCTAGAACGTTGGCGAGCGACCATCAGCCCTGGAGGAGGGTGAGCGCGGACTGGTTCAGGTTCTTCGCCTGACCGAGCACCGACACGCCCGCCTGCTGCAGGACCTGGTTCTGGGACAGCATCGCCGTCTCCTTCCCGAAGTCCGCGTCGCGGATGCGCGCCTCGGCCTCGACCGTCATCTGCTCGAAGGTCTCGAGGTTGGTGAGGGCGTTGGTGAGGCGGTTCTCGGTGGCGCCGTACCCGGCGCGGTAGCTGCTCACGATGTCGATGGCGGCGTCGATGTCGGTCAGCGAGGCGGAGGCGCCGGTCGCCGTGGACATGTCGATCGACGCGGTGTCGATGCCGAGGGTGGACGACCGGAGGTCGCCGAGGGTGATGTCGATCTGGTCGTTCACCGTGTTCTGGATGCCGACCTGCACGCCGATGACGCCGGTGCCGCCGCCGCCGGAGCCGTCCACGAGGGTGGAACCGTTGAACTCGGTGACCGCGGAGATGCGGTTCACTTCGTCCGACAGCGAGACGTATTCCTGCTGGATGTACGCGCGCTCGTCGGTTCCGAGGGTCTCGGAAGCGCCCTGGATGGCGAGCTCGCGCATGCGGACGAGGATGTTGCCGACCTCGGACGACGCGCCTTCCGCCACCGCCACGATGCTCATGCCGTCGTTGGTGTTACGGGCCGCGACCGCCGCGGACTTGTGCGAGGCGCGGAGGTTCTCCGCGACCGCGAGGCCGGCGGCGTCGTCGGCCGCGCGGGCGATGCGCAGGCCGGAGGAGATCCGCTCGAAGGACCGCGACAGGGCGCGCGTCGTGCGGTTGAGCTGGGTCAGCGAGTTGAGGCTCGCAGTATTGGTCTTTACGTCGATCGCCATGTGCGTGTCTCCCGGGGGGGTGTGTGACACGGGCTCCGACCCGTGCCCCCACAGTGTCGGTCGGTCTCTCCGGGAGTTTAGTTTTTCTTTTAGGCTCCGCGCATGGTTTCCGCGCTCAATGTCCGGGGGAGGCGACCGAAGGCGCAATTCACGGCCTTCTGCCCCCTACACAGCCCTCGCGGACGCTCCAGCGCGCCGCCGGTTGCCGGCATGGCGGCCCGCCGCGCCGCGCCGCCGGCGGCGCGCTCGACCCAAAACGCGAAAGCGCCGGGGTTGCCCCCAGCGCTTGGTGCCCCTGGTCTCCCCAGGGCGCGATCTCCCTCTATACGAGGGTTACTGGAGCAGCGAGAGGGCCGCCTGGTTGAGCCCCTTGGCCTGGGCGAGAACAGACGTGCCCGCCTGCTGAAGGATCTGGTTGGCCGACAGCTCGGTAGTCTCCTTGCCGAAGTCCGCGTCGCGGATGCGGCTCTCGGCCTCCGTCGAGGACTGCAGGGAGGTCTCAAGGTTGTTCAGGGCGTTCCCGAGGCGGTTCTCGGTGGCGCCGTATCCGGCGCGGTAGCCGTTGACCGTGTCGAGCGCGGTGTCGATCGAGTCGAGCGCGGTCTGCGCGCCCGCGGCGGTGGCCATGCTGATGGTGGCGGTGTCGACGCCGATCGTGGCGGCCGTGAGATCGCCGAGGCTGATGGAGATCCGGTCGTTCGCCGTGTTCTGGATACCGACCTGCACGCCGATGCTCGTGGTCGTGCCGTCCGCGAGCTTCTGGCCGTTGAACTCGGTGACGCTGGCGATACGATCGACTTCCGCCGTGAGCGACACGAACTCGGTCTGGACGTAGGCGCGCTCGTCGTCATCGAGGGTCTCGGAAGCGCCCTGGACCGCGAGCTCGCGCATACGGACCAGGATGTTGCTCACCTCGGAGGTGGCGCCTTCCGCGACGGACACGATCGACATGCCGTCGTTCGTGTTGCGCATGGCGACCACCGAGGAGGCGGAAGCCGCACGAAGGTTCTCCGCCACGCCCAGGCCTGCGGCGTCGTCCGCGGCGCGGGTGATGCGCTCGCCGGAGGAGATGCGCTCGAACGAGCGCGACAGAGCGCGGGAGGTCCGGTTGAGGTCCTTGAGAGCGTTGTTCGCGGTAGAGTTGTTCTTTACGGTAATCGCCACTTGGGTTCCAGTGCCCGTCGAGCGGGCGTTTGTTGTCTTGCTCGAGTGGTTCCGCGTCTGGGGGAGACGCGCTACCTGAACCCTCTTCGGCCAAACCGGCCTCGGGTTTAGGTCGAAAGTTACAGATAATCGAGCAGCGACTTGCTGGACGCCGAAGCAATCACTTGCAAAGTGGCCTCGTACGCCGATTGCAGTTCGTTCATGCGCGTGTAGGTTTCGACGGGGTCCGCCGTCACGAGTACGGACAGACGCTCGTTGTATACGACGCTGAGGGACTCCGCGAGCTCGCCCGCGTCCTCGGCGGCGAGGGTCTCCAGACCAATCTCCCCGCGTACGTTCACGATTGCGCGGGAAGCGCTGTCGACGTCGGTGAGCGCGGTGCCGATGCCCGTCGCGTCGTTCGTTTCGAGCGCGGTGGCGAGATCGTCGATCGACGCAAAGACGTCGGCGGCTCCGTTGAACACCTGGGACCCGTCGAAGGCGGTGCGGACGTAGCGGCTCTCCGCCACGCGGGCCTCCGGCTCGTCGGTGCTGCCCGAATAGGTGCCGTCGGCCGCGAAAGGCTCTGTGTTCCAGGTCGTGCCGGAGAACAGGTAGCGGTCGCCGTACCTGGTGTTGGCCAGGCCGAGGAGCTCCTCCCCGAGCGCGCGCACTTCCACGGCGGCGATGGTGCGCATGTCCGCGGTGGCGGTGTCACCCGCCATCGCGACGGACAGCTCGCGCGCGCGCACCATCAGGTCGCTCACGCGCGCCAACGCCTCGTCGGCGGTCGTGAGGGGGCCGACCGCGGAGGCCGCGTTCGCCACGTACACGTCCTGGTCGAGCGCCACGGAGTTGAGGCCCTGGGCCACCGCCATCGCCACCGGCGCCTCGGACGCGCGCTGGAACGCGAGCCCGGTGACGGCCTGGTTTTGGACCTTCGACAGATCCAGCTTCTGCGACGCGACCCGGTTGAGGGAGAGCTCGAGGAACCCGGTTCGGGTGGCGCGGATCATCCGCCGACCGTCTGGAGGAGGGTGCGCAACATCTCGTCTCCCACGGAGAGGACGCGGGCTGCGGCCTTGTAGGCGGTCTGGTACTCGACGAGGCGGATGGCCTCTTCGTCGGTGTCGACGGAGGCGAGCGCGTTGCGCTGGGTCTCCGCGTCGCTGAGCTGCGCATCGAGCACGTCGGCGTCGCCGCCGGCCGCGGAGACGTCGCTGCCGACGCCGCTGCTGAAGTCGCTGAGCGCCTGACCCGCCGTGCGGGTCGAGCTCGAGAAGATCGCGGAGGACTCGAGGGTCAGCATCGAGGCGAGGTTGTCGCCGTCACCGGGGGCCGCCGTGGCCGCACCGGCGACCGCGAGCAGGCTTGGGTCCTCCAGGGCGGTGGAGACGGTGATGGACGCCCCGGGAGAGGTGGGGTCGAAGCTGAACAGATCCCCGCCGGCGGCGCCCGTGGCGTCGAAGCCGGCGGCATGCGCGGCGTTGAGCGTGGTGGCGAAGGTGGTCGTGAACTGGTCCAGCTCGTCGATCCACCCGGAGATGGTCGCGTGCGCCGTGAGGACGCCGCCGAGCTCGCCGCCCACATCGTTGGTGACGTGCATCGAACCGACGCTGATCTCCGGGGAGCCGTCCGCCGCGGTGCCGAGGGTGAGGGGGCGCGCGGCCGCACCGTTCACGACGGCGTGCCCGCCGATGAACACGGTGGCCTGGCCGTCCGCCTGGAGGTCCACGGTGGCGCCGACGGTCTCGCCGAGCTCGCGCACGAGCTGGTCGCGGCGGTCGAGGAGGTCGGCGGGGCCGGTCTCGTCGCTGGAGCGGCCGATGGCCTTGTTGAGCGAGCCGATCTCCGCGATCTTGGCGTTGGCGAGCTCGAGCCGCGTGGTGAGGCCGTCCTCCACGCTCGTCATCGTGGCGGAGAGCCCGGTGGCGATGCGGGAGATCGTGGAGGCGAGGTCGCCGGCGGCCTGGATGGTCGTCCGGCGCGCGGTGAGGTCGGAGGGGTTCGTCGTGAGCTGGGACATGCTGTCCCAGAAGGCGTCGTTCGCGTCGGAGAGCGTGGTGCTGCCGGTGTCGCCGAGCTGCCCCTCCGCGATCGCGAGCGTCTCGTGGAGGGAGCTGGCCTGGGCCGCGACGCCCGCGCTGGCGACGAGCCGAACGCCGAGGAGCCGGTCGGTCGCGCGCGAGACGCTGGCGGCCTGCACCCCTGTGCCCATCCAGAGCCCGCGGCGCTGGATCGGGTCCGTGGTGGTCTGCACCAGCTTGCGTCTGGAGTACCCGGTGGTGCCGACGTTCGCGATGTTCTGCGCGGTGACGTCGATGCCGGCGGAGGCGGCGGCGAGGCCGCGGCGGCCGACCTGGATGGTGTCGAGGAGGCCCATCTAGATCCCCCTCATCTGGCCGCGGCGGCCGTAGGTTCGGGGTCCGGCGTCCGGGAGGACGCGATCGAGGGCGGCGAGGACGGTGGCGCCGCACGCGTGGATGCGGAGGTCGAGCGCGCGGATCTTGCGGGCGACGCCGGCGGCGTGCGTGCGGGTGTCTACGTCGAGCGCGGCGAGGGGGGTGCGCGAGAGCTCTTCCTGGATGGCGCGGCGCGCCGCTGTCGTCTTGACGAGCGCCTCGGGGTCCACGCGCCGGGCGGCGTCGAGCTGCCCCTCTGCCGCGAGGAGCCAATGATCGAAGCGCTCGCGGGACATTACAGCTCCTGGAGGAGGGCGTCGATGGCGCGCTCCACGTCGGCGGGAGAGCCGAGGCGGCCCGCCTCGATCTCGGCCTTCATTTCGGCCACGAAGTCAGGGCGGATGTCGCCCTGGGTTCCGTGCTCCGCGGCCTTGGCCCGCAGATCGGACGCCACCGAGCCGACGGCGGAGAGCGTACCCGCGGAGCCCGCCGCGATGTCCGCCGCGACGTTCGCCGTGGCCTTGGGTAGAGAGATGCGCTCGAGACGCGCGACGGCATCGGCGGCGCGGGGGGGAGAGATTTTCATGGTTGACGCTCGGTTGAGGAAGTACCAGCCCGAATACCATAGCTCTCGGGTTGTCCGATCCGACCCAGAACTTTCGTGACGTCCTGTTGCGGGTCGACGGCGTGGCCGTCCGACCGCAGCTCGAAGTGCAGGTGGGGCCCGGTCGACCTCCCCGTGGACCCGACGGTCGCGAGGCTCTCGCCCGCGCGCACCACCTGGCCGGCCTTCACGCCGAGGGTGTCACAGTGCGCGTAGCGGGTCTCCACGCCGTCTCCGTGATCGAGCACCACGACGTTTCCGTACCCGCCGCGCTTCCCGGCGAAGCGAACGACGCCGTCGCGCGCGGCCATGATGGGGGTGCCGGTCCGCGCGGCGAGGTCGATGCCGTCGTGCCGGCGCGTGCCGCCCTCGATGGGGTCCGTGCGCAGGCCGAAGCCGCTGGTGACGCGGTGGCCCTCGGGCGCAACGTGGTGGAGCCCGTGGTTGCCGAGGTCGACGCCCTGCCCGGCGAAGGCGCTGCTGTCGCGCGCCGCGCTCCGCTCGAGCGCCTCGCGGACCTGATCCGCGAGCCCGATGCCGCGGCCCTCCGACGCGCGGCGCCCGATCTCCTGGGTGAAGTAGTCGGAGAACACGTCGGCGGCGCCCCCGGAGAGCGGCCCCCCACCGATCGAGTCCTGCATCTGTTCGGCGAGGAAGCCGATGAACCAGCCCTCGAAGGCCTTGGCCGCCTTGGCGGGGTCGTTCGGGAGCGTCGCTTGGGGAGCGGGCGAGGGGGTGGCGCCGGAGACCCGCATCACATCGTCTCGATCTCGGCCTGGAGGCCGCCGGCCGCGTGCATGGCCTGGAGGATGACGATGAGATCGCGGGGGGAGACGCCCATCTTGTTCAGCGCGCCCACGACCTCGCCGACGGTCACGCCCTCGATGAGCTCGAGGCGGCCCTGCTTCTCGTCCACCTTCACCGTGGTCTTGTCGGCGACGACGGTGCGGCCGCCGGAGAGCGCGCCGGGCTGGGAGAGGACGGGGTCGTGGTCGACCTGGATGGTGAGGCCGCCGTGCGCGATCGCGACGGGGCGCACCGTCACGTCCGCGCCCATGACCACGGTGCCGGTGCGCTCGTTCACGACGACCTTGGCGACCTGGTCGATCTTCACGTCGACGGCCTCGAGCGTGGCGATGAGCTGGGCCTGTTTGCCGAGGAAGACGTCGGGGACGGAGACGCGCACCGTGCCGCCGTCGATCGCCTGTGCGTACTCGCCGCCCAGCGTCGTGTTCATCGCGAGGGCGAGGCGCGTAGAGTTGGTGAAGTCGGGGGTGGCGAGCACCCAATCGAAGCTCACGGCGCCGCGCACGTCGAGCGCGTTCGGGATCTCGACCTCGACCGCCGCGCCGCGGGGGATGAGGCCCACGGTGAGGTGGTTCTTGGTGGTGGACGCGCCGCCGCCGCCCGCGGAGAAGCCGCCGACGAGGATGGCGCCCTGCGAGCTCGCCACCGCCATGCCGTTCGCGGCGTAGAGCGGCGTCATCAGGAGCACGCCGCCCTCGAGCGAGCGCGCGTCACCGACGCTCGAGACCTGCACGTCGAGCGGGCTCCCGGGGCGCGTACCCGCGGGTAGCTTGGCGGTGACCATCACGATCGCCACGTTGCGAGCCTTGATATCGTCCTCCGACATCGTCATGCCGAGGCCCTTGAGGCGGCTGGCGAGCGCCCGCACGGCGGCAGCGTTCTGGCCGGAGTCGCCGGTGCGCGCGAGGCCGACCACGAGGCCGTAGCCGACGAGCGCGTTGTCACGCACTCCGTACAGGGCCGCCACGTCCTTCACCCGCGCGGCTTCGGCCGGGGCGGACAGGGCGAGCAGGAGGGCGAGGAGCTGCATGGCCTCGCATCGGTCGCTCCCCTCCGGAGTTGAGAGGTTTTATCGAGGCCGCGCTCAGCCCGGGAGCAGCTTCTCGCCGACCTCCGCCGCCGAGCCGGGCACGTCGACCCGCACCCGGATGGTCACCGCCCGGGCCTCGGGCGCCACGTCGGGCGAGAGCTTCGCGGTCGCGGAGAGCGCAACCTCGGCCACGCCCTGGCGTTGGAGGTAGCGGGTCGTCGTGAGCGCACGGGCGCTGGCGAGCTCCCAGTTGTCCACCCACTTGCTGCCGGGGGGCATCGGCGCGCCGTCCGCGTGGCCGATCACCTCGACGAGAGCGGGCGTGCCGCTCACGGCCTCCGCGATCTTGGTCAGGTTCGCGAACGCCGCCGGGTGCAGCTCGGCGCTGCCGGGCGCGAAGAGCAGCTTCTCGGGGAGGGTGAGGATGAGCGAGTTGTCCATGAATCCGAGCTGAACGACGTTGTCGGAGAGGGACCCGACGAGCCCGTGCTTGATCGAATGTATGATCGACGGCGCCACTTCCAGCGAGAGGGGGTTGGTCGCCATCTCGGAGAGGTTCGCGCTCTTGTCCGGGCTGAACGAGTCGTTGACGATGCCCGGCATGCCGCCCTCGAACGCGGCGTTCATGCCGCGCATCACGTCCTCCAGCTGCTTGGCGTTGGAGTTGGCCATGACGTACAGCACGGTGAAGAGCGCGAACAGGAGCGTCATGAAGTCGGCGAAGGAGACCAGCCACCGTTCGTGATTTTCGTGCTCTTCGGCATGTTTGTTCTTCTTGCTCATGCGGCCTCCTTGGCTCCGCCGCCGCCCGCCCCGGGCTCGGCGTGCCCGCCCCCGTGGCCGGTGTAGGGCCCGAGACGCTCGCTGATCTGGCGGCCGTTGGCGCCGGCCACCACCGCGATGAGGCCGGCGAGCACCATCGCGCGATCCTCGGCCTCGGCCTCCACGATCTTGCGGATGCGCGCGCCGACCGGGAGGAACACGAGGTTGGCGAACCCGACGCCGTAGAGCGTGGCGACGAACGCCACGGCGATACCGGAGCCGAGCTTGGTCGGGTCGTTGAGGTTGGACATGACGTGGATGAGCCCCATGACGGCGCCGAGGATGCCGACCGTCGGCGCGAAGCCGCCCGCGGAGTCGAGGATCTTGGCGGCGGACTTGCTGTGGTGCTCCTCCATGTCGGCCTCGAGCTCCAGCAGCGCCTGAACGTCCTCCGCGGCGTTCCCGTCCACGAGGAGCTGCAGGCCGCGCCGCAGCGTGGGGTCGCGCAGCTCCGCGAGCAGCGGCTCGACTGCCAACATCCCGTCGCGGCGCACGACGCCGGACACCTTGAGGAGGTCCTCGACGATGAGGGCGCGCAGCGCCAGGCCAGGGAAGATGACGCGCTTGGAGAGCTTGAACAGCTTCTTCACCTCGGCGGGGGTGGCCGAGAGCCAGGTCGCGGCGAGCGTCCCGCCGAGCACGATCATCGCCGCGGTCGGCTGGATCAGCGCGGACAGGTGCCCGCCCTCCATCGCGTTCCCGCCGAGAATGCACCCGAGGGCGAGGGCGAGCGCGATGATCGGTGTCACATCCATGAGAGGCCTCGGGTGGCGCGAGTGCGCGTCAGAATGGCCAGACGGTGTCGGCGAGGCGGGTCGCCCAGCCGGGGCCCTGCTTGTCGGCGAGCACGCCGGCGCCGGTGAACTCGATGCGCGCCTCCGCGAGGAGCTCGGACTGCACGGTGTTGTCGACGAGGATGTCGCGGGGGCGCAGGATGCCCTCGAGCGTCAGGAATTGGGTCTCGCGGTTGACACGGATCTCTTTGGTGCCACGGATGCGGAGGTTCCCGTTGGAGAGCACCTCCACCACCTGGCACGTCAGCGTCGCGGCGAGGGTGCCCTCGCGCGTGGTGCGCCCCGTGCCGGCCATCTCGGTGCCCTGGCTGCCCGAGATCTCGATCTTCCCGCCCATGTTGGGGTTCGCGGCGGTCATGCTGGTCTCGAGGCCGAGGAGGGCGCCGATACCGTACGTCGACTCGGAGTCGCGGGACGTGGTCGTGTCCGCGCCGAGGGAGGTGGAGGAGGTGTCCGCCACGCGCACCGTGATCAGGTCGCCGACGCGGCGCGCGTTGCCGTCCATGCCGATGAGGGCGCGGGCCTCGGCCTCGCTCCAGAGCGAGCCGGGTGTCGTCGGCGTGGCGATGGGGGAGACGGTCTTGACCGGAGCGGTCGTCGGCGCGGGCGCGATCGATCCGGTCGCGAGGTAGGCGGCGCAGCCGAGCAGGAGGAGGAGCGTCATGGGGTCCCCAACGTGACGACGCTGTCGCCGGCGTAGACGCCTTCGAGCACGGTGCGGGTGGAGAGGTTCAGGACGCTTACGGGGCGGCCGTGCCAGCCCTCCTGGAGCAGCTCGCCGTCCGCGGTGATGCGGAGGCCGTTGCCGCCGGCGACGAGGCGCACGGGGCTGCCGCGCTCGAGGTCGGGCGCCGGGCGGACGCGGGTGGTGGTGAGCGGGGCGCCGGCCTCGAGGTCCACGCGCGCGGTCCACGCGCCGACATCGGCGACGGGCTCCTCTCCGTGCAGGCGGTAGCTGGAGACGCGCTCGGTGCGGACCTCCACGCGCTCGCCGGCCCGCGTGTCCGCGACGGCGACGGGCACCGAGCGCCACACCTCGACGTAGGCGTGGGTCTGCCAGCGGCCCGCGCCGCAGTGGAGCGTGACGGGGACCAGCCCCGTGACGGCGCCGACGCGCGGGAGCTGAACGGCGCAGGTGTCGCCGTCGGGGAGCCCGGCCACGGTGCCGACGCTGCGGACCTCGACGTCCGCCTCGTCCACGCCGAGCTGGGCGGCGACGGCCGCGCGGATCGGGTCCGCGGTGCCGGCGGCCGAGGCGAGGGCCGAGAGGGAGAGCAGGCAGAGGAGGGAGAGCATGACTACCTCCGCAGCGAAGCAGCGGTCTGGAGCATCTCGTCCGCGGCCTGGATGACCTTGGAGGAGAGCTCGTACCCGCGCTGGGCCGTGATCATCGAGATGAGCTCCTCCGCCACGTCCACGTTGGACCCCTCGGTTGCGTACTGTAGCACGCTTCCCGCGCCGTCCTGTTGCGGGCTCGTTCGCGTAGCCTCGCCGGCGCCGTCGGTGGCGCGGTAGAGGTTCCCGCCCGCGGCGGAGAGGGCCTCGGGGTTGGCGAACACGGCGACCTCGAGCGTCCCGAGGGACACGGTCTCCACGCCGCTCTCGGTGGTGACCTCCGCGCCGAGCGAGCCGTCGCTGCCGACGATCAACGTGCCACCTTCGGGGATCTGCACGCCGGGGGAGACGCGGAAGCCGCCCTGGGTCGTGAGGTTGCCCTCGGCGTCGGTGCGGAAGTGGCCGTCGCGGGTGTAGAAGGTCTCGCCGGTCGGGGACTCGACGACGAAGAAGCCGGGCCCGTCGAGCAGGATGTCCGTGGGGCTCGAGCTCGTGAGCGTGTCGCCGTTGCGGAAGTCGCGGTTCAGGCCCGCGAGCCGCGTGCCGCTCCCCACTTGCATGGCGTCGCCGGAGGCGCCGCGCCCGCCGACCTGCTGGTACACGAGATCCTCGAAGGACTCCCGTACCTTCTTGAAGCCGGTGGTGTTGCCGTTCGCGATGTTGTTCGCGATGTTCTCGATCTTGACCTGGTTGGCCGCCATGCCGGTGGCGGCGGTGTAGAGGGCGCGCATTGGCTACTCCTGCATCCGGTTGAGGCGGGCGGAGGCGTCGTCGCTCGCCTGCATTGCCTTCTGTTGGGCCTCGAACGAGCGCGTGGCCTCCATGAGGTCCACGAGGCAGCGCATCGGGTCGACGTTGGATCCCTCACGGGAGCCCTGCACCACCTCGCCCGTGACCTTGGTGGCGCTCGCCGCCGACCACAGGTTGTTCCCGAGCGGCGTGCCGCCCGAGAGGCTCACGATCTTGAGCTGGCCGAGGTCGCCGGACTCCGAGCCGCGCACGGTGCCATCCTGGTCGACCCGCAAGGACTCACCGGGCGAGAGTTGGACCGTCCCGCCGTCCGTGAGGACGGGCACGCCGCTCGCGGAGACCAACTGGCCGTCCGCCGCCATCTTGAAGCTGCCGTCCCGTGTGTAGGTGCCGTCGGACAGGGCGAAGAAGCCCTCACCGCGCAGCGCCAGGTGGGTGTCGATCCCGTCGGGGATCAGCGCGCCGTCGGAGCTGTCGTAGCCGCCGCCGGAGGCCTGCACCATGCCGGCGACCTCCTCGTACCGCACGCGCTCCGAGCGGAAGCCGGTCGTGCTCGCGTTCGCGATGTTGCTCGAGATGACCTCGAGGTTCTTCCACGCGGCGTTGGCGCCCGACCAGGAATTGTAGAGCTCGCTGCTCATGCGGCGTCCTCCTGAAGCGGTGCGAGCACGTCGGGGCAATGGAAGTCGCGCCCGAGGGCCTTGCGCAGGTGCTCCCGCGCGCTGGTGAGGATCTGGCTGATCCGCGAGGGGGTGACCTCGAGGATCGCGGCGACCTCGGCCAGGGAGCAGTCGCGTGCGTAGTAGAGCAGGATGACGTTCCGCTCGCGCTCGGACAGGCGGGCGATGGCCGCGCGGAGGAGCTGGCGGGCGTCGTGCGCGTCCATGCGTGCCGGGGCTTCCGCGGCTTGGGTGTAGTCGTCGGCGTCCTCGGACTCCTCCTCGGCGAAGGGGAGCGGCACGAAGACGTGGGGGGTGGTGTACCCGCGCAGACGCCAGTATTCGTCGAGGTCCACGCCGAGGGAGTCGGCGATCTCCGCGTTGGTCGGCTCGCGGCCGAGCGCCTCGCGGGCCTTGGTGGTGGCGGTGGCGACGGCGCGGGTGGCGTTGCGGTCCCGGCGGGTGGTGGCGGTGACGCCGCGTACGGCGTCGAGCATGCTGCCGGCGATACGGGTGGCCGCGTAGGTCGCGAAGTCCACGCCGCGGGAGGCGTCGAAGCGGTCGAAGGCCTCGAGGAGCCCGACGACGCCGTAGGCGACGAGGTCCTCGGGGGTGAGCGGGCACGCGGAGCCGGCCTGCTCGGCGGTGCGGCGGGCGAGGTGGAGCACCTTGCGGGAGAAGCGGACGCACGCCTCGTCTCGGGTCATGCCCTCGACCCGCGACTCCGGAGGTGGCGCGGCAGCGGTGTGGTATGCGCGGAGGTGCAAGGGGTCTCCGGTCGGTTGGCACCGAGGAGGAAGAGGAGGAGAGAGCGGGGGAGGGCGGCAGGGCGGTGTCCCGAGGTCGGTCAGCCTGCGCTTGCCTTTAGCGGTTTCTTATCTAATGAGAGCTCGGCTTCGCGCGAGAGGCCGGTGCCCGGCACGATCTCGCCGGGCGAGAGCACGGGGACGCGTGGGAGGGCCTTCTCGAAGAGGCGGCGGATCGGGCCGCGGGCCAGGGGGGGCACGAGGAGCACCAGCTCGCCCGCGCCGTTCCAGGCATCCGACTGTTGCCGCATGCCGACGATGAGCTTGCGGGTCGCTTCGGGCTCGAGCACCAGGGTCATGGCGCCGCCCTCTCCGCCCTGGAGGCCGCGCAGCACGGCGTCCTCGGCGTCCGCGGCGAGGCCGACGTAGTGGAGCACGTTGTCCTCGCCCACGAAGCGCGCGGTGACGGCGCGGGCCATGCGCTGGCGGACGAACTCGGTGAGCACGTCCGGGTCGCGGGTGCGGGGAGCGTACTCGGCGAGGGCCTCGAGGACCGCCTGGGTGTCGCGCACGCCCACGCCCTCCTGGATGAGGTTGCGGAAGACGCGGAGGACGGCGGCGCGGGGGAGAGGGTCCGGCATCAGCTCCTCCACGAGGCGCGGGTTGTCGGCGCTCACGCGCTCCAGGGCGTCCGCGAGCTGCTGACGGCCGAAGATCTCGTGCGCGTGGCGGCGGAAGAGATCGTCGAGGTGCGTCGTGAGCACGGTCGGCACGTCGACGACGGTGTAGCCGAGCGCCTGGGCGCGCAGGCGCTGGGTGTCGGGCACCCACCAGCCGCGCAAGCCGTAGACGGGGTCCATCCCGGGCGTGCCCTGGAGGGGGCCGCTCGCGGTGCCGGGGTCGAGGGCGAGGACCTGGCGGGCGACCACCTTGCCGCTGCCGATGGCCTCGCCGCGCAGGAGCACGCGGTACTGGCCGGTGCCGAGCCGCACGTTGTCGCGCAGGTGCACGGGCGGGAGCAGCACGCCGAGCTCGCTGGCGACCTGCCGGCGGATGCGCTGGATGCGCTCCACCAGGGCGCCGCCGCGCTTCTCGTCGACGAAGTGGACGAGGTCGAGGCCGACCTCGAACACGAGGGCATCCACGCGGAGGAGCTCCTCTGGGCGGGGCTCGGCGGGCATGCCGTTGGCCGTGACTCCGCCGGGGCCCGCCGTGGCGACGGCGGCGGCGTCGACGGCGGACTGCCCGCGGAGGGCGTAGGCGAGGCCGCCCAGGCCGGCGGAGAGGACGGCGAAGGGGAGGCGGAGGCCGGGAATGGCGATGAAGCCGCTCGCGAGCACGGCGAGCAGGCCGAGGGCGCGCGGGTTGCCGAGGAGCTGGTCGGCGAACTGCGCCTCGAGGGGCTTGTCCGCCGGGTCGGAGACGCGGGTGACGAGGAGGCCCGCGGAGGCCGAGATGATGAGCGCGGGGATCTGGGAGACCAGCCCGTCGCCGATGGTGAGGATCGTGTAGTTCGTGGCGGCCGTACGGAGGTCGAGCCCCTCCATGAACATGCCGATGACGATGCCGCCGACGATGTTGACGACCATGAAGACGATCGCCGCGATGGCGTCGCCCTTGATGAACTTGCTCGCGCCGTCCATCGCGCCGTAGAAGTCCGCCTCCTGGCCGACCTCGGCGCGGCGCTTCTTCGCCGCCTTCTCGTCGATGAGGCCGGCGTTGAGCTCGGCGTCGATCGCCATCTGCTTGCCCGGCAACGCGTCGAGGGTGAACCGCGCGGCCACCTCCGCCACGCGCCCGGCGCCTTTCGTGATGACGAGGAAGTTGATGACGAGGAGCAGGCAGAAGAGGATGAAGCCGACGACGTAGTTGCCGCCGACGACGAACTGGCCGAAGGCCTCGATGACGTGGCCGGCCGCGTCCGTGCCCTTGCTCCCGTTGAGGAGGATGAGGCGCGAGCTCGCGACGTTGAGCGAGAGCCGGAGGATCGTCGTGATCAGCAGGAGGATCGGGAACGACGAGAACTCGACGGGGCGCCGCACGTAGAGGGAGACGAGGAAGATGAGGAGCGAGATGGTGATCGACGCCGCGAGGCAGAGGTCGAGGATCAGCGGCGGCAGCGGCACCATCAGGATCGCGAGCATCCCGAACACGCCGAGCGCGAGCGCGATGTCGCCGTTCTTGCGGAGCAGGGCGACGGTGCTGGTGATGGGGGAGGGGCGGGCCACGTCCGGAGTTCGGTCGCCCCGCCCCGAAGTTGAGCGCAATCTGCGCGGGGCCGCGGATCAGGCGGCGGCGTGCGCCCCGACCTCGGTGGCGACGAGCTTGCAGAGGTCCCCCAGCTTCTGCCCCGTCAGGTCGAGGCGCAGCAGGACGGGGTCGTCCTCCATCTTGCCGGTCGGGGGCTCGACGGGGCCGATCCCGAGCGAGTCGCACACGCGCAGCGCGGCCGCGACGACGTAGGCCATGAGCACGCCGGCGCCGGCGTCCGCGGGGCGGTGGTGGTAGCCGATGGCGGCGGTGACGAGCGGCGGGAGGTTCCAGGCGATGGCGAGGGCCTCGCCCACCTCGGCGTGGAGGTGCATGCACACCTCCTCCACCCGGTTGCTGTCGCGGAACTCGGGCGGCAGGTTGGACGTGCCGCGCGAGGCCATGCCGAAGATGACGGCCCAGCCGATGTCGTGGAGCAGCCCGGCCATGAAGGCGGAGTCGGCGTCGGTGCCGTAGATGCGGGCGATGTGGGAGGACGCGGAGGCCACGGCGCCCGCGCGGAGCTGGAGGCGGGACGTGAGCTCGGGGCGGGCGCGCACCATGAGCACGCGGTTGGCCGAGACGGTGAGGAGGAGCTGGCGGAGCCCGCGCGTGCCGATACGGAGGAGCGCCTCATGCAGGCCCGCGATGCGACGGTTCCCGCCGTAGAGCGGCGAGTTTGCCGCCTTCAGGAGCTGCGCCGCGAGCACCGGATCCCGGCCGAGCACCTGCACCACGCGCCCGATGGGGAGGCTCGGGTTGTTGGTGAGCGTCATCACCTCGCGGGCCACCGGCGGCAGGAGCGGCACCTCGGCGAAGTGCCTGAGCTCGAGCAGCAACAGCGGGCGGGCGACCGCGTAGACCCAGCCGGTGTTGGGGGCGGTGGGGTCGGGGAGGAGGGCGACGGGCGGCCGCGGGGAGCGGTGGAGCATCATTTGATGATCTCGGTGGGGAGAGTGATCTGGCGGGCGTCTGCGGGGATGTCTTCGACGCGGACGACGCGGAACTCGACCCGTCGGTTCAGGGCGAGGGCGCCGTCATCGTCTCCGGGGGCGAGGGGGCGGGTCTCTCCGTAGCCCTTGGAGAGGAGGCGGTCGTAGGGCACGCCGTGCTCGACGAGGAAGCGCATGACGGAGAAGGCGCGGGCGTCCGAGAGGCGGAGGTTGTAGGCGTCCGGCCCGTTCGTGTTGGCGTGCCCCTCGATGAGGAACCACGGCAGGTCGGTGTGGGCGCGCATGATCTCGCTGACCGCGGTGAGCACGCGGGCGCTGCTCGGCAGGAGCTCGGCCTGGTCCTCCTTGAAGTGGACGGTCTCGGTGATGACGATGCGGTCGCCGGCGAACTCCGCCACCTTGGGGCAGCCGTCCGACCAGCGCGGGTCCTGCTCCGGGCGGATGGGCTCGCGGGGGCACACGTCCTTCTCGAAGGCGACGCCGTCGCCGTCGCCGTCGAGCTCGGGGCAGCCGTCGTCGTCGGTGAAGCCGTCGAGGGTCTCGGCCTGGTCGGGGCACTTGTCGAGCGCGTCGGGGAAGCCGTCGCCGTCGCGGTCGGCGGTGGGATCGACGGGCGGCGGCGGCGGGGCAGGCTCGGGCGTGACGCGGGAGAAGCCGATGCCGACGTACGCGCGCCAGCGGCTCGCGCCGACGCCTTCGCCGATGCCCGCGGCGGCGCCGAGGGAGGCCCAGGCGCCCATCGGGAGGCGGGCGCGCGCGCCGAGGGAGGCCTCAAGGGGGACCTGGGGAAGGTCGGAGGCGGTGGAGAGCTCGAACGAGGCGGAGATGGCGTCCGTCGCGCGGTAGGCGACCCCGAGCCCGGCGACGGGGCCGAGGCCGGAGGAGAGGTTGCGCGACTTTTCGGGGAAGGCCGCCATGGCCCCGGCGAGCGCGACGACGCCGATCTTGCCGAACTCCTTGGTGCCCGAGAGGGCGACCATGGCGCGGGGGCCGAGGCTCCCGACCCAGTGGGCCTCGGCGCCGGTCGGCGCCCAGATCGCGGTGCGCACGCCGAGCGCGGGGCCGACCTTGAGGCGGATCGGCACCTGCGCGCCCACGCGCACGTCGCCGAGCGTCGTGAAGCCGCCGCTGCTGTCCTGCCCGAAGAGGTGGACGGGCGCGACGAGATCGACCTGGAGGCCGCCGAAGGAGTAGGCGGCGGCGACGTTGGCGGTGGCGAGCGCGCTCAGCACCGGCACGCGGCCGTCGGGGAGCTGCTCGGCGAGCGGGTCGTCCGCGTAGTCCACGGTCACGCCGGCGTCCCAGGAGCCCTTGCGGTCCACCTCGGGGCAGCCGAGCCGCGTGTAGCAGAGGGGGTCGCCCGTGGTGGCGCCGAGCACGAAGCCGTGGGCGTCGATGGCGAAGGCGGGGCCCGCCGCGAGGAGGGCCGCCGGGGCTGCCGCGAGGGCCGCCGCCCGCCGGTTGCGCCGAAGCGAGCCGAAGAAGGCGCCGGCGAAGAGGAGCCCGGCCCAGCCGCCGCCGCAGCCGCCTCCGACGAGGCCGCCCTGGTAGTCGAGGAAGTCGGGGAGGCCGTCGTTGTCGAGGTCCGCCGTCCCCTCGTCGCGGTCGAGGTAGCCGTCGCCGTCGCTGTCGGGGTCGTGGGCGTTGAGCACGCCGTCCCCGTCCACGTCGGTGTCGTACACGCCGTCGCCCTCGCCGTTCTCCGCGCCGAGGTCCACCGTGAGCTCGTCGCGCGTGGGGATGCCGTCGCCGTCGTCGTCGGTGTCGAGGGCGTCGAGGATCTGGTCGCCGTCGTGGTCCGTCAGCTCGTCGCCGTCGGAGAGCGTGTCGTCGTCGGTGTCGGCGTCCTCGTAGTCGGTGCCGAGGTTCCACTCGAGCAGGTCGGCGAGGCCGTCGCGGTCGCGATCGTCGCTCTCGGCCCAGCCGTCGCAGTCGTCGTCGAGGCCGTTCTCGCGCTCGGCGGCGTCGGGGTTCACGGCGGGGTCGAGGTCGTCGCAGTCCTGGGCGATCTCCCAGCCGTCGCCGTCCTGATCGTCGTCACGGCCGTCGCAGTCGTCGTCCACGCCGTCGTACCAGACCTCTCTCGCGCCGGGGTTGATGGCCGCGTCGTCGTCGTCGCAGTCGTCGCCCGCACCGAGCTCGTTCAGGTAGCCGTCGCCATCGCGATCCCACTCGGAGTAGCCGTCGCAGTCGGTGTCCTGGCCGTCGTCGGGGTCCTCCTCGGCGCCGGGGTAGGCGCCGGGATCCCCGTCGTTGCAGTCCGTGCCGCCCGCGCCCTCGCCCACCCAGCCGTCCCCGTCGACGTCCACGAGGTCCGCGCCGGAGCAGTCCTGGTCGACGCTGTCGTAGGGGATCTCGGTGTTGCCGGGGAAGCGCGCGGCGGAGAGGTCGTCGCAGTCGTCGCCGCCGTAGAAGGACGCGTCGTGACCGTCGCGATCGCGGTCGTAGTCGGAGCGGCCGTCGCAGTCGGAGTCGACGCCGTCGTACCAGGTCTCGGGGCGGGTGCCGTAGACGGTGGGGTCGTCGTCGTCGCAGTCGTCGCCGCCCCCGAAGGTGGCGTCGTGGCTGTCGCCGTCGCGATCGTAGTCGGAGTCGCCGCTACAGTCGGCGTCGATGCCGTCGTACCAGGTCTCCGCCGCGCCGGGGAAGATCGTGGGGTCGGTGTCGTCGCAATCGCCGCCGTACACGCTGCCGTAGCCGTCGCCGTCCACGTCGTCGAGATCGGCGCCGTCGCAGTCCTGGTCGATGGCGTCGTAGGCGGTCTCGGGGGCGCCGGGGTAGACCGAGGCGTCCCCGTCGTCGCAGTCCACGTTGTCGAACCAGCCGTCGCCGTCGCCGTCGAGCACGTCCGCGTCGGTCCCGCCGTAGGCGCCGATGTCGGAGCGGGTCGCGTCCACGTCGAAGAGGGCGGGGCTGCCGGCGTCCACCGCGGGGCTCGTGGCGGCGAGGGAGAGATCGTCGTCGCGCTCGTCGCCGTCGGCGGTGTAGCTGACCAGCTGCGGCTCGACCGCGAGGTTGCCGCTGGTGCCGGTGGCGTCGCTCCACCCGCCGACCCAGCCGCCGCCGGAGTCGAGGTACGTGAGGTTGTAGAAACGATCCGAGCCGGTCGCGGTGGCGCCCCACACCCCGCCGCCGTCGAGCGCCTGGGTGAACAGGTCGTTCACGAGGCGCACCGGGCCGCCCGCGTAGAGGTGCCCGCCCTCGTCCGCGGCGTCGTTTCCCGCGAAGGTGCAGTTGGTCACCGCGACCTGCGCGGGGCCGCTCGTGTAGAGGCCGGCGCCGTCCGTCGCGAGGTTGTCGGTGACGCGGAGGTTGGTGAGCGCGGCGGCGCCGGGCGAGCGGAGGCGGATGGCCCCGCCGTTCGCGCCGGCGTTGCCGTGCAGGTAGGCGCGTGAGAGGTCGACGTCCGCGACCGAGTCCGCGTAGACGCCGCCGCCGTCACCGCCCGCGGTGTTGCGGAAGAAGGTGGCCTCGCGCACAGTGAGCGCGTCGCCGGAGGCGAAGATGGCGCCGCCGTCGTCGTCCGCGGTGTTGTCGGTGAAGCGCGTGCCGTCGAGGTCGAGCGCGCCCTCGCCGGCGATGGCGCCGCCGTTGCCGAGCGTCGCGTCGTTGCCGTCGAAGGTGCCGCCCTCGAGGGTGACCGGCGCGGTAGACCAGACGGCGCCGCCGTCGCCGAGGATGGCGCGGTTGAGCTGCGCCGAGATGTCGACGAGCGCGAGGGCGCCGGTGCCCGCGTGCGCGATGGCGCCGCCCGAGGTGCGCGCCTGCCCGGCGTCGAAGACGGTGCCGTCGAAGCGCGCGGTGGCCGAGCCTTCCATCGCGACCGAGCCGCCGTTCGCGGCGGTGTTGTCCTGCCAGGTGCCGTCGAGGTCCTCCCAGGAGGAGCCGGTGGCGAGGAGGAGCGCGCCGCCGTCGCCGGTGGCCACGTTGCCGCTGTAGACGCACGCCTCGCAGGTGGCCGCCGAGGTGCCGAGGAGGCGCACCGCGCCGCCCTCCGCCGCGGTCCCGTCCAGCACGGAGAAGGTGGTGAGCGTGGCGCTCGTGTCTTCGAGGTCGAGGGCGCCGCCGCCGTCCGTGGCGCGCGGGTCACGGATCACGACGTCGTCGAAGGTGATGACGCTGCCGTCGTCCGCCCACACGGCCCCGCCCGCGGTGGCGCGGGTGTCGGAGATCGTGGCGACGGTGAGCGTGAGCGCGGCGTGCCCGGTGAGGTAGAAGGCGCCGCCGTCGCCGGTGCCGCCGCCGGAGGCCGCGTCGGTCCCGTCGAGGGAGAGGTCGGTGAAGGCGAGGTCTCCGCCGTCGACGTAGGCAAAACCGCCGTCGCGCGTCGCCGCGGCGCCGGTGACGAGCACGTTCGTGAGCGAGACGCTGGCGCCGCCGTCCACATGGAGGGCTCCGCCGTAGGTCGCGGTGCCGCCGGAGAAGACGACGTTGGTGCCGGTGACGGTGGCGGAGCGCCCGGCGTGGAGCTGGCCGCCCCAGGTCGCGCTGCCGCCGGAGAAGGTGACGCCGGAGAGGTCGAGCGTGGCGTCGTCCACCGCGAGGGCGCCGCCGGTGAGGCCGAGCCCGCCGGCGTCCTGGATGACGAGGTCCACGGCGGTGAGGGCGCCGCCGTCCACCGTGACGGCGCGGGCAGCGGTCGGCGTGATCGTGAAGCCGTCGAGCGTCGCGACCTCGTCCCGTGTGGCGACGAAGGCGGTCGAGCCGGAGGGCGGCGCGAGGAAGGTGACCGTGGAGCCGCCGGTCGAGCGGATCGTGAGGTCCTTCCCGCCGAGATCGAGGGCCTCGGCCCAGGCGCCGGGGGCGACCGAGATCGTGTCGCCGTCGCTGGCGGCGGTGATCGCGCTGGCGATCGTCGTGTAGGGGCCGGCGGTGGAGACCGTGAGGGTCGCCGCGTGCGCGGGCATGGCCAGGGCGACGAGGAGGTTCATGCGTGCCGCCGAAAGAGGAGGGCGAGGGCCAGGATCCAGGCTGGGAACCCGGGAGCCGTCGCGGTTTCGCAGCCCCAGCCGCCGGTCTCGCCGGTGAGCTCTGAGGCATTGTACGCTAAGGCGCCGTCGGTGCCGGTGTCGGCGGTGACGGCGGTGTCGGTCTCGCCGGTCACCACGTCGGTGTCCGCGGTGTCGTCGGGGTCGATCTGCTCGACGTCGCCGGTGTCGCCGGTGTCGCCGGTGTCGCCGGTGTCGTCCGCGCCGCCGGTGTCGTCCGTGGCGAGCAGGTAGGTCACCTGCGCCTCGTCGAGCTCCAGCACCCCCTCGGCCGCCAGCGAGAGCACGGACGCGCCGGTGAGCGCCGTCGTGAGCGTCGCGCCGCTCCAGCTCGTGGTGAGCGTGGCGCCGTCCCACTCGGCGACGAGGCCGACCCAGCCGCCCGGCTCGGGCACGCCGCGCAGGTGGCCGATCGCGCCGGCGCACTCCACCCAGAGGTGCCAAGTGTAGCCCTCGAGCGCGAGCGCGGGGGAGGCCGGCACGTCCGGGCACCACGCGACGCTGCCGGCCGCGAAGAGGGGGCCGCGATCCGCGGTGCCGTCGGAGAGGTCGGCGTCGGGCGCGTCGAAGGTCGAGTAGATGCCGTCGGGGCCGGACCACGCGCTCGCGGTGGCCGCGCTCGTGACGGCGACGTCGGCGTCCACGAGGCGGGAGGTGTCGGCCACGAGGCCCACCGTGGTCCAGGTGCGGCCGTCCGCGGAGGTGGCGGTCCAGGTGCCGTCCGTCGGGGTCGGCGCGTACCAGGCACGCCAGCCGCCCGCGGCGCTCTCGGCCACGGTGACGGGGCCGGAGGCGGCGAGCACGGTGCCGGCGGACACGAACGTGAGGCCGTCGAAGGAGGTCGCGCGGCAGATCGCGCCCGCGCAGCCGTAGTAGACGGCGAGGGTGCCACCCTCGTCCACGGCGGCGGGATCGGTGCCGGTGAGCACGGCGCCGGCGTCGGTCCACGCGTCGCCGTCGGGCGAGGTGGCGGCGTAGATCACGCCGTCGAGCTCGCGGTAGAGCAGCCAGCCGCCGCCGAACGACACGAGCTCGGGGGAGGCGCCGGAGAAGGTCGTGGCGTCGTCGGCTTGCCAGGATTGCTCGAACGGCGGGAGCGCGGCGGCGGTCACGGCCCCGGTGGGGGTGCCGAGAGAGAGGATCCCGCCCTCGCCGTAGGTGGCGGCGAGCGTGGCGTCCCCCGCGCTGAAGCTAAGGCGCGCGCCGTCCACGAGGCGCACGCGCGCGGCGAGGCGGAAATACGCGAGCCGGCCCGGCGACAGCGTGACGGCGCCGTCGGTGACGGTCAGCACGCCGCTCTCGACCGTACCGCCGGCCCAGCCGCCGTCGTCCTCGTCGAAGGTGGAGGCGGTGGTGTCGGCGAGGGCGAGCGAGGCCAGGAGCAGGGTCATGTCACGCGACTCCGAGGAGCGGCGTACGACCGCGAGAGAGGGACGCCGTCGGCCGCGGAGTCACCCGCCGCCCTCCACCCCGCGTGAGGAGCATCCAAATGCGACGAGGGGGCGAAGGGGCGTCCATGCGTCCGGTTCGGCCGCCTGCCGCGGAAGTTGAGCGGTTTTTTCGCCGCGCCGGCCCGCGCGAAGGGCGCTTCGAGGGCGGAATCCTTCAAGCCGCCTACGACCGCCGCCGATTGTGATGTCAGGAGCACACGATGACCTTCTTTCTTCTCTTGGTTGGATGTGACGAGATTGACGCGCTGCTGGGAGGGGTGACGAACCCCGACGTGGCCGAGGGCCTGGTGCTCGGGATGCAGGTGGATCCCGGCCTCGACCTCACGAACACCGCCTTCGCGGGGGGTGGCCGCGGCGCCGCCTACCTGTCCACCATCGGCGGCGCGCCGCCCGAGACGGCGGACCTCACGCTCGTCTCCACCTCCAACGGCATCCTGCCGCTCACCGGTCGAGGCGACGGCGTCTGGACCACGAACCCGGACGGCGGCCTCGCCTACGTGCCCGGGGAGACCTGGACCCTCAAGCGCGACGGCTCCGAGATCCTGCGCGCCGAGGCCGCGGGCCCCGCCTCCCTCAACCTCCTGCGCACGATCACCGAGGGTGACGAGTTCACCATCGACATCGGCGACCAGGACTACGACGGCCTGCTCGTCTCCGTCGTCGACCTCGCCGACGGCACGCAGAAGTGGTCCAACTTCCCGGACACCGCCGGCATGGTCTACGACATGCTGCTCTCCGAGCCCGTCCTCGACGTGGAGGTGCCCGCGGAGGCCCTCACCCCCGGCGAGTACGCGGTCGGCTTCGCCGCCCTGCGCGCCAACGAGTCCGTCCAGACCACGGACGTGAACGCGCTCGCCTCCCTCATGGCGACCGGCGTGCTCGAGTTCCGCGCCCTGACCGTGGAATCCGCTGAGTAGTGAAGTTTGGACGGTGATCGCAGACGGGTGGGGAGCGCGAGCTCCTCGCCCTTTTACCGTTTTGGGGGGTGCTGATTTTTGGGGGCCCCACCGCCCGGCCCCACCGCCCGGCCCCACCGCCCGGCCCCACCGCCCGGCCCCACCCCCGGCCCCACCGCCCGGCCCCACCCCGGGCACCGACGCGAGGCCCCACTCCGCGCCGGGGACGCCCCTCCCGACCCCGCCCGCCAAAAACGCGGACGGCGCCCGATCGCTCGAGCGCCGCCCCGGTCCC
>CAJBVW010000182.1 GCA_903959175.1 uncultured Pseudomonadota bacterium
CCCCGCGGAGACCCCCGACGGCGGGCGCTTCGCCGTCCTGGCCGACCCCGGCGGGGCCGTGTTCGCCGTGCTCTCAGGGGATGTGCCGCCCGTCGCCACCGGCGCCATCGCGTGGGACGAGCTCCTAACGGACGACGCCGCGGTGCGCGGCTTCTACACCAAGGCGCTGGGCTACACGGCCGGGGTCGCGGACATGGGGCCGCTCGGCGCGGGTTGGGTGCTCAAGCAGGGCGGGGCGCCGCGGGCCACCATCCTCGCCTCCGAGCTCGCGTCGCCGCCGGCCTGGGTCGCCTACGTGCAGGTGGCCGACGTGGCCGCCGCCGTGGCGAAGGCGGAGGAGCTCGGTGGGCGCGTGGTGATGGCGCCGGTGGAGGTCGAGGGGGTGGGGACACTCGCGCTCGTCGAGGACCCGACGGGGGCGCTGTTGGGGTTGATGACGTAGGCGTCGCCTTCGGCGGCTACCGCCTCGCCGTGTCCCCGTAGAGCGCGCCGATCGCGGCGACGAGGAGCGCGGGGTGCAGGCCCTCGATGGGGACGTGGACGAACACGACGTCCGTCGTGGGGACGAGCGCGCGCGCGACCAGGTAGAGCCACGCGTTGCAGACATAACGGCCGGCGTCATCGTCGACGCGCCCGCCGAGCGCCGCGGCGAAGGCGACGGCGTCCACGTTGCTGTAGACGAGCTGCGGCCCGCCCGGCTCGAGCACCGGCGCGGTGCTCCCTTCGGTGTCGAGGCCCGCGCCGAGGTTGTAGGCGCGCGTCTCCACGTCGACCGTGCGCGTGCGGCGGTCGACCCCGAGGCCGATGACCGCGGTGGCGCCGAGCTCCCGGGCGGCGGCGACGGCGCGCGCCGGCCCGTCGAGGAAGCGCACCGGGAGCTCCAGCCCGTGGATGGCGAGGCCGTTCACCTGGGCGCCGTTGACCGCACGGGCGACGCGCCCCGAGGGGTTGTCCGTCACGTCGAGGAAGGGGCCGAAGCCCGTGACGAGCACGCGGCGGGGGGAGGGGAGCGCCATGTCGAGAGGCTATCGCGCCCGGCGGTCGGCGCGCGGGCGAGGACGCTGCCGGACGAGCGGCGACGGGCCGAGGACCCGGATCCACGGATTTTCCGTGACGGGTCCTGGTCGTTCTGGGCGGCCCACGGGGAACGGTGAGAGAGAAGTCGGGTTTTTCGGGGATGCGCGGCGTGGCCCGACGCTTGCAACTCGCCGGACCGTCCCCGAGGCCCTGTGACCGACGTCTCTCCCGTCCCGCCGCCCGTCGCTTCCCTCCGGAGCCCCTCGTCCGGCTCGCCTCGCGTCGTCATCGTCGGCGGCGGCTTCAGCGGCAGCGCGCTCGCGGTGCAGCTCGCTCGGACAGGCGGCGCGCACGTCACCCTCGTCGAGCCGAACACCGTCGGCCGCGGCGTCGCCTACGCGACCGATCCCGAGCACCTCCTCAACGTGCCCGCCGCGAAGATGAGCCTGTTTCCGGACGCGCCGGACGACTTCCTCGCGTGGGCGCGCACCCAGGGGGTGAGCGCGGCCCCGACGACCTTCCTGCCGCGCGCGTTGTACGGCGCCTACGTGGCGGACACCTTCGCCCGCGTCGCCGCGCCCACGACCCGCGTCATCCGCGCGCAGGTCGCGCGCCTCACCGAGGAGCGAGGCGGCTGGCGCGTCCTCCTGGCCGACGGCGAGCGCATCGAGGCCGACGTGGTCGTGCTCGCGACGGGCAACCCCGCGCCCGCGGATCCTCCGGGCCTCGAGCGTATCGTCGGCTCCGGGCGCTACGTCGCGAACCCCTGGAAGCGCGACGCGCTCGCCGCGATCGGGCCCGACGACACCGTCCTCCTCGTCGGCACCGGCCTCACCGCGCTCGACGTGCTCGTCTCGCTCCGGACGCAGGGGCACCGCGGCGCCATCCGCGCGCTCTCCCGCCGCGGCTTCCTCCCGCTCCCGCACCTCGAGGCCGGGGGGCCCCCCGCCGCGCCCGCCGTGGTGATCCCCGAGGGCGCCTCCTTCGAGGAGATCGTGCGCCTCGTCCACGCCGCGGGGCGCGCCGCCGTCACGGCGGGCCAGGCGTGGCACGGCGTGATCGACGGCCTCCGCACCTCGACCTCCGGCATCTGGGCGCGCCTGACGCCCGTGGAGCGCCGCCGCTTCCTCCGCCTCGTCCGCCCCTATTGGGAGGTCCACCGCCACCGCGCCCCCGGCGTCGTCCTCGAGCACGTCCGGCGCCTCCGCGCGTCGGGCGCGCTGGAGATCCTGGCGGGGCGGATCGCTGGCGCGGAGGTGGCCGTCGAGGCCGTGGACGTCCAGTACCGCCGTCGGGGCGCGGCCGGCGCTGTCGAGCGCGTGCGCGTCGCCCACGTCGTCAACACCACCGGGCCGGACACGGACCTCGCGCGGGCGGGCGGGCCGCTCCTCCAGGGCCTCCTCGCGAGCGGCGTGCTCCTCCAGGACCCCGATCGCCTGGGCCTCCGCACGGCCCCGACGGGCGCCGCGTTGCGGGCCGACGGCACCGCCCACACGTCGCTCTTCGTGCTCGGCCAGGCGCGCAGGGCGGACCTCTGGGAGCACACCGCGGTGCCCGACCTCTCCAAGGCGGTGGCGGCGCTCGCGACGCACCTGACGGTCGCGTCCCTCGTCGTCGCTACCGGGTAGGGATGGCGCGGAGGGCGCCGTCCAGCGCCTCGACGAGGCCGTCGATCTGGTCGTCCGTGTGGGCAGCGCTGACGGTCATGCGGACGCGCTCCTGGCCCCGCGGCACCGTCGGCCAGCGGATCCCGGGGGCGTAGTAGCCGCGGTCGAGCAGGGCCTCGGAGACCGCCATCGTGCGCTCCCCGGTGACGACGGGGACGACGTGGGCGTGCCCGAGGGCCTCGGCGCCGACCTGCCACAGGCCCATGCGGAGGCGCCGGGTGTTCGTCGCGAGGCGCTCCCGCCGCTCGTCGTCCGCGAGGCGCAGGCCCACGAGGGCGGCGCGCGCGACGGGCTCCGGCAGGCCGGTGGTGTAGACGAAGCTGCGGCCGAAGCTCACGAGGAGCTCGCGGAGCTCGGGCGGCCCGATGACGAAGGCGCCGACGACGCCGAGGGCCTTGCCGAGCGTGCCCATCACGAAGTCGGGGACGACGCCCTTCGCGTAGGCGGCGCCGCGCCCGCCGGGGCCGAGGCAGCCGAAGCCGTGGGCCTCGTCGACCGCGAGCCAGTGGTCGCCGAAGTAGCGGGGGAGGTCGAGGATGTCGCCGTCCATCGAGTAGACGCCCTCGACCACGGCGAGCCGGGTGCCCGCGGGGATGTCGGCGCGGCCGTGGTCGAGGATGACCTTCTTTGCGCCGGAGAGCCGCAGGCCGTCGATGATCGAGGCGTGGTTCAGCGCGTCGGAGGCGACGGTGTCGTCGGGGCCGACCACGGTGGAGAGCAGGCCGAGGTTGGCGGTGAAGCCGCTTCCGAAGAGGGTGGCCGGGCGGCCGTAGAGCTGCCCCAGGGCCTCTTCCAGCGCGACGTGGGCGGGGCGGTTGCCGCTCACGAGGCGCGAGGCGCCGGCGCCGGACCCGCGCCACGCGGCCTGAATCTCCGGGTGGTCCGCGAGGCCCAGGTAGTCGTTCGTGCAGAAGAGCGTAACGACGCGACCGTCCACCCGGGCGGTCGTGCCGCCGAGGGGCTCCACCATGCGGAGGCGGCGGAGGAGGCCGTCCTTGCTAGCGGTGTCGACGCGCTGCGCGAGGGCGGCGTACCGGCCGGGAGGGCGCACATCCGCGCTGTCTCCGGGGCGTTGCGGGGGCGGAGCCCCTGCCCCAGGAAGCACAGTGCTCAAGCGACGCCGTTGCTGTCGGTGCCCTCGACGCGTACCGCGGGCCGGAGGCTGGGCGGGTGCGGCTTGTGGGGGGGCGGCCGGATGACGAGGCCCTCGGCCTCGAGCATGTCGAGGTCCATGTCGGCGGGGCGGCCGGCGGTGGTCAGGTAGTTGCCGAGCATCACGCCGTTGGCGCCGGCGCGGAAGATCTCGGTCTGCCGCTCGCGCAGGTTGATGGCGCGGCCGCCGCAGACGATGAGGTCCTTCGTCGGGAGGACCAGGCGGTAGAGCGCGATGATCTTGAGGCAATCCTCGGCCGTGAGCGCGTGCTGGCCCTCCAGCGGGGTGCCCGGGCGGGGGTTGAGGAAGTTGAGGGGGACGCTGTCGACGTCGAGGTCCCGCAGCTCCATCGCGAGCTCGACGCGCTGCTCCCAGCTCTCGCCCATGCCGAAGATGCCGCCGGAGCAGGTGTACATGCCCAGCGACTTCGCGGCCTTGATCGTGTCGACCTCGTCGTCGTAGGTGTGCGTCTGGACGATGGTGGCGTGGAAGGACCGCGCCGTCTCCAGGTTGTGGTGCACGCTCTGGAGGCCGGCGGCCTGGAGCTCGGCGAGGCCATCCTTCGACATGAGGCCCAGGGAGGCGCAGGTCTGCATGCCGGTCTCGGCGCGGATCGTCGTGACCGCCTCCTTGACGATGTCGAGCTCCTTGCGGTTCGTCATCGCGCGGCCGCTGGCCACGAGGGAGAACTCGCGGACGCCGTTGTTCCAGGCCTCCTTCGCCTCGGCGAGGAGCGTGGGGGCGTCCTTCATCTGGTACTTGGGCGCGTCCGTCGTGTAGTGGGCGGACTGGCTGCAGAAGGAGCAGGCCTCGGCGCAGCGCCCGCTCTTGGCGTTGGAGATGCCGCAGGTGTTGACGAAGTTGCCCTTGTGCTCGTGGCGCACGGCCTGGGCGGTGGCCCAGAGCGCGTCGAGCTCGGCGGGGGTGGCGAGCGCGAGGATGGCGCGCGCTTCGTCGTCCGAGATGCCCTCGCCGCGCTCACCGCGCGCGCGGATGTCGTCCCAGTTCAAAGGCATGGGGATGCTCCGGCAGGCACGCCCCCTACCGCGAAGCGGGCGCGCGAGCCACCCGCGCGTCCCTCCCGGCTACGCGGCCTGGACCTGCTGCTCGACCTCGCGCAGGATCTGCGCGGCCGGGCCCGTGCGGTTGGCGCACAAGCAGCGCTTGTACGACTTCCACAGCTCCGCCAGGTACGGGTCCTCGGTGAGGCGGTGCTCGTCGGGGTCGTTGTCGGTGATGGACAGCTCGGCGTTGCCGAGGGTGCGGCGCCGGTGGAGGGTCCGGAGGCCGTTGATGAAGTAGACGGCCGCCTGGGGCTCGCCGCGGCGGCGGAGCTCCATGAACACGCGCCACAGCACGCTCTCGGGCAGCGAGGCGACAGTGTCGGGGGGCACCTTGAGCAGCCTCACCAGGTCACGGGTTGGGACTGAGAAGTCGATCTGCGGTACAGCGTTCATACAAACTCCCGGTTTCGGCACGGGCGAGACGACGGAGCATCATACCACGAGTGTGGCCCCGCATGCCGCGAGGGCGCCGGTCCGGTGGGGATCGTAGGGGTACGATGAACAATCTCGCGTCTCGGCGGCCTGCGGTGACGACGGCCTGCGCCGGCGCTCCCCTGGGACGGGCTCCGCCGGTTACCTCGGACGGATGCTCCTCCTCCTCGCGGCCTGCGCCTTTCGCCCCCCCGCGGAGACGCCCGCGCTCGTCGCCGCGGAGGGCCCGGTGCAGACGGTGCCGCTGCCCGCGGGGGAGCCGCTGCGCGTGGCCCTGCGCGCTGGGAGCGCCCATGATCCGCCCGGGCGCGAGGGGCTCGCGTGGGTGGCCGCGCACGCGATCGCCGC
>CAJBVW010000183.1 GCA_903959175.1 uncultured Pseudomonadota bacterium
CCGCCGCCCGGGGCGGGGGTCGCGCCCGAATTCAGAGCCGCCAATCCGACCAGTAGGCGCCGCCACGGCGAGGGGTGAGGGCGGGGAAGCGGGGGTCGCCGGTGGCGCGGAGGACGGCAGAGAGCCAGGGATCTTCGCCGATGGACGCGCGGGTGGGCGGGGTGCCAAGGAGCTTGTAGGCGCCCGAGCGCGACACGCCGAGGTGGGCGGCGAGCGCCGGGAGGTCGGTGTGGTCGCGGTACCACGCGGCGCGGACGAGGAGCTTGCGGGCGGGCGGGCACACGCGCGCATCCGACGGTTGGAGGCGGAGGACCGCGCCGACGGCGGCCTCGATGGCGTCGAGGCTGGCGCGGCCGGCGTACAAGCCGGGGAGTTCGGTGCCGCTCACCGAGACGGTGGGGTCGGAGGAGACGTAGCGATGGAGGGCGTCGGGGTCGCGGGCGCGCCAGGCGGGGTCGCCCAGCCCCACGAGGTCGCGGTGGAGGGAGAGGGGCCAGGCGAGCGGGTCGGCCACGAGGTTGCCGCGGCAGGGGTTGAGCAGGACGTAGCGGACGGTGCGGCGCTGGTGGGCGGCGTCGGGGATGGGCTCGGCGCGCGGCTGGGGCTGCCAGCAGGCGGCGTCCTGGTCGCGGTGGTGGCCGCGCCAGCGCGCGTAGCCGCTCATCACGCCGGTCAGCCGGGCGCGCGCGTGGTCGTCGGGGGTGACGACGTGCGGGTGGTTCGGCATCAGGCACAGGGCGCGGGCGTCGGGGAAGGCGCGGAGGAGGCGGCGCCAGAGCTCGAGCGCCTCGGTCCAGTCGTGGAAGAGGAGGGTGCCGGGGAGGGCGCGGGCGGTGAGGTGGATCATGGGGGCGGGTTGGGTCATGGCGGCGCGCCATGCAAGAACGGGGGCGACGGGGGAAGGCGGGGAAATCGGGGGTGGGGTGGCGGACGTCCGTCAGACGGCCGTCGGACGTCCGTCAGGGGGCGCGTGCGCCCACCCGGTTACGCCGCCGCCCATGCACCTTGCGCTCCTGACCGACGCCCGCTACGTCCGACCGGCCGCGCCGGGCGACGGCTACCACGGCAACATCCACACCGAGGACCGCTTGCTCAGCGAGGCGCTCGCGCACCATGGCGTCACGACGCGGCGGGTGGACTGGGCGGACGCCGCGGTGGATTGGGCGAGGTTCGACGCGGCGGTGTTCCGGACGACCTGGAACTATGCCGACCACTACGTCGCCTTCCGGCGCTGGCTCGACGCCGTGCCGGTGCCGCTGGTGAACGCTGCGGTGATCATCAGGGAGAACGTGGACAAGCGCTACCTGTTGGCGCTGGAGGCCGCGGGGGTGGCGATCGTGCCGACGCGGCTGGTGGAGCGCGGCGCGGCTGCGGACCTCGACGCGGTGCTCGGCGCCGCCGGGTGGGACGAGGCGGTGATGAAGCCGGCGGTGTCGGGCGGGGCGCGCAACACCTACCGGGTGCGGCGGGGCGAGGGCGGGGAGCGGTTCGCCGCGCTCGTGGCGGAGGAGGCGATGCTCGTGCAACCGTTCGTTCACGACGTGATGGCGGGCGGCGAGGTGTCGGTGATGGTGTTCGGGGGCCGCGTGAGCCACGCGGTGCGGAAGATCGCGAAGACGGGAGACTTCCGCGTGCAGGACGACCACGGCGGCACCGTGCACGCCCACGTCACGACGATAGACGAGGTCGCGTTCGCCGAGCGCGCCGTCGCGGCGTGCGCGCTACCGCCGGTCTACGCGCGGGTGGACCTCGTGCGGGACGGCGCGGGGGCGCTGGCGCTCATGGAGCTCGAGCTGGTGGAGCCGGAGCTGTTCCTGCGCATGGCGCCGGGCGCGGCACCGGCGTTCGCGGCCGCGATCGTGGGGGCGCTCCGGGGCTGAGGCGCCCGCGCTCCGCCGCCGTCCACGCGCCCCACTCCCGATCCCACCGCCCCGCCCACCCTGCCCCCGCACCGGCCGCGCGTCCCCGCGCGGTCCGTGTGCCCCCGTTCCCCGGTTCCTCCTCGCTACCAGCCGCCCGTCTTGGCGATGAGGTTCACCGCCGCGAGGTCGAGCTGCATGTCGGCGGCGAGCTCCGCGAGCTCCGCACCGTCGCGCTGCTGGCGCGTTTGCCACAGGTCGAGGAACGTGAGCGCACCGAGCTCGTAGGAGGCTTCGGCCAGCTTGAGCGCCTTGTCCGCCAGCTCCCGCTCCTGGATCGCGAGGCCCTGGGCCTCCTTGGCGGCCGTGTGCGCGGCCCAGAGGGTGCGGGCGTCGGCCTCGGCCTGGTCCTGGTCGCGCTCGAGGGCGCGCGTCGCGAGGTGGGTGTTCATGGCCGCCTCGCGCTGCTTGGCGATGCGGTAGCCGCCGTCGAAGAGGGTCCAGTCCGCCGTGATCGCGGCCTGCCAGTTCCACTCCTCGCCGCTGAAGCCGCTGTTCTCGCTGTACGCTTCGGTGAAGCGGCCGCTGACGCTGGGGATCCAGCCGAGGTCGGTCGCGGTGCGGACGCCGCGGGCGGCGCGGGCGCGCTCCTCGGAGGCGGTCAGCGCGGGGGCGTCGAGGGCGCCCTTGACGGCGGCCTCGGTGCTGGCGACGGAGAGGGCGCGGCGCGCGGGGCGCTCGAGGTCGACGCCGGGCTCCGTGCCGAGGAGGCGCGCGAGGCCCTCCTCCGCCTGGATCTTGCCGGCTTCGGCCTGCACCTTCTCGCGGCGCGCCCGGGCGAGCGCGACGCCGGCCTGGGCCGTGTCGATGCCGCGGCCGGCGCCCACCGACTCCCGCGTCTCCGCGAGGGCGAGGTACTTCTCGGCGCGGGCGACGCTGTCCGTCGTGAGGCGCACGCGCTCGCGCCCAAGGAACGCAGCCCAGTAGGCGCTGGTGACGCCCACCCGGAGCTGGTCCATCTGGGCGTCGGCCTGGGCCTCGGCGGCGCGGGCGGTGGCGTTCGCGGCGCCCCACGCGGGGAGCGCGGAGCCCGAGAAGAGCGGCTGGACGACGGTGGCGGAGCCGCTCCAGAACGACTTCTTGTTCACGACGATGGGCTCGGAGTCCCCCACGAAGGAGGCGAGCTCCTCCGGGATCATCTTCGAGAAGTCGATCGTGGACTCGTACTGGTTGATGGTGTAGCCGCCGGTCGCGGAGAGCTTCGGGAGCAGCGCGGCGAGGGCCTGGCCGCGGATGGTGGTGGCGGCGCCCATCTGGCGCTCGATCAGCGCGGCGTCGTCGCCCTGGGTCTCGGCGATCGACCAGGCCTCGTCGAGGGTGAGGGCGAACGCGACGGGGGCGAGCAGGGAGAGGAGCATCTACGCCTCCGTCGAGGTGGAGAGCGCGTGGAGCGCCACGCGCTCGGGGGCCGCGGGCGCCTCCGTGGGGGTCGACGCCGCGGGCTTCTTCTTGCCGCCGCCGAGGAGGCGGCCGATGAAGTTCTGGATGTCGTCGAAGAAGCTGTAGAGCACGGGCGTCGCGAGGAGCGTGAGCACGAGCGACAGGGTCTGGCCGCCGATGACGAGGCTGGCGGTCGCGCGGCTGAAGCCCGAGCCGATGCCCTTGCTGAAGAGCAGCGGGAGCATGCCGACGACGAAGGCCACGGTCGTCATGAGGATCGGCCGCAGACGGTCCTTGGTGGACTGGAGGATGGCCTGCATCCGCGGCAGCCCCTCCTCGCGGAGCTGGTTCGCGTGATCCACCTGGAGGATCGCGTTCTTTTTCACGACGCCGAACAGCACGAGGATGCCGAGCGCCGAGTAGAGGTTCAGGGTCTGGTCGAAGATCAGCAGCGACACCAGCGCGAACGGCAGCGTGAGCGGCAGCGACGCGAGGATGGTGACGGGGTGCAGCCAGCTCTCGAACTGCGCCGCGAGCACGAGGTACATGAAGACGAAGGACAGGCCGAGCGCGAAGAGGAAGCCCTTCGCCGTACGCGCGAGCTCCTTCGAGCGGCCCGCGGGCCCCGCCTTGTAGGTCGAGGGGAGATCGAGCGTCGCGACCGACGCCTCGATGCCGGTGAGCACGTCCGACTCGCCGAAGCCCGGCCGCGCGCTGGCGGCGAGGGTGACCTGCCGCTGGCGGTTGAGGCGGGAGATCGAGGAGGGGCCGGTGTCGGGGGTGAGGGTGACCACGTCCGAGAGCGGGACGGGGCCGTTGGCGGTGCCGATCGAGAGGAGCGCGAGGCCCTCGGCGTCCGCGCGGTACTCGGGGCTGGCGCGGAGGCGTACGTCGTACTGTTCGCCGCCCTCCTCGTAGTTGGACACCTTCTGCCCGCCGACGAGCAGGCGCAGGGAGGTGGCCACGTCCGCCACGGTCAGGCCGAGCTCGGCCGCGCGGCCGCGGTCGACGCGGGCGACCAGCTCGGGCTTGCCGAGGACGAGCGAGCTGTCCACGTCGGTGGCGCCGGGGTGCGCGCGGAGCGCCGTCTCGACGACCTGCGCGTACTTGGCGAGCTGGTCGAGGTCGGGGCCGGCCAGCGTGTACTGGATGCCTTGCGATGACTGTCCGGTGCCGGAGAAGCGGGCGACCTCGACGACGTTGAGGCGGAGGGCCTTGTCCTGGTGCGCGATGACGTCCTCGCGGACGCGCTCCATCAGATCGCCTTGCGACGCTTCGCGGTCCTCGGGGTTGACGAGGCGCACGTAGATGTTGCCGACGTTCGGCGTCCCCTGGTCGTTGTTGCCGATGGTGACGAGCGTGTAGTCCACGCCGTTCACCGTGCGGACCTCGCGGGCGAGGCGCTCGGCGATGATCTGCGTGGCGGCGAGGCTCGTGCCCTCCGGGGCGCGCACGTTGACCTCGAACTCGGCCTCGTCGTTCACGGGGAGGAAGGACTTGGGGACCGCCGCGCCGAGGAAGGGGATCGTCGCGAGCGACGCCACCATCGCGATGGCGACGATCCAGCGCTGGCGCATGCAGAAGCCGAGCACCACCATGTAGAGGCGCTCGATGGGCTTGTAGAACGTGTCGGTGATGCGGGAGAGCACGCCGCCCTCGGTGGCGCCCTCGCCCGCGAAGATGCGCGCGGAGAGGGTCGGGGTGAGCACGAAGCTCACGACGAGGGACATCGCGATCGCGGCCGACATGGTGAAGCCGAAGTTCACCAGGAAGCGGCCGGGGATGCCGCCGACGAAGCCGACGGGGGCGAACACGGCGATGAGCGAGAGCGTGGTCGCGAGGACCGCGAGGCTGATCTCCTTGGTGCCCGCGCTCGCGGCCTCCATCGCCGGCATCTTCTTGTCGTGCACGTACCGGAAGATGTTCTCGAGCACGACGATGGCGTCGTCGATGACGATGCCGACCGCGAGGGCCAGCGCGAGCAGCGTCATCGTGTTGAGCGTGAAGCCGAGGTAGTTCATCACCGCGAAGGTCGCGAGGATGGAGGTCGGGATCGCGATGGCGGCGACGACGGTGGCGCGGGCGTTGCCGAGGAACAGGAGCACCACGAGCGCGGCGAGGATGCCGCCCTCGATGAGGTGGTTCGTGACGTTCTCGGCGGAGGTCCGGATGGTCTGCGAGGTGTCGCGGGAGACCTCGAGCGTGTAGCCCTTGGGCAGCTGGGTCTGGATGTCCTCGAGGCGGTCCAGCACGTCGTCGACGACGGCGACGGTGTTGGTGCCGGCCTGCTTGCGGATCGCGAGGATGACGGTGGGGACGCCGTCTCGGGAGGCGACGCTCTTCGCGTCGGCCGGGCCGTCGACGATGGTCGCCACGTCGCGCACGCGGATGGTCGCGCCGTTGCTGCCGCGGACGACGATGTCGCCGATCTCCTCGACGGTCTGGACGCGGCCCTGCACGCGCAGGTTCACTTGCGACGGGCCGGTCTCCAGGGAGCCGCCGGGGATCTGCACGTTCTGGGTCTGGAGCGCCCGGGCGATCTCGGGGGCGCTCACGCCGAGGGCGCGGAGGCGGATGGGGTCGACCTCGACGCCGATCTCGCGCTTGCGCCCACCGACGACCGCGACCGAGCCGACGCCCTTGGCGCCCTCGAGGCGGCGGCGCACGACGGTGTCCGCGACCTCGGTCACGTCGACGATGTCGGCGTCCGAGGAGAGCGAGAGGAAGAGCACGGGGGCCGCGGACGGGTCGAGGCGGCCGACGACCGGGGGCTCGACGCCCTCGGGGAGGCTCGGCATCGCGAGGTTGACCTTGTCGCGCACTTCCTGGGCGGCGGCGTCGCCGTCGACCTCGAGGTCGAACACGACGAAGACGAGCGAGATGCCCTCGGCGGAGGTGGACCGGATCTCGTCGACGCCGGCGATGGTGGAGAGGGTCTCCTCCAGCTGGTCGGAGATCTCCGTCTCGACCTCACGCGGGCTCGCGCCCGGGAGGATGGTCGTGACGCTGACCATCGGGAATTCGATGTTGGGGAAGAAGTCGACCCCGAGCTTGCTGTACCCGGCGAGGCCGAGGACGCAGAGCACCAGGATCACGACCGATGCGAACACCGGCCGCTTGATGAAGGTGTCGATGATGCCGCCCATCGGGGCCCCCTACTGGATCGAGAGGGCGGCGCCGTCGGCGAGCCCCTCGGGAATGGGAGAGATGACGGTCTCGCCGTCCGCGAGGCCGACGCGGATCTCGGCGACCTGCTCGAGGCGGGCGCCGATCTCGACCACGCGCTCCTGGGCGACGTTGTCCTTCGCCACGAAGATCCGGGCGGACTCGCCCTTCTCGGAGAGGGCGGTGAGCGGGATGGTGACGCCCGGGGCGTTCGGGAGGGAGAGCTTCGCGACGGCGAAGCTGTTCGGGCGGAGGGCGCCGTCGGCGTTGGACACGGTGGCCTCGACCATCAGGTCGCGCGTGCGCTCGCGCAGGGCGGGGCTCACGCGGTCGATGACGGCCTCGAAGGTGCGGCCGGGCTGGTCGGTCACGGTGAAGGTGACCTTCGCGCCGCGCACGACCTGCGAGGCGGCGCGCTCGGGCACGGACAGCTCGAGGCGGAGGGGGTCGACCGAGACGAGTTTTACGACCGGACGGCCGGGGGTGACGTAGTCGCCGGGGCTCACCATGCGCTCGGCGACGACGCCGGCGAAGGGGGCGCGGACGGTGCCGCGGGCGAGGTTGGTCTGGGCGAGGGCGAGGCGCGCCTTGGCGGCCTCGAGCTGGCGGGCGCCCTGCTCGCACTGGGAGAGGAGACGGTCGCGCTCGGCGGTGGCGAGGCCGCCGGCGTCCGTCAGGGTGCGGGCGCGGGCGCAGTCGGCCTCGGCCTGGCGGACCTGGATCTCGGCGGCGGCGACGGAGGCGGAGGCCTCGCGGGCCTGGAGGGTCGACGTGACCGTGTCGAGCGAGAGGAGGGCGGCGCCCTTGCTGACCATGTCACCGCGGTCGGCGTCGATGCGCTGCACGGCGCCGGCGGCCTCGGCGGCGACGTCGGCGTCCTCCACCGCGACGAGCGAGCCCGTGACGGTGAGGGTGCGCGGCATGTCCTGGGTGACGGCAGCGGCGGTGGTGACGGTGACCGGCGCGGCCTTGACGGCGGACTCGGTGACTTCGGCGGGGCCACCGGCGCATGCGAGCGCGGCGAGCAGGGAGAACGGGAGCAGGGCGCGCATGGGACACACCTCGGGCGTACGGCGGATCTTCGCCGGGTTCGGTGGACGGAATTGGCGGGACGGGCCGGCTTACCGGCGCGCGGTCCCGTGGAGGAACATCTGGATGATGGTGTCGGCGCGGTCTTCGGACGGGGCGTCCAGACCGAGGATGAGGTCGACGTCGATGGTGGTGCGGATCGCCCCCATCAGCAGGCAGGCGGCGACGTGGGGGTCGGAGGCGGCGATGGCGCCGGTGTCGATCCCGTGGCGCACGAGGCGTGTCATGAGCGCGTGGACCTCGCGCACGACGTTGGGCGGCGGACGGTGGGGCCCGCTGGCGCACTCGGCCGGGTGCTGCCCCTCGGAGAGCATCCTCAGCGTCTGCCAGTGCATCCGCATCGTGCCGACGAGCGTGTGCACGACGGTGTGGAGGCGCTCCTCGAAGGGGCGGTCCTCCGTGGCATCGAGGTAGGCGCGCACGCGGTCGAACACCTCGGCCCGGCCGCGCTCCATCGCCGCGGCGACGAGCCCCGTTCGGTCCCCGAAGAGGTTGTAGATCGTGCCGACCGACACGCCGGCCTCGGCCGCGATGGCGTCGATCCGCGCCTCCTTCAGGCCGTCCCGCTGGAAGACGCGGAGGGAGGCCTCCAGCACCTCGGCGCGGGCCTGCTCCCGGAAGCGCTCGCTCAGGCGCCGCTTGCCCTCGGGCGGGGCGGGGGCCGGCGGGGGATTTGGTGAATCTGGATTCATGAACCGAGTCGCGGCTCGTGAATATACGTTCACGAGCCCGAGCGCAAGGGGAATCGGGGCGCGGGGGGGGGGCCCACGCGGCTACGCTGGGGGCCTCCGCGAGGCTGCCGTGTCGTCGTTCTTCCGCATCTTGGTGCTTGGTACGGTGCTCTCCGCGTGCGACGACGGGGGCGGGGGCGCGTTGTTCTGCCGCGCGGAGGGCGAGGGCTACGACGTGAAGGTGATGGAGGAGGGTCCGTGCTGCGACGGCCTGACCGCCGCGAACACCACGGACGCGCCCGACGCGGACGGCGTGTGCCAACTCAACGACTTGAACCCCGCGAAGATCTGCATCGCGTGCGACGACGGGACGTGCGGCGAGGGGGAGAACGTGTGCAATTGCCCCGAGGATTGCGGGGAGTAGGGGAGGAGTAGGGGAGGGGGCGGATGGACCGCGCGCGGACGCGCGGCCCCCGC
>CAJBVW010000184.1 GCA_903959175.1 uncultured Pseudomonadota bacterium
CCGCCCCGAACTCATCGTTCGAAGGCGGCCTATCCGGTATGGTCGGGATGGCCGAATGGTTATCGAACTTTCTGGCTGGACCCGAAGGGCTGGGGCACCGAGAAGATGCTGGCCTTTGAGGGGCAGTTCAGTCCGAAGCCAGAGGCTCGGCAGGCTCCAGCATAGCCCGAGTGGAGCCGCGCGGCGAGCCCCGAAGTTGGATGAAGGTACTGCGGAGGGGGATGGACGCCGCTTGCGGTTCCCCACCGTCCGCGCTAACGCATGGCGTCCATGCTCCGCCGCCTCGCCCGCAACCTGCTCCTCCTCGTCGCCGTGCTCGGGTTGATGCCCGGCGTAAACGAGGCGCTTGAGCAGGCGGCCGAGCTGATCGAGCACGGCCACCCCGCGCACACGGTCCCCGGCGAGGCCCACCCGCTCGCCGCCGAGCACGGTTGCACGCCGGTCCAGCACCAGTGCCCCTGCCACCAGGGCCAGTCCGTCGACATGCGGGGAGCCGTGGCGGGCGGACCATTCGCCGAGAACTGGCTGACGTGGATGCTCGACGCCGAGCGGGTCGGTCGCCGCCCCGCCTCCGCCCGTGGCCCCAGCGGCAACGACATCGCCCCCGCCAACCGTTCCACCGCGCCCCCGACCCCGCCCGCGAACGCGTAGCTCCGACTCGACGCCCCCGTAGCGGCGTCGTCGTGAATCTGCGCGTTCGGAACCATCCTTTCGAGGCCCGAACGTGTCCCGGTCACCCGCTGGTGACTCACCCACGCTTTCGGAGCTTCCTTGTTCCTGTTCCTGCTTGGAGCGGCCCTTGCCGCGCCTCTGTCTCCCGACGACGCGGTCGCCGCCGCGCTCGCCTCCAACCCTGGCGTCGCGCGCGCCGACGCGGAGCTGACGGCCGCGAAAGGCGCGTCCCGGCAGTCCGGCTTCCTCCGCGAGAACCCGGAGATCGACGCCGGGTATGCGATCGTCGGCGACAAGATCGACGTCTCCATCGGCCAGCCGCTCTCGATCAGCGGCGAAGGGCTGGCTGCGCACAAGAGCGCCCGCGCCCGGGTCGCCGCTGCCGAAGCGGGCCTCACGCGCACCCGGCTCGAAGTCGCCGCCGAGGCACGCAGCGCCTACATCGAAGCCGTCGTCGCCCAACAGGGCGCGAAGCTCGCGCGGCAGGCGTTCGACCTCGCCACCCGGCAGCTCTCCGCGACGGAGTCGCGGGTGCGCGCTGGTGAGGCCGCGGACCTCGATCTGCGGCTCGCCCGGTTGGACCAGGCGAAGGCTGCGCGGGAGCTGCTCGCTGTGCGCTCCACCGAGGCGGCCGCGCTGGCCACGCTCTCCACGCTCGCCCAACGGTCGGTCAGCGGCGGTGATCTGGCCGCGGACCCGCTCGCGGCCGCCCCGGAACCCCGTCCTGGGACCGAGGATGAACGTTCCGACGTGCGCGCCGCGCGGCTCGCGCTCGACGCTGCGGAGGCCGCCGTCGCACGCGAACGAGCCGCCGCGCTGCCGCCGGTGACGCTCGGCGGCTTCTACGAGAACGACGGGGGCAACGTGGTCGCGGGGCCATCACTCGGCGTGACGCTGCCGCTCTGGCACCAGAACCAGGCTGGCGTCTCCGAAGCGCGCGGCGAAGCCGGGGTTGCTCGCGCCGAGCTGGACGCGACGACCGCTCGGGCAGCCGCTGAGCAGCGCACCGCCGCCGACGCCCACGCTGACGCGGCCTCCACGATGGCGAGCGTCCCGGCCACACCCGACGACGCCGTGGCCGCGCTGGCTTCCATCGAAGCCGCCGTCCGCTCCGGCGAGATGGACCTCGTCACCACCATCCTCCTCCGCGACGAAGTCGTGTCCGGCCAGCAGGCTCTCTCCGAGGCCCGCGGCGACCTTGCCCTCTCGCGCATCACCCTCCTCCTCGCCACCGAAGACGAATCCCTCCTCGGCGGAGCATCCCGATGATCGCCCTCCTTCTCCTCGCCTGTTCTACGATTTTTCCCGGCGGTGCTCCTGAGAAGGAAGTCCACGCTGACCACGCCGAGGAAGGCCACGCCGAGGAAGGTGGCCATGCCGAAGAAGGCGGGCACGCCGAGAGCGTGACTCTGTCCCCCGAGGCCCGAGTCGCCGCCGCCCTCGTCGTTAGGCCCGCTGAGAGCCTCCCGTGGTCCGGCGGGTTCGGCACGACCGCCCGGGTCCAGCTCGATCCGCGTCGCGAGGCGCGCGTCGGCGTCTCCGCCGAAGGCCAGGTCGAGCGGATCCTCCTCCAGCCCGGCGATCCGGTGTCGGTGGGGACCGTATTGGCCGAGGTGCGCTCACCCGCCCTCGGAGAGGCCATCGGCACCTACCACGCCCGGATGGCGGACCGCGACGTCGCCCTGGCGCGGGTCGCGCGCCTCCGCGAGTTGGAAGCGAGCGGATCGACGTCGAAGGCCCAACTCGCCGAGGCGATGGCACAGGGGGCGGGCGCGAGCGCCGCGTACGAGGCGGCGGAAGAGCGCCTCCGTGTGCTCGGTGTGAATCCGGGAGCGTTGGACGGGGAGCATTTCCCGTCTCGCTTTCCCGTAAAGAGCCCGGTGGCAGGCGAAGTGCTTGCGGCCGATGTGTCGATCGGCGAAGCCGTCGCACCCGGAACGCAGCTCTTCCACGTCGGCAACCTCGACCTCGTCTGGGTCGTGCTCGACGTGTTCGAGCGCGACCTCTCGCGAGTGAGCCGTGGGCAGCAGGTCCGCTTCACCGTGGATGCCTGGCCCGGCGAGGCGTTCGCCGGCGTCATCGACTGGGTGGGGTCCGTGGTGGAGGCGGACTCCCGCACCATCGAGGTGCGACTGGTCGTGGACAACCCCGAACATCGCCTGAAACCTGGCATGTTCGGCCGTGCGGATCTGGGTGCGAGCGCCACCGTCGGAGGCTCGACGGTCGTCGTCCCCGCCGAGGCGGTCCAGGACGTGGAGGGCCGTCCCTCGGTGTTCGTCGAGGAAGGGGGCGCATTCGAAGCGCGCGCCGTCACGCTGGGCGAGCGCAACGCGGTCGAGGTGCAGGTGCTCTCCGGCATCGCGCCCGGCGAGCCGGTGGTGGTCAAGGGTGCGTTCACCCTGAAGAGTGAGCTCGCCAAGGCGGAGATGGGGGAAGGCCATGCACACTGACCCGCTCCTCCACGGCGGAGGCCCCGATCTCATCGACCGGATCCTGGCGTGGTCGCTGCGCAACCGCGCGCTCGTCCTCATCCTCGTGTTCGTCATGGCGGTGGCGGGGTTCCGCTCCGTCCTTCAACTGCCGATCGACGCCGTTCCCGACGTCACCAACGTACAGATCCAGATCCTGACCGAGGCGCCGGGGCTGGGTCCCGAGGAGGTTGAACGCTTCCTCACGGTGCCCGTGGAACAGGCCATGGGCGGCGTCCCCAAGGTCGAGGAGATGCGCTCGCTGTCGCGCTTCGGGCTCTCGGTCGTCACCGTTGTCTTCGAGGAGGGAACGGAGATCTGGTGGGCGCGTCAGGTGCTCGGTGAGCGGCTGAGCGAGGCGCGCGAGGCCATCCCCGAGGGCTACGGCCAACCCGAGATGGGGCCGGTTTCGTCCGGGCTCGGGGAGATCTATCAATTCGAAATCCGTGGCAACGCTCACACCGCCATGGAGCTTCGCGACATCCTCGACTGGCAGGTGGCGCCTCGTCTTCGCGCCGTCTCCGGCGTGGTCGAGGTCAACAGCTTCGGTGGAGAGCTGCGCACGTACGAGGTGGCCGTGCGGCCCGAGGCGCTGACGGCGCGCGGGCTCGTCCTCGCCGACCTGTTCGAGGCGCTGGAGCGCAACAACCGCGCGGCAGGTGGCGGCTACATCCAGAAGGGGCGCGAGCAGATGCTCATCCGCGGCGAGGCGCTCGTCGGCTCGCTGGAGGATCTCGCCGATATCGTCGTCGCGACCACGGCAGAAGGGACGCCGGTACACGTCCACGAGTTGGGGGAGGTGCGCTTCGCGCCCATGCTGCGCCAGGGCGCGGTCACGCGAGACGGCCGTGGCGAGGCCGTGACCGGCATCGTCATGATGCTGCTCGGCGAGAACTCGCGGACGGTAGTCGAGTCCGTGAAGGAGCGGATGGCCGAGATCGAGCCCACGCTGCCGGACGGCGTGACGATCGAGGTGTTCTACGACCGCACCGAGCTGATCGCGCGAACGATCTCCACCGTGGAGACGAGCCTGCTCGAAGGCGGCGTCCTGGTCATCGCGGTGCTCCTGCTGACGCTCGGCAACATGCGCGGCGGCCTCATCGTCGCCGTCGCGATCCCGCTCTCGATGCTGTTTGCCTTCAGCGGGATGCTGTTCGCTGGCGTTTCGGGCAACCTGATGAGCCTGGGTGCAATCGACTTCGGCCTCATCGTCGATGGTTCGGTGGTGATGATCGAGAACGTCGTCCGCATCGTGGGCGAGAAACGAAAACGAGGGGAGAAGGTCGACGACGGCACGATCCTGGCAGCCGCACGCGAGGTGGGACGTCCCGTCGTCTTCGCGGTCGGGATCATCATCCTCGTGTACCTTCCCATCCTGACGCTCACGGGCATCGAAGGCAAGATGTTCCGGCCGATGGCGCTCACCGTCGTGTTCGCGTTGGTCGGGTCGTTGCTGCTGTCGCTCACGTTGATGCCGGTGCTCGCCTCCATGGCGCTGCGCAACGCGGAGGAGAAGCACACCTGGCTCATGCGCCTCGCCGAGCGCGTCTACCGCCCGCTGCTGGCGTTCTCGATGCGTCGCCGCTACCTCACGGTGGGGCTCGCGGCGGCCGCCTTCGTCGTGAGCCTCGGCATCGCCCCGTTCCTCGGCGCCGTGTTCGTGCCGAAGCTCGACGAGGGCGCCATCGCCCTGCAGATCGCGCGGTTGCCGTCCGTGTCCTTGGAGGAGTCGATCCGCCAGGCGGGCGAGGCCGAGCGCGCAATCCTCGGGGCCTACCCAGACGAGGTCTCCACCGTCGTATCCAAGACCGGGCGCGCCGAGATCGCCACGGACCCGATGGGCGTCGACTTCTCGGACGTGTTCGTGATGCTGAAGCCCATCGACGGCTGGACGAAGGTGCAAGACAAGGAGGCGCTCGTCGAAGGACTGCAAGAGGTACTGAAGACCGGGGTCCCAGGCGCGAACTTCTCGTTCTCGCAGCCCATCGAACTGCGCGTGAACGAGCTGATCGAGGGCGTGCGGTCCGACGTGGCGATCGTAGTGTACGGGGACGACCTCCCCACCCTCAAGCGGATCGGCGACGACATCGTGCGCGTGGTCAGCCAGGTCGACGGCGCCGAGGACGTCAAGGCCGAGCAGGTCGCGGGGTTGCCCCTGCTCCGCGTCATCGTGGACCGCGCCGCCATCGCGCGCCTCGGCATCGATGCGGGCGACGTGCTCGACGCGGTGGAGACCATCGCCGGCCGACAGGCGGGCGTCGTCATCGACGGGCAGCGCCGGTTCGCGATCCAGGTGCGCTTCCCTCCAGAGGTGCGGGCCGACGTGGACCGACTCGGCGAGATCCTGGTCGGGAACGCAGATGTGCGTGTGCCGCTGCGACAGGTCGCAACGCTCACCGAGGAGATGGGGCCCGCCCAGGTCAGTCGCGAGGGCGGACGGCGGAAGCTCACGGTGGAAGTAAACGCGCGCGGTCGCGACGTGGCGTCCCTGGTTGGGGAGGCGCAGGAGCGCATCGAGGCGGAGGTCGACGTCCCCGCCGGATACGAGTTGGACTGGGGGGGCACGTTCGAGAACCTCCAGGAGGCCTCGGCGCGGCTCGCGATCGTGGTGCCGCTGGTGCTCCTGCTGATCTTCGTGATCCTCCAGCTCCAGTTCGGGTCGATGAAGCTGGCGGCGCTGGTCTACGCGAACGTGCCGCTCGCGGTCAGCGGTGGCGTGGTGGCGCTAGCGCTCCGTGGCCTGCCCTTCTCGATCTCGGCGGCGGTAGGCTTCATTGCGCTCTTCGGCATCGCCGTGATGAACGGCGTGGTGCTCGTCTCCTATGTGCGCCGACTCCACGAGGCTGGAAGCTCGGCTATCGAGGCGGCGAAAGAAGGCGCGGAGGTGCGGCTCCGACCCGTGCTCATGACGGCGCTGGTCGCGGCGCTCGGTTTCCTGCCGATGGCGCTGGCGAGTTCGGCGGGCTCGGAGGTCCAGAAGCCGCTCGCCACCGTCGTGATCGGGGGGCTCATCACCAGCACCGCGCTCACGCTTCTCGTGCTCCCGACGCTGTATGCGTGGTGGATGGGCGGGGATGATCCGGCCCCCGACCTGGCGGCTGCGCCCGCCCCTGAGGTGACCGATGTCTGAGCGCACCTGCGTCCTCGTCCCCGGTGTCTGTTGCGAGGCAGAGGCCCGGATGGTGTCGAACGCGCTCGGGGCGCTCCCTGGCGTCGAAGGCGTGGACGTGGATGTGCTCGGCAGGAAGGCGTGGATTCGCCACGGGAGTGCTGTTTCCCCCGCCGAGCTGTTGCAGGCGCTCAAACCGCTCGATCTAGGCGCTGCTCTCGTGGCGGCCACATCGCCGCTGAGCGAAAGCGCCGAGCACGACCACGCAGCTCACGAGCATGATCACGCGGAGGTACCGGCTGCGGAGCACGGCGGCCACGAGCACGGCGGCGGAACGGGCGGCATCCCCTGGCGTCTCGTGGCGACCGGCGCCCTCGTTGGCGTCTCGATGCTCGCCACGTGGCTCCCGCCGGCCGAGTACGCGGCGCTCGTCGCGGTCGCGATCGGCCTGCCGCCGGTCGCGAAAAAGGGGTTCCGGGCCCTGCGCCAGCGGGTGCTCGACATCAACTTCCTGATGACGGTCGCTGTCGTCGGGGCGGTGGCCATCGGCGAATGGGGCGAGGGCGCCACCGTCGGCTTCCTGTTCGCCGTCGCGGAGTGGCTCGAAGATCGCGCGATGGATCGTGCCCGATCTGCCATCGCGGCGGTGATGCAGCTCGCCCCCGACACCGCCACCCTCGCGACGGGCGCAGACGTCCCCGCCGCCGGGGTCGTGGTCGGAACCCGTTTGCTGATCCGCCCCGGAGCACGCATCCCGCTCGATGGCCGCGTCGCGAGCGGCGAGTCGTCCGTGGACGAGAGCGCGTTGACCGGCGAGGCCGTTCCCGTCTCGAAGAAGGCGGGCGCAGCCGTGAGCGCGGGGACGGTGAACCAGGGTGGCGTACTCGAGGTCGAGACGACGGCCACATCGGGAGACTCGGCTGTCGCCCGCATGGCGCGGCTCGTGGAGGAGGCGCAGGGCGAACGCTCCCCCTCCGAGCGGTGGGTGGATCGCTTCTCTCGCGTCTACACACCCGTCGTCTGCGTGCTCGCGCTCGGGATCGCCGTCATTCCCCCCTTGCTCGGCGGCGACTTCCACGTCTGGCTCTACAAGGCGCTGGTCCTGCTCGTGGTCGCGTGCCCTTGCGCGCTGGTGCTCTCCACGCCGGTCACCATTGTGAGCGCGCTGGCGCGGGCGGCGAGGGCCGGTGTGCTTGTGAAGGGCGGCGCGCACCTCGAAACACTTGGCCGACTTCGGGCGCTCGCGATGGACAAGACCGGAACCCTGACCGAAGGTCGCTTTCGTGTCGTGGACTGCATCGCGCTCAACGGGTTCACCGAGGCCGAGCTGCACCACGTCGTCGCGGCCGTCGAATCTCGATCGAGCCACCCGCTTGCGGGCGCGCTCCTCGAACACGCTGGCGGCAACGGCGAGATCGTGGGTGCCGCGACGTACGAGACCATCGAGGGCGAGGGCGTTGTCGCCACTGTGGAGGGCCGCACGGTCCACGTCGGCAACCACCGCATGACGATGCGCCTCGGCCTGCACGGCGAGGAGGAGCACGCCCGCTTGGAGGCGTGGATGGCCGAGGGCCGAACCGTCGTCTACGTCGGCATCGACGGGAAGCTGGCGGGGCACCTGTCGCTCGCGGACGTCCCGCGTGCCGAGGCGAAGGCGGCGGCGGCGGACCTCGCGGCGTCCGGCGTCTCGCTCGCGATCCTGACCGGCGACAACGCAGGGACCGCGCAGGCGGTCGGGCGCTCCGTGGGGATCAACCTCGTGATGGCGGACCTCCTCCCCGGCGGTAAGGTCGACGCGATCCGTGACCTGAAGGCGACCTACGGGTTCGTCGGCATGGTCGGCGATGGCATCAACGACGGACCGGCTCTCGCCGCCGCCGACGTCGGCATCGCGATGGGGACGCGCGGTACGGCGGTCGCAATGGAGGCGGCGGACGTCGCGCTCATGGGCGACGATCTCCGGCGGCTGGCGTGGGCGATCCGCCTGGGCCGCGCGGCGTTGTCGCGCGTGAAGCTCAACGTCGGCCTCGCCATCGGCGCCAAGGGCGTGGTCATGGTGCTCGCCGTGCTCGGGATCGCGAACCTGTGGATCGCGGTCGCGGCGGACATGGGCGTCAGCCTCGTCGTGATCGCTCTGGGGCTGGGGATGTTGAGGTTTCCTGAAACCCCCGACGCCGGCTGATTACTTCAACCCGCCTCAACCCCGAGCTCGCCGAAGCTCCCCAGCGGCACCGCCTTCCGCATCCCCGGCTTCAACCTGACCGCGTACTCGGCGACGTGCCCCCCGCTGCTCCCGACGCGGACCCTCGGCCCGGCGGCATCCCCGGCGGCGATCTCGGCCGCGAGCTGCGGCGTCACCACGTCCATCGCGGCGATGGGCACGACGAGCACGAGCGCAGAGTGTAGGTTGTAGAATCCGAACTCGCCGAAAAGCTTGATTGGGATGGTGAGCCCTTCGCCGTCGGGGATGGCGAGGGGGTACACGTCCACGAAGCCGCCCAGGACTGGCCGCTGCGACTTCGGGCCGATCATCAGCGACGAGAGCACCTCGGCGAGGTCCACGCCGAGCAGGGCCTTGAGCCCGTCGAACGCGAAGGGCCCGAGCCGCACCGCCGTGGACGGCACGGTCAGGTTCACGCGCATCGCGTCGGGATCGGCGCGCAGCGCGGCGTTCACGGCGTCTCCACGGACGGGCGACGGGCCCCAGCAGGCAGCACCTCGGGCACCACGACCTCGGCGGTGTCGCCATTGCCGTGGTCCTCATCCTCGATGACCTCGGCATCCTCCTCGCCGTCGAGGTCGTCGCCGTCGTCGTCCTCCTCGCTGTCGTCGTCGTCTTCATCGTCGTCGTTGTCGCCGGTCACCGCGTCGGAGAGCCCGCCCTGCGCGACGATGCGGAGCATCTGGTTCTGGCCGCGGGCGATGCTGACGAGGGCCTTCTTCATCGTCGGCAGATCCTTCATGCCGGCGAGGGACTCGGGACCGAGCCCGGCGAGCCGCGCGTCGATGCGCCGGAGCACGGCGTGGATGTCGCCGAGGCCCTGGACCTGACGGAAGGTCAGGTGCGCCTGGTGGAACGCCTGGTCGTCGGGCGACATCTCGGCGAACGCTTCCGCGCCTTCGATGAGCGTCTCGGCGGACGTGGCGTCGAAGCTGCGCTTGTAGACATCGAGGGCGTCGAGCCATGCGGGGTTTCGGGTGGTGCGGGCGCGGGGCAGACGGGTAGCGGTCTCCGGCATCGGAGCCTCCTTGGGGGTGAACGTGGATGGGTGGATCAGGCTGCGGCGGACTGGCCGTTCGGCTGGGTGTCGGCGTCGTTGGCGGGCGCGTCGCCGGCCTGGGCGGCCATGACGAGGAGCGCGGCCAGCTCCTTGCGCGTCTTCTCGTCGCGCAGGATCTTCTTGACCGCCGGGTTCTTCATCGCTTCGAGCAGCTCGGGCGAGGCGTTGACGATCTCGGCCAGCTCGATCATCTCGGGGGCCATGCCGAACTTCGCCGTCGCCAGCACGCGCCCGAGGCCGCCGAGCTCCGCGATGAACTGCTTGCCCAGCTCCTCGCGGACGCGGCCCTCGCCGTCGTCTCCGCGCAGGCTCGACTCGGCCTCGAACACGCCGATCTTCAGCTTCGTCAGCTCGCCGACGATGTTCTCGTTGGACCGCTGCGTGCGGGCGAGCTGCCCGCTGGTGCTGGTGATGTGCGCGTTCTGGAGGTTCGCGAGGTGCTGGTAGCTGGACTGGACCAGCGCGATGAAGTTCTGGTAGCCCTCGCCCAGCGCGCGCCAGGTGCGGGGGTCGGGCGACGTGTC
>CAJBVW010000185.1 GCA_903959175.1 uncultured Pseudomonadota bacterium
CCCCCCCCCCCCCCCCCCCCCCCCCCCCCCCCCCCCCCCCCCCCCCCCCCCCCCCCCCCCCCCCCCCCCCCCCCCCCCCCCCCCCCCCCCCCCCGCCCCAGGACACAGGGCCTGCGCCCCGCGTCCCGCGCTACTATCGCGGCTTGCTCGCGTCGAAGCCGTCGTCGGTCTTGTCTTCGGAGGTGACCGCGTCCGCCTCCGGGCACACCTCGAACTCCAGCAGGAACCAGTTGGCCGGGTAGGTGCTGGTGCTGGAGCAGCTCGCGCGCCAGACCCACTCGCCGCCGGAGGGCTTGGTGCCGCTGCCCCAGGTGGACCTGCAGCCCGACGCCGCGAGGTAGGCGCTGTCCGCCGCCATTCCCGTGTAGGGCGTGGTCGTCCAGGTGCTGGACGCGCCGTACGTCGACGGGTTCGTCGCGGAGACGAGCCAGAGGCCGTCGCCGGTGTCCCACGCGTCGACCGCCGCGCCGGTCACCTCGACGCGGGCGTTCATGCCCGCGAGCCCTCCGAAGCCGTCGTAGGCGTAGACTGCGATGGCGTGATCGCCGGCGGTGGCCGTGGTGCTGAGCGTACCGAGCGTGGACCAGGCCGACCCAGAACCCCAGGCCGAACCGTCAATATACGCCGTCCAGTAGTCGTCGGCCGAGATCTTCAGATCGACGTCGTACTCGCACGCCTCGTCCTCGTCCACGAGCCCGTCGTCGTCGTTGTCCGCGCAGTCGCAGGCCTCGGGCTCCATGCAGTCGGCGATGCCGTCGCCGTCGGTGTCGGTGAAGTCTTCGTCTACGGCGCCGTCGAAGTCGTCGTCTTCGCCGTTGCAGGCCTCCTCGGTCACGCAGAGGGCGCTGCAGCCGTCGCCGTCGTCGGTGTTGCCGTCGTCGCAGAGCTCCCACGTCTCGAGCACGCCGTCTCCGCAGGTCTGGTCGCAGTCGGAGGCCACCGTGTAGGAGTTCGGCGCGCTCACCAGCAGACCGTCGGGGTTAAAGCTGCTGCCGAAGTCGTTGTACACCGCGACCGTGATGGTGTTGATGCCCGCCTGGTAGTACGCGCTCGGCCAGTCGCCGAAGGACACACCCGCGCCGAGGAATCCAGCGGGACCGAAGGCGACGCCGGTCGAATTGCCGTTGACCAGGATGTCATACACCGAGTTGTCGGCCCAGATCGTCCCGTCGAGCACCGTCTGCGCCGCTGCCGACGCGGACGCCAACTCGAAGGTCGTCGAGTAGTAGGTGAGGGTGTCTTCCGGGGTGTTGGTGCCGCAGCCGTAGCGGTTCACCCAGCCGGCGTTCGACGGCTCGGAGACCCACGTGCTCGCGCACCGGCCCGACACTTCGGCGCGCACGCTGCCCGAGCCGTCCGCGTACTCCGACCAGGTCCAGATGAGGTCGCTCGTGCCGGCGGTCGCGCGGCCGCCCGCGCCGTCTCCCGCGGTGTTCACGTCGATCGCCGTGAAGCAGGAGTAGCCGTCTTCGATGGTACAGCCTGCGGCGCATCCGTCCCCGTCGGCGGTGTTGCCGTCGTCGCACTCCTCCGTGGACCCGTCGAAGACGCCATCGCCGCAGCCGACGATCTCCATGCAGTCCGCCGTTCCGTCGCCATCGCTGTCGGAGAAGCCCTCGTCCACGAAGCCGTCGCCGTTGTTGTCGAAGCCGTCGCACTCCTCGGGGTCGACGCAGTCGGCGGTGCCGTCGCCGTCGGTGTCGGTGAAGCCCTCGTTCACGAAGCCGTCGCCGTTGTTGTCGTACTCGTCGCACGTCTCGGGGTCGATGCAATCGGCGGTGCCGTCGCCGTCGGTGTCGGAGAAGCCCTCGTCCACGACGAGGTCGCCGTCGTTGTCGACGCCGTCGCACGTCTCCGGATCGATGCAGTCGGCCTTGCCGTCCAGGTCGGTGTCGGGGAAGCCCTCGTCCACGAAGCCGTCGCCGTCGTTGTCGTACCCGTCGCACGTCTCCGGATCGATGCAGTTGGCGATGCCGTCGCCGTCGTTGTCGGGGTAGCCCTCGTCCACGGCGCCGTCGCCGTTGTTGTCGAGGCCGTCGCACGTCTCGGGGTCGATGCAGTCGGCGTCGCCGTCGCCGTCGGTGTCGGAGAAGCCCTCGTCCACCACGCCATCGGCGTTGTCGTCCCAGCCGTTGCAGACCTCTGGTTCGATGCAGTCGGCCTCGCCGTCGAAGTCGGAGTCCAGGTAGCCCTCGTCCACGAGGCCGTCGCCGTCGTTGTCCTCGCCGTCGCAGTCTTCGGCGTTGGCGTCGGGGCAGACGTCGATGTCGACGTAGTACCAATTCTTCTTGTAGAGGTCCGCGCGACCGCAATCCTCGGCCCACACCCAGGGCGCGCCGGACGGGCTGCTGCTCCAGCGCGAGGTGCAGGTCGAGCTGGCGGCGTAGGCGGAGTCGGGCGTCATGGCGCCCACGGCGGCGCCGGTCGTCCAGGCGGTGCCGTAGGCGATGGACGGGTCGGTGAAGGTCGCCAGCCACACGCCGGAGCCGGTGTCGTAGTCGGTCGCGCCGGCGCCGGGAGCGGTGACGCGCGCGTTGAAGCCGGCGACCACGCCGCCGGTGTCTTCCGCCTTGACGGCGAGCGAGTAGGTGCCGGCCGGCACGCCCCAGCTCTGGCTGTAGAGGTTGCTCCACCCCGAGCCGCTGCCGGTGGCGGAGCCGTCGAAGTAGACGGACAGCGCGTCGTCCGCGGACGCGTCGAGCTCGACCTTGTAGAGGCAGTCGAGCCCCTCGTCCACCTCGCCGTCGCCGTCGTCGTCCTCGCAGTTGCAGTCCTCGTCGAAGCAGTCGGCGGTGCCGTTCCCGTCGAGGTCGAAGCCCTCGTCGATGTCGCCGTTGCCGTTGTTGTCGACACCGTCGCAGTCCTCGGGGTCGATACAGTCGGCGGTGCCGTCGGCGTCGGTGTCCGGCTGGCCCTCGTCGATCTCGCCGTCACCGTCGTTGTCGATGCCGTCGCAGGACTCGGTGTCCTCGTCGATGCAGTCGGCGATGCCGTCCCCGTCGATGTCGGCGTAGTCCTCGTCGACCTCGCCGTCGCCGTCGTTGTCGATGCCGTCGCAGATCTCGCAGGGGGGCTCGCCGGTGTCGTCATCGATGACGCAGCCGGTCGTGAGGGAGAGGGTGAGGAACAAGAGAAGATTGGGATGCAGGCGCATGGATGGGTCTCGGGAACCCACGCACCGTAAACGATGCCCCGCCCTTTGTGACCCCAAGCGGATCCTAACAAGGACCCCTCGCGGGCTGGATGCGTCGCGCGTGCCCGCGTCAGCGCGTTCGCCCCACCGCCCACACCCGCCCCATCGCGCGCCTCCCCCGCCCCGCGCCGCCCCGGTTAGGCTCCCCCATGCCCTCCGCCCACGTCGTGCTCCGCGCCCCGGATGGGTCGGCTCACCGGCTCTTCCCGGGTGACCTCGTGGGCCGGGTGTGGACGGCCGCGCTCGTCGTGGACGACGCCCGGGTGTCCGAAGCCCACGCGCTGGTGAGCCTCCGGGACGGCGCGCTCGTGCTCCTCGCGTTGCGGCGGCTCCTGCGGGTGGACGGCCGGGATGTGCAGCAGGTCATCCTCGCGCCGGGGCAGGTGGTGGGCCTCGCGGAGGGCGTGGCGCTCGCCGTGGAGGACGTGGTGCTGCCCGAGGCCGTGCTCGCGCTGGAGGGCGCGGGGCTCGGGCGGCGGGTGCTCTCCGGGACGGCGTTCCTCCGGCTCGGGCCGCCGGTCGAGCTGCTCCCACGCTACGCGCCCGACGCGCGCGCCGAGCTCTGGTTCACCGGCGGCGGCTGGCGCGCCCGGGTGGACGGCGGGGCGCCCGCGGATCTTGTCGACGGGGACACGCTCGTCGTCGGGGGGGCGGTCTTCCGCGCCGTGTCCGTGCGCCTGCGCGAGGCCGAGCGTCACGGCACCTCCGTCGGCACGCAGGCGCCGCTCCGCATCGTCGCGCGGCATGTGACGGCGCATTTGCATCGCGACGGGCAGCCGGTGTGCGTGCTCACGGGCGTGCCGGCGCGCATCGTCAGCGAGCTCGCGTTGATGGGCGTGCCCGCGGCGTGGGAGTCCGTCGCCGCGTCGGTGTGGCCCGACGAGGACGACCGCAACGCCCTGCGCCGCCGCTGGGACGTGCACCTCGGGCGGCTCCGCGCGAAGCTGCGCGAGGCTGGCATCCGCGAGGACCTCGTACGGGCGGACGGCAAGGGCAACCTCGAGCTCGTGCTCGGCCCTGGCGACACGGTGGAGGACCAGGCGTGATGCGCGCTCCCGAGGGAGGCCCGGTGTCGGGACCGACCGTCTCGGGGCCGGTCTCGGGGCCGATCGTCTCCGGCCCGATCGTCTCCACCCCCAACGACGCCCCGCCCGAGCCCACCGGCGTCCCCGCAGGGCTCGACCGCTACGAGCGCCGCCAGCTCGTCGGGGTGGGCGGGATGGGGCGCGTGAGCGTCGCGTGGGACCGCGTGCTCCACCGCGAGGTCGCGCTCAAGGAGCCCGGGCCCGGCCACGGCCCCGCGCTGCTCGAGGAGGCCCGGCGCGCCGCCGCGCTCGAGCACCCCGGCATCGTGCCCATCTTCGACGTGGGCGTCGGCCCCGACGGCGCGCCCTGGTACACGATGCGGCTCCTCCGCGGCCGCCCGCTGGAAGAGGCCCTGCGCGCCGAGCCCGACCTCGCCGGCCGCCTCGGCTGGCTCCGCGCCATGCTCGCCGCCTGCGAGGCCGTCGCCCACGCCCACGCTCGCGGCGTGGTCCACCGGGACCTCACCCCCGCGAACCTTCTGCTCGGTGAGCTCGGCGAGACCTGCGTCGCCGACTGGGGCCTCGCCGCGCTCTCCGGCGCGCACGGGGCCGGCGGCACCCCCGGCTACCGCGCCCCCGAGCAGGAAGCCGGGGCCCCTGTGGACGCGCGGGCGGACGTGTACGCCCTCGGCGCGGTGCTCTTCCGGCTCTGCGCGGGGGCGCCCCCCGGCCCCGGCGTGTCCCTCCCGGCCGACACCCCAGCCGAGCTGGTCCCGGTCATCGGCCGCGCCACCGCGCCCGACCCCGCCGCCCGCTACCCCGACGCCCGCGCCCTCGCGGAGGACCTCGCCGCCTTCCTCGACGGGCGCCGCGTGAGCGCCTACACCTACTCGCGGTGGGAGCTCGCGCGCCGGCTCGCCGCGGCGTGGCGCGCCCCCCTCGCGGTCGGTGCCGTCGCCACGCTCGTGCTCTTCGTCACGGCGTCCGCTCAGTACGTCGCCACCGTGCGCGAGCGCGACCGCGCCCAGCTCGCCGAGCGCGCCGCCTCCGCCAACCTCGGCCAGACCCTTAGCGCGCACGCGGTGCGCGCCCTCCGCGGCGGCGCCGTCGGCGAGGCCGCGGTGCTCGCCGCGC
>CAJBVW010000186.1 GCA_903959175.1 uncultured Pseudomonadota bacterium
AGACCCCCACCGGCGTCGGCGCCGACGCCCTCCCGCCCGCCGCCGCCTTCGCCCGGCTCGACCGCGCGGTGGAGCGCGTCCCCCGCGACGTGACCTTCCACCTCGCCCGCATCGAGCTCGCGCGCACCGTGGGCGACCGCGACCGCGAGGCCCGGTACTGCGCGGCCGCGGGGGCCGCGATCCCCTCGCTCGCCAACGTGTGCAAGGGTGGCGGGGCCCCGGCGCCCAAGGCCGACTCGATCGCGTTCCGCCCCTTCGTCGCGCAGACCCCCAACGGCGGCTTCGAGGCCGCGACCGCCGGGAAGCCCGACGGGTGGACACCCGTGCCGGGGGACGCCACGACCTACGAGGTCGCCACCGAGGGCATGGCCGTCGGCGCCGGCGCGCTCCGCATCACGGGCAGCCAGTGGGTGTGCGCGCCGTGGGCGCCCGTGAAGGGCAACCTGCGCGTCGCCGGCAAGGTCCGCACGGACGACATCACCGGCGCCAAGAACGAGCGGCAGGGCGCCGCCGTGAGCCTCCGCATCCGCAAGGCCGGCGAGAAGGGCGAGGAGCTGCCCGTGCTCAAGGCATGGACCGGCACCAACGCCTGGACCGACTTCGCGCTCACCTGGCTCGCCCGCCCCGAGTACACCGAGTACCGCGCGTGCCTCGGCCTCAACAACGCCCAGGGCGCCGCGTGGTTCGATGAGGTGACCGCCGGCACCGAGGACCTCCCCGAGGGCGCCGCCGTGACCGCCGTCCCCGCGCCCGCGCCCGCGCCCCCCCCCGCGCCCCCCCCGGCCACCCCGTGATCCTCGGCCTCCTCGCCCTCGCCGTCCTCCCCGGGTGCACCCCCGAGGCGGACGTGAGCACCCTCCCGCCCATCGCGTCCGTGCCCGTCGTGCCCGACGCCCCGGTGGCCGCCGCCGCGGGCGAGTCCAAGGCGTTGGAGATGGACTTCGCGGGCGGTTCGAACGGCGCGCCGTACGCGATGGCCTTCTTCATCCCGCCGGGCACCCCCGCGACCGCCACCGCCGGCCTCCTCTCCGACGGCACCGAGGGCTTCACCCTCACCGCGACCGCCCCGGGCGACGCCGTCGTGTGCAGCCAGCCCATCGCCGTCGTCGGCCCCTTCACCGTGACCGCGCGGCAACGCGTCACGACGATCGGCGCCGTCGCGCAGCCGTGGCACGGCGCCCAGGTCGAGATCCGCGCGCGCGCCGAGGACGGCCGCCTCCTCGAGGTCCCCGGCACCCGCTACGCCGTGCTCCGCCTCGACGCCGCCGTCGGCGACTGGGCGTCCTGGGAGCAGCGCGTCGAGCCGCCCCCAGGCACACGCAAGGCCGAGCTCTGCTGGCGCCTCGTCGGCACCACCGGCAGCGTCGAGGTCGACCGCGCCACCGTCGTGAGTGACGGCGTGCCCTTGCCCCCGCCGGTGCCCGTGGTGTCGGTGCGTTGGGACCTCGACACCCCCGGCCCGAGCGGCGCCCCCGAGGGCTTCGAGTTCATGGTCCCGCCGGGCACCCGCGGCGCCACCATCGTCACCGAGGACGGCGGCATCCGCTTCGAGACCACCGCCGCCAGCAACGCGCTCGCGTGCAGCCAGCCCTTCTCCGTGGCGCCCGGCATGCTCTTCCGCGCGCGCTACCGCCTGCGGGACCTCCAGACCGACACGCGCCCGTGGACCGGCTTCGTCGCCGAGGTCCGCACCTACGACATGATCGGCGGCCTCGCCTCGCCCCAGGGCGTCCCCTTCAGCACCCTCAACACCTGGAAGGCGGCCGTCCCCGACTGGGCCGAGTTCGAGGGCGCCTTCGCCCCGCCGAAGGGCGCGGTCACCGGCAAATTGTGCTTCCGCTTCGTCGAATCCACCGGCGCGGTCGACCTCGACTGGGCGGCGGTGGGGCCGGGGTAGCGCGCGTCGTCAAGCGTCGCCGTTCAGATCCCCCTCCGCGTCAGGCGCAGCCGCTGCCATCGGGCCGTCTGCCACTGCGCCTCTGACCGCACCCGGCCGACCCGCGATGCCGACGGCTTCGGTGGCGCCTACGCGGGCAGCGCGTGCACCGCGCCCCCGGGCACCGTCCCTGCCGCGCACCGTCCCTGCCGCGCGCCCTACCGCACGTACGCCAGCACCGCCTCCCCGTTCGAGCCGGCGGGGCACGCCCCGTCCAGCCAGTGCAGGTGGGGCCCATCGGTCACGTAGCAGCGGGTGAGGGGGCGGGGCATCGCGCTCGTCGGCACCGCGCTGCCGTAGCCGAGGAGGCGCTCGGTGGTGCGGCCCTCGCAGGCGCTGTCCCCGCTGATGAAGTGGTCGGCGCCGCTGTAGCAGCGGTAGAGCGCGACGCGGTCGCTGCCGGCGGTCGTGTAGAGCTGGAAGGGGCCGTCCCCCGTGGTGCCGCCGCCGCAGAGCCCGGGCGGCCCGTAGTGCGGGTTGCACACCTCCTCCCAGTAGCCGGTGGCGGCGAGGGCGTCGGCCTCGGAGGCGTCGAGGGTCGGGACGTGGTCGCCCGCGAGGGTGCCGCCCGCCCAGCGCACGCTCCGCACGAGGACCAGCGGATCGGCGAGCTGGCAGCAGGCCTCGCTCCCGTCGGTGCAGGACGTCGCTCCGGTCTGGTAGACGCGCAGGCAGGACTGGAGGAGCGCGTAGCCGGCGCCGCCGTCCTCGACGGTGGGCTCGAAGTCGCGGTTGAACTCGGCCCCGTACATGTCGACCCACAACCAGTCGGCGCTGCCGTCCGCGGCGTCGGTCACGCCCATGCTGCGTCGCAAGGCGCCGTAGCTCGCATCGTAGGGGTTGGCCTGCGGCTGGGCGATGTGTTCGTTCCACGCGTTCACGAGGAGGTAGTCGGGCTGGACGGCCAGCGCGGTCGCCATCTGGCGCTGGAAGGTGAGGCCGTCGCGGCGCCCCGACGCCTGGAGCGGCAGGCTGGCGTACCCCATCTGGTAGCTGCGGCTGACGGAGACGACGGTGCCGAGCGGCGAGGCCGTCGTGTACCACTGGTCGCACGGCGTGGTCGGGTCGACGAAGGGTGTGAAGTTCGCGCCGGTGGTGCAGGGCTGCATCCAGCCCGCGCGGCCCGCGTTCAGCTCGGCCTCGGAGAGGTTTCCCCACATCGGCACGGGCAGGACGCCGCGCGCCTCGACCTCCGCGCGGTTCGCGGCGGAGATCGGGAGCGACGCGTTCTCGACGACGAAGAGCACCTCGCGGCCGTCGTGCGTGAGGATGAGATCGGGCGTGGCGGTGTCGTAGGCGTCGAGGACGGCGCGGAAGATCGGCTCGGCGGCGCCTACGTCCGTGAGCGGGAGCCACGCGGCGACCTGCGGGGTGGGCACGCCCGCGCGGCGCAGGGCACCCCACTCCTCAAGCAGCACCTCGAGGGGGCGAACGCCGAGCACGTCGGCGAAGTCGCCGTTCGTCTGGAGGTTGGTGAGGTCGACGTAGACGAAGTCGACCCCTGCGTTCCAGAGCTGACTGGCGTGGGCGGCGGCGATGCTGGCGGTGTCGGGGTAGCCCTCGGCGCCGTAGGGCTCCGCGGGCGTCGGCTCGCCGTCTCGCGGCCGGTAGAGGCTGTAGAAGCCGATCGCGGGCTCCTGGTGCCAGTGGAAGGCGAACGCGGCGTCGTAGAGGCCGGCGTCCGAGATCAGGTCGCTGAACTGGAGGTCCCCGCCGCGGATCACGTCCTCGACCGTGAGCTGCGCGCTGCTGGGGAGGCGCGCCACGGCGTCGTAGGCGTAGGCGTGCCACGTCAGGTAGAACATGCCGACGCGGTGGTCCGGATAGTCGAGGATCAACGGCTCGGTGTCGATGTCGGCGTCGGTGTCCGCGTCGGTGTCCGCGTCGGCCGCGGTGTCCCCAGACCCGCCGCCCCCCTCCGTCGCCTCGGGCGCCCTGGCCTGGCGAACGTCCAGCAAGCCGGTGCAGGCGAGGAGGAGGAGCATGCGGCCACTCTACCGCGAGGCGACCCGTCTTCCTGCAACCGGCGGGACGGTGCGGTCGGGACGCACCCCTCGACCAGAACTTGACGGCGCGTGAACCCGCGGTCTGCGGGGCGTTCCAGTGACCCGGCCCCTACGCAGCCCTCCGTTCGGGGGGGTGGGGGCGCTGGGGGCACTACGGTCTGCCCATGAACGCACGCACTCGCCTCTTCGCGTTGCTCGCTCTCCCGTTGGTGGCCTGCGTCTCCTCGGACGAGGCGGACACCGGCAAGCCCGCCGACGCCGCCTCGTCGGAGCAGCCCGTCCCCGTCGAGGGCTGCACCGAGGGCGACGGGCCCGTCCTCGACGTGGAGGCCACCCTCACCGGCATCGAGACCGTGGTGCGGGTCCGTTGGCGCACGGAGGAAGAGACCAGGGGGCAGGTTCACTTCCTCACGTCGACCGGGGTGCGCGAGACGGCATGGAGAGCCGGCACCGAGCACCAGGTCCTCCTCGTCGGGAACCGCGCCCTGACGGACGTGCCCTTCCGCATCGTCACGGACGCCGGCGGCGACGTGAGCTGCGGCGTGCTCCGCACGATCACGACCGGCCCGCTCCCCTCTGGCCTCCCGGCCCTGACGGTCGAGGTCGACCCGGACCATGTGGTCGAGGGCGGCGGCTATACGATCGCCCCGATCATCCTGCTCGATTCGCCCTACGTCGCCATCCTCGACAGCGGCGGCCAGTACGTGTGGGCATGGGCCGATCCGAGCGGGGACTATGGCGGCACCTACTTCAACGCGGACATCGACCTCGCCCGCGGCGGCATCTGGGTGAACGAGCAGGCCGTCTCCGAGGACAGCGACGGCTACGTCCGCCACGTCAACTTCGATGGCGCGTTGGCGGAGCCCGTCGCGGTCGAAGGCGGCCACACGGACTTCGTCGAGCTGCCCGACGGCGGCATCGCCTCCCTCTCGTGGGACATCCGCGACTACGAGGGCTCCCGCTACCTCGGCGACCGCATCGTCGAGGTGAGCCCCACCGGCGCGCTCCGCGAGGTGTGGAACGTGTGGGACCACTACACCCCCGACCCGAACGAGGATTGGTCGGGCGGCTTCTACGTCCCGGATCCGGAGGTCCGCGACTGGTCGCACGTGAACGCGATCAGCTACTCCGCGGCAGAGGACGCCTACTTCGTGTCGCTCCCCTTCCTCAAGGCGGTCGCCCGCATCGAGCGCGCCACCGGCGAGATGACGTGGCTGATCGAGGGCCTCCCGCGCGTCGAGAACCCGCACAGCGTCCAGTTCCTCGGCGACACCGTCCTCGTGTTCAACCGCGGCGACGTGACGAACAAGACCACCTGCTCCCGCGCCAACGAGATCCGCATCGCGGATGGCGAGATTGTCTGGAGCTACTTGAGCGATCGCTGCCTCCTCGTCCCCTTCCTCGGCAACGCCCAGCGCCTCCCCGACGGCGACACCCTCGTCGTCTACAGCAGCGCCGGTCAGATGGACGAGGTCGGGCCCGGGGGAGACCTCCTGTGGCGGGTCAACCTCGATCTCGGGGCGGCGTTCGGCTTCAGCGAACGCGTCGACTCGCTGTACCCGGCGGAGTGACGCGTCCGGCCGCGCGCCCGGGTGATAGGGCGGCGGCATGAACCCGACCGGCGCCCGCGTCGTGCACCAGGGCGACGGCGTCGCGTGGCTCCGCGACACGACGCTCCCCCCCGATCACGCCGTCGTCACCTCGCTCCCCGACCACTCCGAGGTCCCGCTCATGGGCTTCGAGGGCTGGCGCCGCTGGTTCGTCGACGTCGCCGAGCTCGCCTGCCGCCAGGTCGCGGACGACGCCGTCGCCGTCTTCTACCAGACCGACGTGAAGCACGACGGCCGCTGGATCGACAAGGCGTACCTCGTCTCTCGTGGGGCCGAGGCCGCCGGTAGCGCCACGCTCTGGCACAAGGTGGTCTGCCGCGTCCCGCCGGGCAGCATCTCCTTCGGCCGGCCCGCCTACACCCACATCCTCTGCTTCAGCCGCTCCCTCCGCCTCGCGCCGGGCCAGTCCTCGCCGGACGTGCTCCCGCGCCTCGGCGAGATGCCGTGGTCCCGGGCCATGGGCGCGGACGCGTGCGACGCGGTCTGCAGCTTCCTGCTCGCGCACACGGCGTGCCGCACGGTGGTCGACCCCTTCTGCGGGCTCGGCACCGTGCTCGCCGTCGCCAACCGCCGCGGGATGGACGGCGTGGGCGTCGAGCTCTCGCGCCGGCGGGCGAGCCAGGCGCGAAAGCTCGTGCTCCCGTAGGGCCCGCGGGCCCGTCGCTACGGCAGCGCCGCGACGATCTTCTCGGTCTCCGCCCACAACTTCGCGGCCAGCGCGTCGTCGCGCCCGAGCGCCGAGGAGGTCGAGACGTTGCAGTCCGCGAGGTACTCGCCGCGCAGCGCGGCCGTCGCCGGGTGGACCGCGGCCCAGGTCTGCGTCGCGGCGCCCTCGGGGATGGACTTGAGGAAGATCGGCGCCGTCACCCCCAGGATCGTCTGCATCCAGCCCGGCATGTGGCGGCCGAGGTTGGTCGCGATGACGCCCGGGTGCACCGCGTTCGCCGTCTGAGCGCTCGGCATGCGCTTCGCCAGCTCCCGCGCGAACAGGAGGTTCGCCAGCTTCGCCTGCCCGTAGGCGCGCCACGCCGTGTAGTCGCGCGCGCCCGAGAGGTTGTCGAACTCGATGCCCGCGCTCGGTGCGGCGGTGTGCGCCGCGCTCGACAGGACGACCACGCGTCCCGACGGCGTGAGCGGGTCCAGCAGCCCCGTCACCAGGATGAAGTGGCCGACGTGGTTGGTGAAGAACTGGAGCTCGTACCCGTGCTTCTGCTCGAGCTTCGGCAGCGCCATGATGCCGGCGTTGCAGATGATGCCGTCCAGGGGCTCGTTCTGGGCGCGCACCATCGTGACGCACGCACGAACGCTCGCGGGCTCGGAGAGCTCGCACGCCACACCGATCGCGAGCGGGGAGAGCGCCTTGGCCGTCTCGTCCGCCTTCGCCTGGCTCCGCGCCCCGCAGAGCACGGTGGCCCCGCGCAGCGCCAGCACCCGGGCCGTCTCGGCGCCGATGCCCGAGTTCGACCCCGTCACGAGGTAGCGTCGCCCCGACAGGTCGAGCCCGTCGCTCACGTCCTCCGCGGTCGAGCCGTAGCCGTAGCCGCTCTTCCCCTTGCCACGAAACAGTGCGCCGAAGGACATCAGACCCGCCGCATCGAGACGGCGGTCTGGACGTAGCTGCCGACGACCTTCGTCAGTTGGGGGATGGTGGCGGTGTACATCGACATGGGCGCTCCAGGGGGCGGGGGAGTAACCGATGGCGGCGCGGCGTCGCGTGTAGGGGCGCCGGCTCGGCTTTTCGTGAGACGGGGCGCGCCCCGGCCGCGGACGGCCGGGTCGGGCTCCTGCGGGCGCGCGCTCCGCGCTTGGTCCGGCGCGCGGACGCGCCGGGACCGGCCGCCCAGAGCGGCGCCCGCCCTCCGGATCCCTCGCGCGGCGGCTACCGGATCTCGAAGCTCGTGACGAAGGCGGCTGGCCCGTCCACGCCGCCGTCCCCGACGAGGCACGGCGCCGCGACCACGGCGCCGTCGGCCCCGCGCACCCACCCGCACGGCCCCGGCGACATCTGGCCGGTGTGCACGGACCACGCCAGCCCGGCCGGGAGCTGGATCACCAGCGTGAGGTCCCCGTTCTTCGCGGTGTAGCCGGTGGCCTCGGGCGTGAGCGTCCAGCCCGGCCCGAGCTGCCAGGACACGCGCACGGCGTGCCTCCCCACGCGGCGCCCGACCGGCACGAGGCGGTCGGTCACGATCATGCGCGCCTGGTTCAGCAGCACGTCGCGCTCGTGGGTGAGCGGCACGCGAAGGCGGTGCCAGCCGGTGTGGCTCCCCTCGATGCGCGCCTTCTTGCCGTCCACCCGCGCGACGCCGAGCGTGGCGGGCACGCGCTCCGCGAGGGTGTGCCCGTCCAGGAGCAGCACGTTGTGGGCAGCCGGCGAGGCGAGCCACGCGGTGAGGGCGCCGGCGCCCACGGAGGGGCCGGGATCCGCGAGGACGGCGACCGTGCCCACGTCCCAGACCAGGTGCAGCGGCGCGATGTGGGTGCGCGGGGTGTGGAGCGCGGCGGAGCCCATCTCGGCGACGACGCGCGCGGGCCGGTTCTTCACCCGCATGTGCGCGACGGCGAGCCCGCTCTCCCGGAACACCCACATGCCCCACGTCTTGCCGGCGGCCTCGTGCGCGAGGGGGTCGGCCGCGACGTTGCCGGCGTGGGGCGCGAGCCACACCACGCGCGGGTCGGTCGCGGCGCCGGGCGCGGGGGGGCCGTCGTCCAGGCCCCAGGCGCGCACGAGGTTCCAGAGGCTCCACGCGAGCGGGTGGTCGGGCAGCGCGAGGACGTCGGCGAGGGGCGCCTCTCCGAGCGGCGGGAGGGTCCCGAGCTCGGCGGCCAGCCGCTCGAGGCAGCGGGCCCCGCGGGTGAGCGCGGCGTCGGCGGCGGAGGGGAACGAGGCGCCGTTGGCGCGGGCGACCGCGCGGGTGACCGCGACCATCCAGAGCGTCTCGGCGAGGTGGAGGGGGGCGTCGTCTCGCGGCGAGCCGTCGGGGTGGACCTCGGCCGGGAGGCTCCAGCGCAGGCCCGAGACGCCGGCGCTCCAGTCCTGGCGGGCGCCCGGCACGTCGGGGAAGGTGAGCCCGCCGATCACGAGGCCGCACTGGTGGACCACGCGGCGGGCGCCGTCGGCCTCGCCGCGGGGGAGGCGCTCGCGGAGGTGGTCCAGGTGCCACCGCGCGCTGCCCGCCATCGCCTCCTTGAGCGAGGTGGGGGCGGCGGCGCCGAGCCACGCGAGCCCGACGTGCCAGTGCAGCAGGCGCACGGCAAGGTCGGAGGGGTGGGCCCACGCGACGCCGGTGCCGGGCACGTCGTAGCGCAGCCACGACTCCATCGCCTCGATGGCGCCGAGGCGGGCGGCGGTGTCGCCGCGCGCGCCCGCGTGGGCCAGGGCCGGGAACCAGCCGTGGCGGTGGGCCACGCGGGCCTCGCGGAAGGCGTCCGGCGCGAGCACGAGCCGGGCCCCGACGGGGAGCGGCTCGGCGGTGGCGGGGTCCTCGCTCCAGTCGAGCAGCGGGGGAGGGGAGGTCGGGCCGGCGCCGCGGGGAGGGTCCCGGAAGGGGCTCTCCCCGAGGCGGGAGGGCAGGGGCTCCGCGGAGCGAGGCGCGACCGGGCCGGACGGCGGTGCCGTGAGCGCTCGGGCGCGCGCGAGGAGCCCCTCCAACATCAGGCCGGCTCCGGGATGTTGAACTCGAAGTCGATCTCTTCGCCGAGCTCCTGCTGCAGGTACGTCTTGAGGCGGCGCTTGATCCGCACCTCGATCTGCCGGATGCGCTCCTTGCTCACGTCGTAGCGCTCGCCGAGGTCGGAGAGGCTCGCCGGCTCGTTCGCCACGAGGCGCTCGGACCAGATGGCGTTCTCCCGCTCGTCCTCGAGGGTCAGCGCGAAGGCGCGGAGCTTGTCCTGCACCAGCGCGCCGAGCTGGGACTCCGCCACGCGGTCTTCCGGGCCGGTCGACTCGTTGTCGGGCACGATCTCGGCGAGCGAGCGGCCGTCTTCCCCGCCGACGGGGGCGTGGAGCGACATCGCCGGGGCACGCATGTGCTGATCGACCGCGATGACCTCGCTCTCCGGCACGTCGAGCCGCGCGGCGAGCTGCTGCGCGGACGCCTGGATGCCCTCCCGGAGCATGCGTTCGCGCTCCTTCTGGAGCTGGAAGAAGAGCTTGCGGCCGTTCCGGGTGCTGCCCAGGCGGACGAGCCGGAAGTTGTCCATCAGGAAGCGGAGGATCATCGCCCGGATCCAGTACTGCGCGTAGCTGGAGAACCGGATGCCGCGGTAGGGGTCGTAGCGGGAGAGGGCCTCGACGAGGCCGACGTTGCCCTCCTGGATGAGGTCGAGGACGTTCGCCCACTGGCGGTGGTACTGGAACGCGATCTTCACGACGAGGCGCAGGTTGGCGGTGACGAGGCGCTCGGCGGCGGAGGCGTCGCCCGACTCGTAGTAGGCGAGGGCGACCTTGCGCTCCTCCTCCGGATCGAGGAGCGCGTAGCGGCGCACCTCGGAGAGGTAGTAGGCGAGCAGATCTCCGCCGCGTGAGGCCTCGCCGCGCGGCGCGAGCGCCGGCAGCTTCGGGATGGGGTTGCGACGTGGGTTCCCGAGCGGATCGAGGGGTTCGCCGCTGGCGTCGAGGAGCTCCTCGCCCTCCTCCTCTTCGGTTTCCCGGCTAACGTCCCGTTCGACCATGCCCTGCTCCTTGAAAAATCGAGGAAATCGGCGCCACGCGCCCCGGCGAAACGAGCTCCGCCACGGTGTCCGCTTCGCCCGCGACGAAGGCAGCGCCTGTGTCGCGGAACGGATCGAGCGGCGCCGCCTCGGTGAAGGCCCCTGTCTCGCCCCGCTGCGGCAAGCGGAGAGCGCGACCTCCAACCGCCTCTATCAAGGCGAGGCCCACCGCGGTATCCCAGATCGACCACCCCGGAGCGACGATCGCGGCGCGCGCGCTCCCGCGGGCCACGAGGGCGAGGTGGGCGGCCGTTCCGCCCAGGCAACGTGCCTTCCCGTCAAAGTCGAGCTCGAAGTGCCGGTGGAAGGCGGAGGGGAGGTAGACGACCTTCGGCAGGGCCGCGCGCTCGAGCGGGCGTAGGAGGGCGCCGTTGAACCAGCCCCGGCCGTCCTCGACGTGGTAGTGCTCGCTCAGGCGGGGCAACCAGAGGCCGCCGACGTCGACGCGCTCGGTGTCCCCGTGGGTGACCAGCCGGGCGATGACCGGCCCCCAGTGCGCGAGGCCCTCGGTGAAGGCGCTGGTGCCGTCGAGGGGATCCACGACCCACCGGGCGTCGGGGCGGCCGGGGATGGCGCCGCGCTCCTCGGAGAGGATGGTGTCCTCCGGCCAATGCTGACGCAACGCGTCGAGCAGCACGGCCTCCGCCGCGAGGTCGGCGTCGGTCAGCCAGGTTCCATCCGCTTTCTTGCGCGGATCACCGCCACCGTGGTGGCGCATGGAGGCCGCTCCCGCCGCTTCGAGGAGCGCGCGCAGGAAAAGGCCTCGGGGAGGGAGGGGGGGGGGCCCGTTGTCCATCGTGGGAGGAAGTAATCGCGGCGAGGCGCGGTTGCCGCTCGGCGCGTCGATCGGGCGCGGCGAAGACGTTCGGAGTGTCCCGACGCGTACCAGACGGGGGCGCCCGGAGGCGCCGTGATGGGCCGCTGGAGGGGCTCTGCGCGCGTCGGGACGCCGGAGCCTCGGCTGCCCGCTCTGTGGTATCGTCGGACGCTGGAGAGATGTACGGGTGGGAAAGTCCACGCTGAAGCTCACGGGCGTCTACGAGGCGTGGGGTCGCAACGTCCGTAGCGGCCGCCTGACGCGGGCGACGGGCGTCGAAGCGCCCGTGCTCGTCCGCGTGGACGAGTCCGCCGTCGCCTCCCCCGATCTCCTCCTGCGGCTCCGGGAGGACGCCCGGCTCCTCGGCCGGCTCCAGCACGAGAGCGTGCTCCGCATCGAGCACATCACCGCGGTCAGTGGCAGCGTGGGCGTGGTCTACGAGGGCTTCGAGTGCGCCAGCGCCGCGCGGATCCTGCGCGTGCTGCGGATGCGCAACCAGGTGCTCCCCGCCCGCGCGGCGGTCGAGGCCGCGGCGGCCGTCGGCCTCGCCCTCGACGAGGCCCTGCGCATCGTCGACGGCGACCGGGCCGTGTTCCACCCCGCGCCCTCCCCGGAGGACGTGCTGGTCGACACCGCCGGCCGCGTGAAGCTCGCCGGCTTCCGTGTTTCCCGCGCGGAGGACGCCCCTTCCGTCCCCCCGAAGGGCTACGCCGCGCCCGAGGGCGGTGCGGCCCCGCCCGCCGCGACCTACCTCGTCGGCGCCCTGCTCGTGGAGCTCCTCTCCGGGGAGAGCCCGCCCGAGGCCGCGGCCGACCCCGAGCGGCACGAAGCGGCGGTGCGGCGGGCGCTGATCCGCGTGCTTGCGCGCCCCGGCGACACCCCCGGAGAGCCCGTCGTCGCCGCGATCCGCTCGGCGCTGGCGCACGATCCGACCGTCCGCGGCGGCCCCGGCGCGCTCGGCAAGAAGCTGCGCGAGCTCGCGGTGGCGCTCCAGAGCCCGGGCCTGCGTGCCTGGGCGCCGGGCTCGATCCCGTCCGTCCAGCGCTTCGCCGCCCCCGCGAGCGACGGCCGCGCGGCCCCCGGCCCCCTCCCGCTCCTCGCGGAGGAGACGAACCAGCGCCCTCCCCTCGGCGCCGGCCAGACCATCGCGCCGATGGACGGCCCCGCGCTCGCCGAGGCCCTCCGGGGCGGGCCC
>CAJBVW010000187.1 GCA_903959175.1 uncultured Pseudomonadota bacterium
CGCGGCGGCGACCGGGGCGGGCGCCGGGGCGGGCACGGCGAGGGCCGCGACGACCGAGGGCGCGGGGCGGGCGGCCTCGAAGGCGGACCAGCTCGCGGTCAGGAACTGCTGGAGCGCGGGCAGGAGCGCCTGGGCGAAGCCGGCGGCGTCGAGCCCGTGGAGGTCCTTGCCGGCGACGTCCGCGAGGAAGCGCGAGGCCATGGCGGCGTCGAGCCCGACGTCGGCCTGGGCGGCGCGACGCGCGGGGACGGCGGCGGGGCGGGTCGCGCCGGCGCGGCGGCCCGCGTAGTCGATGAGCGACCGCAGCGTGCGGTACTCGCCCATGCGGAAGTCGGGGTCCTGCTCGAGCCGGAAGTGCTCGCGCACGGTCGCGATGATGTCCGCGAGCTTGACGGTGTCGATGCCGAGGTCGGCCTCGAGGTCGTAGTCGAGGTCGAGCGACTCGACGTCGTAGCCGGTCTTGGCGGCCACGATCTTGAGGATGCCCTTCTCGATGACGGCGGTGCCGCGGGCGCCCTCGACGGGGCCGGCGTCCAGCAGGAGGCTCGGGTTGCGGAGGGCCTCGGCGCGGGCGGCGAGGCGGTCGCTCGTGGAGCGGCGCTCGCCGAGCTCGGCGAAGAGCTCGGCGGTGCGGGTCGGCGCGCCGGAGACCGGGAAGCCGAGCGCGAGGAGGTTGGCGAGCGCGTCGAGGAACGAGAGTACGCCGCCGCGCTTGGGCTGGTTGGTGTAGAGCGCGCGGTGCGGGCGGTGCTTGAGGATGCTCACCACGAAGCCCGCGAGCGCGCGCTTGGGGCCGCACTCCACGAAGATGCGCGCGCCCTCGGCGTACATGCGCTCGATCTGGGAGGTCCACTCGACCGGAGACGCCACCTGCTTCGCCAGGATCTCGATCGCCTTCTCCGCGGCGCCGGGGCCGGTGGGGTACCAGCGGCTGTCGACGTTCGTCGTGATGCGGCGGCGCGGGGCCTGGATGTCGAGGCTCTGGAGCACGCGCCGGAGCGGCGCCGTCGCGGGGGCGACGATGCGGCTGTGGAACGCGTGGCTCACGGGCAGCGGGTAGACCGTGATGCCGCGGCTCTTGAAGGCCTCGATGGCGGCCTCGACGGCCTCGGTCTCGCCGGCGATGACGGTCTGCGTGGGGCAGTTCTTGTTCGCGGCCACGACGTAGCCGGGGATCTCCGCCAGCAGCTGCTCGACCACCTCGACCGAGGTGGCGATGCCGGCCATCTTGCCGAAGTCGTCGATCTTGACCGCGGCCATCTCGCGGCCGCGCGCGCTCACCGCGACGAGGGCCTCGCGGAAGGTGAGCATACCCGCGGCCACGGCGGCGCCGTACTCGCCGAGGGAGTGGCCCGCGACCATGTCGGGGCGCACGCCGAAGCTGGCGAGCAGGCGGAGGATCGCGACGTCGACCGTGAGCGTGGCGGGCTGGGAGATCTCGGTGGCGCGGAGCGCCTCGAATTGGTCCTCCTCGGAGAGCGACTCGTCGCGCTGGATGAGGCTCGTGAGGGTGCGCCCGAGCAGCGGCGTCATGACCTCATCGGCCTCGGCGAAGGTGTCCGCCACGACCGGGAAGTGCGCCGCGAGGTCGAGCCCCATGCCGATGTACTGGCTGCCCTGCCCCGTGAAGAGGAACGCGAGCTGGCCGTCGCACGGCACGTCTTCGAGGTAGATGCCGCGCTGGCGCAACAGGTCGTAGCCCTTGCCCTTCTGGAGCGCGGCGACGGCCTTGTCGAGCTGGCCGTCCCGCTCCGCGGCGTCCGCGGCGGCGGCGGCGAGGCGGAGGGGCGCGTCCGGCTCGAAGAGCGGCACCTGGCCGTTCTTGAGCGCACGGCACTTGGCGACGAGCTCCTCCGGGGTGTCCGCGGAGAGCGCCCACACCCCGGCGGGGACGGGCACGGCGGTCACGGGGCGGATCGCGAGGGCCGGGGCGGCGTCCACCGCGGGAGCCGGCGCCGGGGTGGCGGCCCGCGTGGCTTCGGGGGCGTTACGGGGGGCAGGCCCCCCGTCCCCAGAAGAAGAGGCCGACAACGCCGGAGACGCTGATACAGCGGGGGATGCGCCCGCTGATACACTCGCTGATACATCCGCCGCATGTGTCACGGGGCGGTGCTTCGTGCGGAGCTGGCCCGGCCGATGCTCCTCCACCACCATGTGGAAGTTGGTCCCGCCGAAGCCGAACGCGCTGATGCCGACGCGGCGCGGCCCGCTGCTCTCCCACGCCTCGGGCGCGGTCTGCACCCGGAGGGGCACCACGGACAGGTCGATGTCCTTGCGGGGCGTCGTGTAGTTAATCGAGGGGGGAAGCACCTTGTGGAACAGCGCGAGGCTGGCCTTGAGCGCGGAGGCGGCGCCCGCGGCGCTCTTGAGGTGGCCGATGTTCGACTTGATCGAGCCGATGCGCGCGGGGCGGCCGGCGCGGCGACCGGCGCCGATGAGCTGGCCGAGGGCCTCGACTTCGACCTTGTCACCCACGACGGTGGAGGTGCCGTGGCACTCGAAGAGGTCGACGTCCCACGGGTCGATCCCGGCGTTCTCGTACGCACGCGTAAGCGCACGGCGCTGCCCCTCGGGGTTGGGGGCGGTGACGCCCTTGCCCTTGCCGTCCGAGCTGGCGCCCATGCCGCGGATCACGGCGTAGACCCTGTCCCCGTCGCGTTCGGCGTCCGCGAGGCGCTTGAGCACGAGGATGCCGACGCCCTCGCCCATGACGAAGCCGTTCGCGTTCGCGTCGAAGGGGCGGGAGCCGTCGGGAGAGAGGGCGCCGATCTTGCAGAACTTCGTGTAGGTCCCGACGCCCATCGAGCGATCCGCGCCGCCGGTCAGCGCCATGTCGAAGTCGCGGTCCTGGAGCCCCTTCACCGCGGCCTGCATGGCGGCCATCGAGCCGGCGCACGCGGCGTCCGTCGTGAAGTTGGGGCCGCCGAGGTTCAGCGCGTTCGTGATGCGGCCGGCGACCACGTTGGAGAGCTCGCCGGGCATCGAGTCTTCGGTGATGGGCGGGAGCGCCTGCTTCACGCCCTCTTCGTAGGCGGCGAGGATGCGGCTGCGGACCAGATCGGGGAGCTGGGCGAAGTTGGGGACCTCCTCCAGCGCCTTGCGCAGCGCGGGGAACATGACGCGGATCGTGTACTCGTCCCCGATCTCGCCGCCCATCGAGTTGCCGAGGATGACGGCCACACGTTCGCGGTCGAACTCCTTGGTGGCGCCGTAGCCGGCGTCGTCCAGCGCGTCGGCCGAGGCCTCGAGCGCCATCTGCTGGATCGGGTCGATGAGGCGCGTGGCGTTCGGCGGGATGCGGAAGCGGCGGGGGTTGAACGAGAAGTCGGTTACGAAGCCGCCGATCCGCGCGTAGGTCTTGTCGGCGACGGAGTGGTCGGGGTCCCAGAACAGGGCGGGATCCCAGCGGGTGACCGGCACGTCGACGATGGCGTCGAAGCCGGCGACGAGCTGGTCCCAGAGGCGCGTGACGCCGCCGGCGCCGGGGAGCCGGCATCCGAGGCCGATGATCGCGATGGGCTCGGTGCGGCCGAGGTCGAGGTAGGAGGCGTCCTCCTCCCCGGTGGGGACGACCACGCGGGAGGCGGGGGCCTCGACCACGGGGGCGGGCGCGCGGGCGCCGTAGACGGAGAGGGCGGCCCCGAGGGTGCCCGTGCTGTTCCGCAACACGACGGCGTGGAGCAGACCGGCGCCGCCGGGCCAGGCGTGCTCGAAGGCGTCGTCCGCGGCGAACCAGCCGACGGCCACGGCCTCGAGGGGCTCGCCACCGGCGAGGCGACGGGCGGCGGGGGAGCCGGGGGACGCGACGATGGACTGGCCGGCGACGCGGAGGAGGTCACCGGCGGTGAGGCGGTCGAGGCGCGCGGCGAGGGACTCGGGGGCGTAGAAGGCGAACAGGACGTCGGAGAGGATCAGGCCCTCGACGTCGGGCTGCGCCTCCTCCGGGCCGTGCGGCCAGTCGACCAGAACGCGTACGCCGGCGGGCACCTGCGCGAGGAGCGTGCGCACGTCCACGTCTCCGGAGCGGCCGCCGCTGCCGAGGCCGCGCAGCACGAGGCCCGCGTAGCCCTCGGGCACGGGGACCACCGCGGTGGCTTCGCGCCAGCACGGGCGCCCGGCGATCGCGGGGCCGTCCGCCGCGAGGATGGGGCCGGTGCCGGGGGCGCCGCCGCCGGTCGAGGCGACGCGGACCCACACGCCGTCGGGGACGGCGCCGGAGCTGGTGACGAGATCAACGATCGGGGTGGCGCCGGCCGCCGAGACGCGGGCCGCGAGGCTGGCCCGTTCAGACGGAAGAACGCAGAAGATCGTGCGCGGCAAGGTGCTCTCCGGGCAAAAGACGGACGGCCTTAACCCGTCCGTTCGCGACCCGGACGATGAGCCGGCATTCATCCTTGCTTACGCAGCGGTGCGTAACGGGGTGCCGGGGAGGGGGGATCGCCGCGGCGGAGGCCGGGTCAGGGGGCGGACCAGGCGGCGGGGTGAAAGCGCGCGCCCGGCGCGGTAGGAGTCGCCGTGGAACTCTTCGCGGCGGTCGGGTGGATGATGGCGATCGGGGCGGGCCTCTGGGCCTGGCGCCTGCGCGACGCGCTCGTGGCGGCCGATGCCGAGCGGGTCGCCGTCGTGACGCGCGGCCAAGCGGCGCTCCAGGCGGCCCTCCAGGCGGCGGGCGCGGAGTCCGACGCGACCCTCCGCCGCATCCGCGACGAGAGCGACCGCGCGCGCCCCTTCGCGGCCGAGCCGGTCCTGCGCGACGTGCTCGAGCTCGTCGACAACCTCGACCGCGCGCTGGCCGCCGGCGAGGGCGGCGCCGGCGTGGTGATGATCCACCGCCAATCCCTCGATCTACTGCGTCGCCACGGCGCCGAGCGCATCACCTGCGTCGACCAACCCTTCGACCCCCTCACCCACGAGGCCGTCGCGACCGCCCCCGCCGAGGGCGCGCCCCACCGCGTGCTCGTCGAGGTCTCTGCGGGCTACCGCCTGCATTCGCGGCTGCTGAGGGCGGCGCGGGTCGTGGTGGCCGTGCCGGTGGAGCCGGCGACGGTCGTGGAGCCGGCGACAGGGGAGTGAGGCGGCGGGCGCGCCGTACTCCCGACACCCCCACCGCCCCTTGCACCCCCTCGCCGACCCAGCTACCGCCGCGCATGTCCGACCTCCGCCCCGCCACCCTCGCCGACACAACCGCCCTCACGACGCTCAAGCGCGACACCTTCCGCGAGACCTTCCTGGCGGGCGGCTTCGACATCCCCTACCCGCCCGCCGACCTCGCCGTCTTCGAGCGCGACACCTACACCCCCGAGACCGTCGCCGCCGAGCTCGCCGACCCCGAGAAGGCCACCTGGGTGGCCGAACACGACGGCCGGCTCCTCGGCTACGCCCACGTCGGCCCCTGCAAGTTGCCACACCCCGACGTGCGCCCGAGCGACGGCGAGCTCTACCAACTCTACCTGCGACGCGACGCGCAGGGCCTCCGCCTCGGGGCCGGCCTCCTCTCCCTCGCGCTCGCCCACCTCGCCGCCCACCGCCCCGGCCCGGTCTGGCTCGGCGTGTGGTCCGGCAACCTCAAGGCCCAGGCGTTCTACGCCGCGCGCGGCTTCGCGAACGTCGGCGGCTACCGCTTCCCCGTGGGCGCCTGGTTCGACGACGAGTACATCCTCCGTCGCGACTGACACATCCGGGCGCGCCGGCTGCGCCGGCCAGCACCAACCCGCGCCCGGGTACGGATCGGCGGCCCCGCGCACGTTAGACACCGCACGTTCGAGGCCCGCATGGTTTCCAGCTTGTTGCTCGCCCCCCTCCTCGCCACGCTCCTGACCCCCTCCGCCGCGGCCGCGCCCCAACAACGGGTGGGGAACCAGCTCTCCGCGCGCGCCCAGCTCCGCTACCAGGACGTGCTCACCACGCGCTCCGGCTCGCGCTGGCGCGGCAAGATCGTGGAGCGCGGCGAGATGTTCGTGATCCGCCTGGACGACAACAGCGAGGTCTCCGTCGAGAAGGCGGAGGTCGCGTCGGTCACCCGCGAGCTGCACCCCGGCTACCCCCACACCGGCCAGTGGACCTCGCGCATCGCCGTCGGCGCGGAGGTCGCGTTCATCACCGCCACGACCAACGCCGGCCTGCAGACCGGCCCCTACCTGGAGGTCGCGCTCGGCCGCAACTTCGGGTCGGCGCTCGAGCCCGAGATCGTGTTCGCGCTCACCCCGATCAGCCCGGTCGAGGGCGCGTACACCGCCCAGATCGGCGTCGGCGTGCGCTACTACCTGCAGCCGCTGAAGAAGGCCAAGCCCTTCACCGAGACCCAACTCATCGTCTACGGCGCGCAGGGTGACCTCGGCCTGCGCACCGGCCCCGGCTTCCTGCTCGACCTGACGCCCAACTTCTCGGTGGGCGTGAGCCAGGGCGTGACGCTCATGACACAGGTGAACGCCGAGGGGGACGTCGGCGCCGGCGTCGGCTACCACTTCACCGGGCAGGCGCAGGGCCGGTTCTGACCGCGCGGGCCGCCGCCAGGGTCACCCCGCGAGCGCCACCACGAGGTCGAACAGGGCGCGTGTCCCCCACTTGAAGCCCTCCACGGGGATGCGCTCGTCGTCCCCATGGAACATCGCGGTGAACTTCGTGCCCTCGGGCAGCTCCACCGGGGAGAAGCCCCAACACTTCATCCCCAGCTTGGACCACGCCTTCGCGTCGGTGAAGCCGGGGATCATCGTGTGGAGCACGGTGGCCTCGGGGTCGTGCGCGAGCACGATGCGGCCGATGTGTTCGGCGATGACATCGTCGGGGTCGGTGGAGACGGGCGGCATCTCCTGGTCGATGACGATCTCGAGATCCTCCCCGTCCTTCCCCAACAGCGCGCGGATCTCCCGCACGAGGTCCGCGCCGGTCTGGCCAGGGAGCAGGCGGCCGTCGACGCGCAGCAGGGCGTCCCCCGGGACCTGGTTCACCTTGTCGCCCGCGCGCAGCATCGTGGGGTTCGCGGTGTTGTGCAGGTTGGCGTCGAAGGTGTTGGCGAGCGAGGGCTCGGGGAACACGTGGTCGAGCAGCGGGCCACACAGGGGCGCGTGGAGCAGGCCGTGGAGGACCAACCGGTTGGCGAGCGGCTGGTTGGCGGCCAGCTTCTTGATGAAGCGGTCGACCACGGGCGTGACGTGGTGGGGCAGCCGCGCGGTGCCGAGGCGCTGGGCCACGCGCGCGATCTTCGGGATGGGGTTGTCCTTGTTGGGGAGCGAGCCGTGCCCGGGCGTGCCCTTGGCGCGGATGGTCATCCAACACATGCCCTTCTCGGCCACCTGCACCGGGTAGAAGCGCTTGCCGCCGCTGTGCAGGGTGAAGCCGCCGATCTCGGAGATGGCGTACTCGGCGCGGAGCTTCTCGGGGTGGTTGTCCACCAGCCACATCGAGCCCCAGGTGCAGCCGGCCTCCTCGTCCGACACGCCCGCGAAGATGACATCGCGCTTGAGCGGCACGCCGTGCCGCGCGAGCAGCAGCAGCGTCATCACCTCCATCGCGACCATGTTCTTCATGTCGATGGCGCCGCGGCCCCAGATCCACCCGTCGTGGATCTCGCCCGAGAACGGGGGGCGGCTCCAGCGCGCGGGGTCGGCGGGCACCACGTCCACATGGCCGGAGAGCAGGATGGGCGGGCCGCCAGTGCCGTCGCCCTTGATGCGACACACCACGCTGCCCTTGCCGGGGAGGGGCTCGAAGAGCTCGGGTTCGAGGCCGGCTGTCCGCAGGCGGCCGGCCAGGAGCACGGCGGCCTCGGTGTCGTTGGGGGCGCGGTCGGGAGAGTTGGTCGTGTCGATGCGCAGCAGCGTCTGGAGGAGGGCCACGGCCTCCTCGCCCGCCGCCACCCAATCGATGGTGTCCACGCCCTTCGGCGCCCCCTCCGCCGCGTTCACGGGGCCACCACGTAGCCGGCGTCCGGCTCGACAGCGGTGCTCAGCGCCACGCCGCCCGCGGCCGCGGTGCAGGTGTCCCCGTTGACGGTGACACAATCCACGCGCACGCGCCCGTAGCCGCCGTCGCCGCCGCGCCGGATGTGGGTGGCCTCGCCGAAGCCGCCCTCGGCATCGACCGCGCCCGCGGCCGCGGTGAGCGTGTCCGTCACGACCCACACGCTGCCGCCCGCGCCGCCGCCCGCGCCGTAGGTCCAGGTGCCGGTGGCCCAGTGGGTCGTGGTGCCGCCCATCGCGGTGATGGCCGCCGCGCCGTCCGCCGTGACCGCGCTGGCCGCGACGTACACGATGCCGCCGCCGCCGCCGCCGGGCCCCGGATCGTTGCTGCCGTACCACACGCCGCCGCCGCCCGAACCGAGGAACAGCCGGGAGAGGTCGATCTCTCCGTACGTGTCCCCGCGCTCGGGCGCCGTGGCCGAGCCGCCGTTCCAGCTCGCGCCGGCCGTGGCGCCGCCGCCGTGGTTGCCGCCGCCGCCGGTGACGTGCGCTCCGCCCGCGCCGAGGTTGTTCGCCCACCAACCGAGGGGCTCGTTGTACCCGGAGTAGCCGTTCCCCTGCCCCTCGCCGCCGTAGGACTCGCCCTGGTAGGCGTCGTAGTTGTAGCCGCTGCCCGTGGAGCCGCCGGCGTAGCCGGACTCGTCCATCGCGACGGCGCCGCCGGCCGCGATGCTCACGGTGCCGGTCGCGCGGAAGGCAAGCACGCCGCCGGCTTCGCCGTCCCACGCGCCGGTGGTGAGCAGACCGGCGCTGCCGACAGTGACATCCGTGTAGTTGGGCACGCGCACGAGCACGACGGCCTGCCCGGTGAGGTCGGCGTTGCTGGCCTCGCCGTAGGTCTCGGCGAGCGCGCCGTCCAAGGTCACGGTGCTCCCCGACACGGACGCCACCCAGCCGAACTCATAGGTGCCGACGGAGCCGTAGGCGCTCGTCGTGCCCTGGAGGTTGAGGATCAGCACCTCGTCACCGGCGGCCAGCCCGTCCGCGCGCTCGGCCACGGTCACGGTGTCCGTGCCGATGGCGGTCACCGCGTAGGTGACACCGTCGGGCTCGGAGCGGCCGCCGGAGGCGTCGGTCGAGAGGTCGACCACGCCGGTGACGGTCAGCGCGCCGTCCGCGCCGGTGCCGATCCAGGTGTTGTCGTCGATAGTGCCGTCGCAGTCGTCGTCCACGCCGTCGTAGCGCTCGGGGGCGCCGGGGTAGGCGGTGGGGTCGGTGTCGTCGCAGTCGCCGTCGGGCGTGACGTAGCCGTCCGGGTCGTCACACGCGACCAGTGACACCGCGCTGTCCCCCCAGGTGTCGCCGTCGGCGTCGGCGTACCAGGTCGCGGCGTCAATCGCGGAGTCCTCGTCGATGTCGCCGTCGCAGTCGTCGTCCACGGTGTTGCACACCTCGTCGGCGCCGGGGTTGACGTCGCCCTCGGTGTCGTCGCAGTCGTCGTCCGTGGCGACGTAGCCGCTCGGTTGGGTGCAGCCGCCGCGCGTGTAGGCGTCGGAGCCGTAGCCGTCGCTGTCGTAGTCGATGTACCAGGTGCTGGTCAGCCCCTCGTCCGCGGCGCCGTCGCAGTCCTGGTCCACGCCGTCACACACCTCGGTCGCGCCGGGGAACACGGTCCCGTCGGCGTCGTCGCAGTCGGTCCAGCTCGCCACGCGGCCTGCGGGGGCGCAGTCGAGCACGCCGGTATCGGGGTCACCGAAGCTGTCGCCGTCGGCGTCCGTGAACCAGAGCGTCACGCCCTCTTCGTCCACCGCTCCGTCGCAGTCGCTGTCCACGCCGTCACACACCTCGGCGGCGCCGGGGGCCACGTCGGCGCGGGTGTCGTCGCAGTCGTCGTCGTTGGCGGCCGCGCCCTCGCAGGCCTCGAGCGAGGTCGCGGGGTCTCCGAAGCCGTCGCCGTCGGCGTCCGCGTAGAAGGTGCCGGTGACGCCCTCGTCCGCCACGCCGTCGCAGTCCTGGTCCAGGCCGTCGCACACCTCTTCGGCGCCGGGGCGCACGTCGGGGTCGGCGTCGTCGCAGTCGCCCTGCGCGACGGTGAAGCCGTCCGCGTCGAGGTCGGAGGGCACCTCTCCCGTGTCGTCGACGCCGGTGTCGTCGACCGCGGTGTCGGTGTCCGTGTCGAGCGGCTCCGTGTCAACGGCGGTGTCGTCCCCCGCGATGCCCGTGTCGGGCTTAGGGACGAAGTCGTCCGGATCCTTGCGGCAGGCCGAGAGGGCGACGAGGGCGAGCAGGGGCAGGAGGCGCATGGCGCGGAGGATACTCGATCCGCGCGGGGCTCAGGCCTCGGTGTCGGGGGCCTCCACCCGGATCCGGAAGCGGATCGCCTCTTTTCCGGTCCCGCACGCGCCCACGCGGGGGAGCGCCGCGACGTCGACGCCCTCTCGCGTGTAGCTGACCGTGAGCTGGTTCGCGGCCACCACGCAGGTGAAGATCGCGGGGAAGCCGATCAGGCCGCCGCTCTCCTGCTCCACCCTACCGAGCGGCGTGTGCGTGACCGTGTAGTCCACGTAGGACGCCGCGATCAGCTGCTCCTTGGTAGGCGGGCCCACCACCGCGGCGCGCACGGGGGCGGGGAGCGGGCGGACGGTCACGGTGCGGAGCGGCCGGGCGTGGGCCTCCTCGGTGAGGAGGGTGGCGAGCAGGGCGAGGGTCCACATCGAGGCTCCGGAGGGCCTCCACCGTAGCACCGGCGCCGGCCGCCGGAGCGGCATCCGCGGGATGCGTAAGCCACGCACCCTCAGCGACGCCCGCGGCCGGTTAGGCCTCCGCCCCTTCAACCGGAGCCTCCATGTCCACCAATCCCCGCGTCTACTTCGACATCTCCATCAACGGCGCCGCGTCCGGCCGCATCGTCATGGAGCTTCGCGCCGACGTCACCCCGAAGACCGCCGAGAACTTCCGCGCCCTCTGCACCGGCGAGCAGGGCTTCGGCTACGCCGCAAGCGGCTTCCACCGCGTCATCCCCCAGTTCATGCTGCAGGGCGGCGACTTCACCAACCACAACGGCACCGGCGGCAAGTCCATCTACGGCAACAAGTTCGCCGACGAAAACTTCGTCCTCAAGCACACCACGCCGGGCCTCCTGAGCATGGCGAACGCGGGCCCGAACACCAACGGCTCCCAGTTCTTCATCACGACGGTCCCCTGCTCCTGGCTCGACGGCAAGCACGTCGTCTTCGGCTCCGTGGTCGAGGGCTTGGAGCTCGTCAAGACGATCGAGGGCGTCGGCTCCCCCAGCGGCACGCCCCGCAGCAAGGTCGTCATCACGGCGTCCGGCCAGCTCTAATCGGCTGTGGGGGCGTCCTTCGCGGGGCGCCTCCTTTCGTTTTTTGGGCGCGTCCCGCCGCGGACGGCGGGTCGGCCTCCTCCGGGCGCGCGCGAAGCGCTTGGTCCCCGCGGCGCGGACGCCGCCGGGACCGCCGCCGCGGACGGCGGCGCCCTCCGTCCGCCTCGCGCGGCCCTGCGTGGGCCCCGTCGCTGCCGCCGAGTGCAGCCCTCGACCCCCCACTTGAGGGGCTCCGGCTGAACTATGCCCCCTCTTTGGCGACACGCACGAACCTATGCCCCCTCGTTGGATACAAAGCCACCAACGCAACCGTCTCACGACGCACGCGTCAACGGACCAACGCCACTTTTCGTTCGCCCGCCCGGCCCGTCCGCGGCTGCCCACGCCCGAACGGCGTCCCAATCGCCCATTTTGTCTCCAACGAAGGGACATAGGTCGACGCGTGTCTCCGCCCGAACCCCTCACCGCCGCTCCGGATCCGCCACCACCGGCACCTCCCCGTCGAACACCGCCGTCACGAACCCCGGCATCAGCGCCGCCGCCTGCACGCTCTCGTGCAGGGTGCTGTGGTCGGCGGTCTCCCACTCCGCGCCGTCGTAGGGTTGGGTCTCGGCGAACTGGAGCAGCGCGCCGGTGCGGCCGTCCGCGAGGTTGCCCGACACCGGCCCCGCTCCGAACGACACCCCGTCGATCGGC
>CAJBVW010000188.1 GCA_903959175.1 uncultured Pseudomonadota bacterium
AGCCCGCCCCCGGAGGCCGGCGGCAAGCCGGCCGTGAGGGGGCGGGAGCCCCCTGCACGAGGGCCGCGCGCGCAGCGCGGGGCCCGACCGGAACGGAGAGCCCGATCCTGGGCTATTCGTTGACCGGCGTCATCCAGAGGTTGTCGGCGCTCACGCCGAGGCGGGCCAGGGCGCGGTCGTAGCGGTCGCTCGTGGAGCACTCGAAGATGAGGTCGGAGCTGGCGTCGACGTGGAGCCAGCTGCCCTCGGCGAACTCCTTGTCGAGCTGGCCGGCCGACCAGCTGGCGTAGCCGAGCGCGAGGTGGAAGTCGGCGCCGCTCGCGACGAGCGCGGAGAGGCGCTCCTTGGAGGCGCTCACCGAGAGGTCGGCGCGGATCTGCCAGCCCTCGGGGGCCTTGCCGCGGAAGAGCACGAAGCCGGCGCCGCGCTCGACCGGGCCGCCCCAGAGGACGGAGCGGTTGGCGCGCGCGGGGGCCATGGAGAGCAGGCGATCGACGACGTTTCCGAGCCGGACGGGCGACTCGCGGTTGACGACGATGCCGAGCGCGCCCTCGCGGTTGTGCTGGACGAGCAGCACGACCGTGCGCTGGAAGTTCGGGTCCCGCATCTGCGGCGAGGCGATGAGGAAGCCGGCGTCCATCGCTTTATCCGGGCACTCCGTAGTCGCGGACGGGCTCGATGCGCGGCTGCGCCTTCTGGGTGATCACGTCCTCGGTGACGATGACCTCCTTGATGTTGTCCTGCGAGGGCAGCTCGTACATGATCTCGAGCATGGCCTGCTCGAGGATGGTGCGGAGCCCGCGCGCGCCGGCCTTGCGGGACACGGCCTTCTCGGCGACGGCGCGGAGGGCCTCGGGCGAGAAGGTGAGCTTCACCTTCTCGAACTTGAACAGCTTCTGGTACTGCTTGACGAGGCTGTTGCGGGGCTCGGTGAGGACGTGGACCAGGTCGTCGACGACGAGGGGGTCGAGCGTGGCGATGATGGGGAGGCGGCCGATGAACTCGGGGATGAGGCCGAAGCGCTCAAGGTCCTCGGTGGCGACGTAGCGGAGGAGCTGGTCGCCCTTCTCGGCCTTCTCCTGCTCGGACGCGGTGTCCCGCAGGAAGCCGACGGCCTTGCGCCCGAGGCGCTCCTGCACGATGCGGTCGATGCCCTCGAAGGAGCCGCCGCAGATGAACAGGATGTTCGTCGTGTCGATCTGGATGTATTCCTGGTTGGGCAATCGCTTGTTGCCCTTGACCTGGATGTTCGCGTTCGTGCCCTCGAGGAGCTTGAGGAGGGCCTGCTGCACGCCCTCACCCGACACGTCGCGGCTGACGGAGCTCGTGTAGGATTTCTTCGCGAGCTTGTCGACCTCGTCGATGTAGACGATGCCGCGCTGGGTCTTCTCGACGTTGTTGTTCGCGGCGTGGAAGAGGTTGAGGACGATGTTCTCGACGTCCTCACCGACGTAGCCGGCCTCGGTCAGCGTGGTCGCGTCGGCGATGACGAAGGGGACGTCGAGCATCTTCGCGAGGGTCTGCGCGATGAGCGTCTTGCCGGTGCCCGTGGGGCCGATCAGCATGACGTTCGACTTCTGGATCTCGACCTCGTCCGCGCGGCCGCCGCTCTTGGCGTTGACCTCGAGGCGCTTGTAGTGGTTGTAGACCGCGACGGCGAGCTTGCGCTTGGCGGAGTCCTGCCCGACCACGTACTGGTCGAGGAAGCCCTTGATGCGCGCCGGAGAGGGCGTCTTGCCGGTGCCGACCGTGGTGGCGGTGGGGCTGCGGTTCTCACGGATGATGTCGAGGCACAACCGGATGCACTCGTTGCAGATGTACACGTTCGGCCCGGCGATGATCTTCTCGACGTCGCGCTGGGGCTTGTGGCAGAACGAGCAGGAGAGCCCGGCGGGATTGGTATACTTCGGCATGGTCTCCTCTGCGGGCCTCCGCTGCGGCCCGGCGGCCCGCTTCGGATTTCACTCTATGTAGCGCTCTTTCGGTTCAACTGCCGCGCCTCTTGAACGCGGGGAGCAGGATCGTCGCTCCGGCTTGCTGTCTCGTCCCCGGACTCCTTATCATTCCGCCACCAGCCGCGTAGGAGCCCGATGGGAAAGACGGGGTCGAGTCCGGACCTCTACGACATCCTCGGCGTCGCGAAGGATGCCCCGGCCCAGGACATCAAGCGCGCCTTCCGCGGGATCGCGCGCGCGTGCCACCCGGACGTCGCGGGAACCGACCCGAAGATGGCGGAGAAGTTCAAGCAGGCGCGAGAGGCCTACGAGGTCCTGTCGGACCCCGCCCAGCGCGCCCGGTACGACCGGCGGGGCGAGCGGCGGACGAACCCGTTCTACGGGAGCTCCTGGAATCGCGCGGGCGCGGCGGTCGGTTCGCCGCCGCCCGCGGGCGCCGGGACCTCCGGGCGCGCCGGAAACGACCTCGACCTCGAGGACATCTTCAACGATTTTGGTGTGGGGGACTTCGGATTCACCGGTCAGACGCGCGGGCCGCCACCCGCGGCGGCGCCGGGCGGGCGTCCGCGGTCGGGCGCGCCCGAGACCGGGCGCTTCACCGGGCGTCCCGCGGCCGGGCGGGCGCCGGGCGGGTCGGGTGGGGCCGGGTCGGGTGGGGCCGGGGCGGGTGGGACCGGGTCGGGCGGTGCCGGGTCGGGCGGGACCGGGTTGGGCGGTGCCGGGTCGGATCGCGACGGCTTCCAGACGAGCAACTTCGGCTTCGGGGGCGCGGCGAGCGCGCGGGCGGGGTTCGGCGGCGGGAGCGGGAGCGTGGGGGGCGGGAGCGCGGGGGCCGGCGGCGCCGGCGGGCCTCGGCTGGACCCCAACGCGACCCGGCGGCACCCGGGGCCCCAGCCCGGGCGGGACATCGCGGTCACGGTCGACCTGCCGCCCGACGTCGTGGCGCGCGGCGGGACGGTCACGGTGGCCTACACGCGCCTGCGCCGTGCCGACGACGGCCGCACGCTCTACCGGTACGACGAGCTTCACGACCTCAAGGTTCCCCCCGGAATGCGCCACGGCGACACCCTTCGTGTCACGGGTATGGGGGACGCGGGGCTCGACGGCGGCCGCTACGGCGAGCTCGTCGCGGATCTGCGCGTGCTCGGCGGGCGCGCGGTTGACCCGCGGGGCGCCGCCTGGGACCCCGCCGAGGAGGGCGGCGAGGGCGCGGCCAGGGCGGGCGCGCCCGTGGAAGCGGAGGGGCGCGAGGAGGGCGGGCGGCGCGACGGGGGGCGGATGAAGATGCCCTCGCGGGAGGCGGCGGCGGACGGCGTGGTGCGCGTGGACGTCGGCATCGTCACGGCGCTCCTCGGCGGGCGCGTGCCCGTGGAGACGCCCGGCGGCCCCGTGCGGGTGAACATCCCGGCGGGCACGAGCTCCGGCACGCGCATGCGGCTGCGCGGGCGCGGCCCCGTGGGGCCCGACGGCGCGGCGACCGACCTCGTGGCGGAGGTGCGCATCGTGGTGCCGAAGGAGCTCGACGCGGAGTCACGGGCGTTGATCGAGCGGTTCGGGGTGTTGAACCCGGTGGAGTGAAGGGGGGGGCGGACGGGGGCGG
>CAJBVW010000189.1 GCA_903959175.1 uncultured Pseudomonadota bacterium
ACCAGCAGGGCTATTCCTTCGCCCTCTACCTCCGTCAACGCTTCGGCCCGGACACCTACAACCAGTTCGCGCTCGAGGCCGCCAAGGGGTGGCGCCCGGACTGGAACGTCGTGATCGAGAAGGTCACCGGCGTCCCCGCGAAGCAGCTGTACGACGACTGGGTCGTGTACATCACCGAGAAGTACGATCGGCAGTACGACAAGGTCAAGGGCGAGGGCGAGGTCGCGGGCCGTGAGCTGCTCTCCTCCGCCAAGGACTGGCAGTACACGGATCCCGACGGCAGGGACAATTGGCTCTCGCCTCGTTGGAAGCGCAAGAAGGGGGTCACCGGCCCCGAGCTCGCGCGCATGGACCGCGAGAAGGCCAAGGAGGCTACCGGTACCTGGCAGATGATCCCGCAGTATTCGTCGGACGGACAGTGGTTCGGCGTGAACAGTCGCGGGGTCCTCAAGCTCAAGCGGACGTCGGAGAACGCCTGGTCGGCCTTCAGCGGCGTCGACGCCTCGGACGCGGGCGCCGCTGCCGAGCGGGACTCGCTCACCACGGGCATCGTCGGCGTGGGCTTCATGCACGGCTGGGACTTCGTCCCCGGTCGGGAGTCCGTCGTGTTCGTCGGGAACGAGCACTTCGAGCCCTCGTCCGTGACCAACGCGACGGGCATCCGCCTTGAGACCGACGGCTACGACTGGAAGCAGCTCTGGGTCGCCGACATCGTCCACGAGGAGATCAAAGAGCCGAACCTGGTCCGCCAGGGCGTCAAGATGGAGCCGCTCCGTCCCGCCCGCGGCGCGCTCACCCCCGCCCAGCGCGAAGCGCTGCGTCCGATCCCCAACACCCTGCGCGGCACCGAGCCGACCGTGAGCCCTGACGGGCAGACGGTCGCCTACCTCGAGTACAGCGACGGCACGCTCAACCTCGTGACCATCAAGCTCGACGGCAGCGACAAGAAGCGGCTCACGACGTTCGCGGACGGCACCTGGATGCAGCGGGCCGACTGGTCGCCCGACGGCAAGCAGCTCGTCGTCTCGATCTTCCGCAACTTCCAACAAGATCTCTACGTCATGGACGCGGATGGCTCGAACATCCACCCCCTGATGTTCGACCGGTGGGAAGACCAGGATCCCCACTGGGCGGCGGACGGGAAGATCTACTTCTCGTCGGACCCCACCGGGATCTTCAACGTCTACGCCTACGACACGGCGTCGAAGAAGGTCGAACAGGTCACCAACGTGATCGGCGGCGCTGAGGCTCCGTCGATTACGCCGAGCGGAAACCTGCTCTACAGCGCCTACACGGCGCACGGCTGGAAGACGTACGGCGTCCCCGCCACGGACTTCTTCCACAAGGACGCCACCGCCAGCTTCGACCTCGACTTCGAGGCCGCGGCCGTGCAGGCCAGCTGGGACTCACGCGAGGACCTCTCGGCGTTCGTCCCTCAGAAGTACAAGGGCGACCTCATGGCGCCGACGGGCGCTCCGATCCTCCGCATCACGAACGACGGGCGCGACGACCTCGCGCTCCAGGTCGGCGGTCAGATCTTCATGCAGGACTTCGTGGAGAACCACGGCGGCTTCGTGCAGGGCCTCGTGGGCGAAGACCTCATGCTCATGGGCCAGTACTTCTACCAGGGCTGGTACCCGACCTTCTACCTGACCGCGTACCACTACCAGGTCAAGTACAACTACGGCTATCTGCTCGACGACGACAACGACGTCAACACGACGCAGGACCAGTCGACCCTCGAGGGGAAGAACCACCAGTACGGCAACATCGGGATGTTCGCGGTCGATTACCCGTGGAACGACCGCTTCCGCACGACCCTCTTCGGGCGGTACCAGGAGTTCGGGTTCCGCACCACGCCCGAGGCCAAGTTCACGCCCTACTCGTACGGCACGGAAGCGGGCCTCACCGCCAACTTCACGAACATCGGCTACTTCTCGAACGCCGCGAACCCCACCGGCGGCCGCAACATCGATCTCACCTACACGTTCGGGTACACCGACGTGGTCTACGCGGCGCAGGGTGGTCACTCGGTCGACGACGGCGAGCTCCTCGACAAGTACCCGTTCAACAAGGTCGAGCTCCGCTGGACCGAGCAGATCCCCGTCCCGGGGTGGCTGCCCTTCCTCCAGGCCGCGCAGGACCACCGCCACACCATCCAGATCGACTTCCAGGGCGGCGTGATCGACCGCAACGTCGACCGGAACGACGAGTTCCGCGGCGGCGGACAGCACCCGTTCAACTGGGGCTCCGACTCGCTCCGGCCGAACACGTTGTTCGCCGGCTACCCGGGGAACAGCCTCTCCGGCGAAACGATGGCGCTCGTGAACCTCGCGTATCGTTTCCCGATCCGCCGGGAGATGAACAAGCGCATCGGCCCGTTCTACTTCTACGACGTGACCGGTCAGGTCATGGGGACGGCCGGCAACTTCTGGTCGTTCGAGGCGCCTGAAGACGAGGCGGACTTCTACCGCAACGAGTACGGTGAGCGCGTCGCGCGCGACGCCTCCACCGTCACCCGCGAGGTCCCGTTCCTCGGCCTCGCCAACAAGAACGGGAACGCGATGTTGTTCGACGCGGGCGCGGAGCTTCGCGTGAGCGCCTCGATCTTCAGCGGCGCGTCCTGGGACAGCTTCGTTCGCGTCGTCTACGGGTTCAACACGATCCGTGGCTATGGTGACGTGAACGGCGACGACATCACGGACAGCACGGACAGCGCCATCGGCGACGAACTCTCCAACGAGACGGAGAAGCCGGGCGTCCGGGTCTACGTCGGCCTCGGCACGGGGTGGTGAGATGAACATGAAGACCCTCCTTCCACTGCTCGCCCTCCTGCCCGCGCTCTCCTGCGCGCCGGCCTACGAGGACATTCCCGTCAAGCTCGTCGGTGTCGGCTACGACCCCGATGAGATCGGCCCTTCGCCCACGCCGTACGGCGGGGTCGTCGAGTACAGCTGGGTCAACTTCGCGGGCGGCGGCTTGTCGCTCGCGATGATGAGCCTCGGCAGCTACGACGAGGTCGGGCCCGAGATGGTCGGCTACAGCCCGCCCTACGCGGCGGTCTACGGCTTCTCATACATCTTCGACACGAAGCTCTCCGCGGCGGACAGCCTCGGCGGAGTGACCTCGGTGCCCCCCGAGGTCGACGACACCTGCTACACGACGTTCCAGGCGGCGGGCCCGCTGGGCTCGTTCAAGACCGTCGATGTGGGTAGCTGGATGCAGTTCTCCACCGAGGACGGAGAGGGCGGCCTCCGGCTCGATCGACTCCCGGGCGACTACCCGGATGACGAGCAGGACCTCTTCATCTACTACAGCACGTTCGACTTCTGGGCTGCCGACGCCATCTACGGGCTCGTCCCCAAAGTCGACAGCGACCGCGTGGACCGCATGCAGGAGACCCTGGTGCGCCGCCGCAACTTCCCCTTCGGCGAGAACGTCGAGTTCAGCTTCCCGGGCGCGCTCGCGCGTCAGGAAGCGCCCATCGGCTCGCTCCCGCTGCCCTCGGCCTCCGTCGGCAACGCCACCTTCGCGCTCCCGACCCGCCCCGGCGGCGTCCAGATCGCGTGGAAGGGCGTGCGCTACGACGCCTACGGCCACACCCTCGCGGACGGCGAGCAGTCCACCTGCCTCAGCTTCGCCGCGCCGGGCGTCGTCCCGGAAGGTCCCGACGGCTGCGCGAACGCCGACTCCACGGATCCGGGCGGTCTTCCTGGTCAGGTCTACACCGGGCCATGGGACACGGAGGACGGCAAGGTGGCCTTCCGCTGGACCGCACCCGACGACGCGAACCCCGACGAGTTCGTCTCGCTCGCGGTGCGCTTCCTCGGACCTGTGGACCGCGAGGACACGAACTTCGGCGAGCGCGTCGTGCTCGTCACGCCCGACGACGACGCCTCCTCCGCTTGGCGCGCCTCGGTTCGCGCCGGGGACATCCCGAACGACGCCGAGCAGCCCCTCGGCCGCCGCGCCCCGACCGCCTGCGAAGACGGCGCGGAGTGGGTCTTCGATGACGCCTACGAGACCGCCTCCGGTGACTACGCGCCCGCCCTGCACGGGGACCCCATGAACAACGTCGCCGAAGTGACCTGCCGCCTTCGCGACGACGGCGAGTTCGTCCTCTCCAACGAGATCGTGGAGGAGGCCCTGACCTACGCGCGCATGCACGGCGCCGAGGGCGCGGTGTTCTACCTCGCGCGCTCCACCGAGGTGGAGGCGATCGTCCCGCCCGCCAAGGACCAATACCGCCAGAAGCTGGACATCAGCCCCATCAAGCTCACGAGCCGCGCCATCGACATCGGCCGGTTCTGGCTGGAATAGGAGTGACGCACATGAATCGTTCGTTGTTCCTTCTCTTCCTGGCCGGCGTGGGCTGCGCCACGCAGACCCAGTTCGAGCCCTACTACGAGAACTGGAATCCCCCTTCCGTCTCATCGCTCTCGGTCACCTCCGAGGTCGGCAACATCGGCGGCGGGACCGTCGACATCTCCGGCCGCGGCTTCGGCGAGGACGTCGATCAGATCGTCGTCCAATTCGGAGACGACAACGCCGAGATCCTCGCGATCGAGGACGGCCTGATCCAGGTGCGCGTGCCGCAGGGCCCCATCACGGGGGGCGCGGTCGAGGTCCGGGTCGCCACACGCACGGGGTTCACCATCGCGGGGGACAGCTACCTCTACGACGTGGGTGACCTCTACGCCGAGCAGATCGGCCACATCCAGGTGAACAATTACTGGGAGAGCTGCCTCGGCGGCAACTCCGAGCGCATCGACGACGCCTACGGCACCACGGGGTGCCAGGACGCGGTCTACATCGGCGCCGTCGGCATCGACGGCGTCGCAGAGGCGCTCACGTTCGTCTACCCGCGTCTCCACTCAGAGAACGTCGGCTTCTTCGGCGGTACCGACCAGGCCGGTTCGGAGTGGGTCATCCAGCGTCCGGGCCAGAACAGCTTCGCCTTCGGCGTGGAGGACCTCCACCAGGACATCGGCGAGGTCGTGCTCGAGAACGACGACGTGTGGGACGGCTACGCCTGGTGTCCCGACCTCGACGCCCAGGCGAGCTATCGCTACGGCGGCGGCGAAGAGGGCTACATCGCGCCGGTCAACGTGTCGCAGGGCGGCATCGTGGACGGTACGAACTGCGAGCTGGGGGACGAAGGCGCCTACGACGTCTCCGACATGCGCTTCTGCACGACGCCCGGCGACGACGGCGCGCCGACCTACGTGTACCGGCCCGACTGGCCGATCCCGAAGAACTTCTTCGCGGGCAAGCGCAACGACTACACCAAGCCCGCCACCATCGTGATCCGCGCGCCCGAGGTGGGCATCGATGGCCTCGAGGTAGACGTCCCCGAGAGCGTGGTCGTCTATAACGAACAGGGCTTCGAGCCGGTCGTCGACGGCGAGACTGCCGCGCAAGACCTCTGGTCCATCTCCGGACTCCAGGGGTGCTACGACGACAACGGGGACGGCGAGTCGCTGGACGACGTGGCCCTGAGCTTCGCGTGGGACCGCTCCACGGTGTCCGAGAACGACGGGACCTTCGAGTGTGACGCAGCGGGCGACCTCTGCGCGCAGAACACCTATGTGCGGCTCACGCTCACGTCGCTCTCGCTCAACTGGTTTGGCACCGTCGGCTACCCGGTTCGCGCCACCATCGTGGCCTCCGACCGCAGCGGCCGCGACGACCGGCAGACCCTCGAGGTGCCCGCGTCGGTCATGTACCAGTTCCCGTCGGTGCGGCTGCCGGCCGGCGGTGGCGTCGGCGGCGAGACCTTCCTGCTGGACTCCACCATCTCGGACTGGGGGTACGTCGTCGTCACGTTCGAGCGCGTGACGGACTACGCCATCCGCACCGACAAGGGCGGAACCGTCGTATTCTCCTACACGACTGGCGACTTCGGCTTCTTCGGCTGGGACAACCCCACGGACGCCGACGAGTGCCACAACTGCCTCGATGACGACGGGGACGGCTGGTCCGACGTGGAAGACCCGGACTGCGCCGGCGGCGGTACGGAGGAGGTGGGCTTCGGCGAGGACGCCTGCAACGACAACGTCGACAACGACGGTGACGGTCGGCGCGACAGCCTCGACTCCCTCTGTGAGTCGGGATCGGGTTCGGACGAGTCCAACTGCTCCAACAGCGAAGACGACGACGGCGACGACCTGGTGGACGAGCTCGACCCCGACTGCCTCGCAGGCGGGAACGAGGGGGACACCACCGGGGTGGACACCTGCACCGACGAGCTCGACGGAGACGAGGACGGCTGGATCGACCTCGAGGACCCGGACTGCCTGTCGGGAGACGCCGAAGTGGGCCTGGGCCTGACCGCGTGTAACGACGGTGTCGACAATGACGGCGACGAGCTCATCGACTCGCTCGATGGCGACTGCTCCGCGGCTGAGGATGACGACGAGTCGCCCCCGCCCGTGCCTGGCTGCAGTGACGGCCTGGACGGCGACGTGGATGGGTGGACGGACGCCTCGGATCCGGACTGCGCTTCCGGCACCGAGGAGGTTGGCTTCGGGCTGACCGCCTGCAACGACGGGCGCGACAACGACAAGGACGAACTCATCGACGCGCTCGACCTGCTCGACTGCGTCGACGCGCTGGACGATGACGAGAGCTCCGTGAGCGAGTTGCCTTGACAGGCTGAGCTGAAGGGATAGAAGGCGCGGGCTTGGAACGCTCGCGCGCTTCCAAGCGGCTCGGACGGACCTCAAAAAGGATCTTGACGGGCCTCCCTGGACTGAATATCAGTCTGGAACCCCCGAGCCTCGGACAGAGCATCGGGGCGGTTGCAGAAAGAACCACAAAGTTCTTGACGCGACCGACCCGTTCCGATAGAGAGCGGGGGCTTCGGAGTCGCCGGAAACGGCAACAACCAAGCGGTCTTTGAAAAATTGGTAGCAGTTTCT
>CAJBVW010000190.1 GCA_903959175.1 uncultured Pseudomonadota bacterium
CGGGGAGCGGGTCGCCGGGGCGGAGGGACACCGTCGCGACGGGCGCGGCCTTGCGCGCGGGCGCCGCCGCGACGGGCGTGGGCGCGACGAGGGGGAGCGCGGCGAGGAGGAGGGCGGCGAGCGCGCCGGAGCGCGCGGATGGGAAGCGCATCGCCGGGAGCCTACCCCGCGCCGAGCACGACCATGTGCACGTCTCCGCCGCTGGACTCCACCGCGATGCCGACGTCCGCGAGGTCACCGACGAGGGCGCCGCGGCCCTCCGGCGACCACCAGATCTGCGAGAGGCAGGCCTCGACCGTCGCGCCGCTGCACGCTGCCGCTGCCACCGGCACCCCGATGAAACCGGCGGCCCGGAGCTGCGCGCGGGCGTCGGGGACGGGGCCGCCCGCGAGGAGCGCGCGGAGGCGGGCGCGCGCGACGGAGTCGAGGGCGGGGTCACGGGTGAGGTCGGTGAAGCCGTAGCCCGCGCGCACCGCACGCACGATGCCGGTGGCCTGCGCGAGGGGGTCCCCCGAGGCGGCGGTGCACGCGAAGGGCGGGAGGGCCCTCGCCTCCTCGTCGACGTAGACGGGGAAGGTCGCGATCGTGCGGGCGCCGTCGCGCGCGGAGAGCATCCACTCGCCCTGCGCGTCCGCCACGAACGATCCCGCTACCGGACGGAGCTGGCCGAAGGGATCGCTCACCGACCAGTCGCCGGCGCCGAGGGTCACGACCTCGCCCCGGGCGACCTCGCGGGGGATCGCCGGCAGCTCCGCCGTGTGCTCCCCCACCACGAGCACCCACCGATCCGTGTCGCGACCGCGCGCGCGCACGAGCCCCACGTCCACCCGGGCGCCGGCCTGCTTGCGGGCCTCGGCGACGAGCGTCGCCGGCACCTCACCCTCGGGCACGCTCACGCTGGCGCGCGCGAGCAGCGGGTACGGGTAGCCCGCCAGGATCGCCATCCAGCGCAGCCGGCAGGCGTCGACCGTCTCTCCTTCGAGCTCCGCGAGGGCCACCGCGCCCGCGACGCCGGACAGGGCCTCGTCCCACGGCAGCCCGTCGCTCACCGAGGCCACCAGCGGATCGCGGGAGGCGCTGGGCACGCGCGTGTACTGGTCCGCGCGCGGCGAGGGCAGCACGGGCAGCACGTCGGGGTCGACGCGCAGGGCGCCGGTGGTGGCGCAACCGAGGATCAGGAGGAACATGGCGGGGGTCCGTTATCTCCGCGACCGAGCGGGTGCGCGTCAGCATTTGTTGGTCGGAGGGACGGACGCCGAGCGGCCGCTTCTGCCGCCCCGACGCTGGCGACGGAGCGCCCCGCGGGGTTAGAAGCGGCCTCCAGCAAGGTGTCGCATGGCGGATGTCGAAGTGGTCGGCGCGGAGATGGCGAACGGGCAGGTCAAGACCCTCCGGGTGCGCTTCAAGCACACGTCCGAGCGCGTGATCGACCGCGCAACCGCCCTCGCGTGGCTCGCGGACGGCCACTCCCTCCTCACCTACGCCGGCTCCGCCCACCACGGCGAGCGCGGCTACGCCATCGAGCGCGTCGAGGTGGACGACGTCCCCTACCTCCGCACCGACACCCTGCCGGAAGCGAAGGACGAGCTGCACTTCCCGAAGGCGCACCACTAAGCGCGCGTCGGCTTCCTCACTCGCGCCGGCGCCACACCGTGACGAACGCGCCGGTGGCGAACAGCGTCGCGAAGCCGACGAGCGCCGCGCACAGGAGGCCGAGCGGGAGGCCCATGTCGTCGGCGTTCGAGCCCTTCAGGCCGAGCTCGTAGAGCGGCCCCGTCATGCTCTGCACGTCCCACTGCCCGGGCACGCGTGAGGCGCGCGAGAGCTTCTCGCCGACCTTGAGCGTGGCGTCGAAGGCGTAGCGCTGGGGATCGAACCAGGTGAGGAGCCGAGCGGCCGGCCCCATGTCGCGCAGGCCGACGAGCAGCGACGAGAAGGTGATCTGCGGGATGAGAAGCAGCGGCAACGTGCCGACGGCGGCCTCCGACGAGGAGAACACCGCCGAGACGAAGAGCCCGAGCGTCATGCCCGCCACGCCAGTCAACGAGGCCACGCCCATCAGCGCGAGCGGGTTGAAGCCGTAGGCGCCGAGGCCGAACATGCCCCACGCGAGCGCGGCCAGGAAGCAGCACTGGAGCACCGAGACGGCGCCGAGCACCACGAGCTTGCTCCCGACGTACGGCCCGACGCCGACGCCCACGCGGCGCTCCCGGCGCCACACCACGCGGTCGCTGATGAGCTCGCGCACCGACACGCTCATGCCGAACCAGAGGCAGGAGAGCGAGAGCATGAAGAGCATCGAGCTGGTGGGCTCGGGGAACACCACCGCCATCACCGCCGCGAGGAACGGCGGCTGGGCGGCGAGCACCCAGAGGCCCGTGCGATCGCGGAGCTTGGTCTTCCCGTAGCGCTGGATGAGCGCCTTGAGCTGGACCCCCGGGGACGCGGGCGCGCGGCGGACGGCGTCCGGGGCGTCGGCGGGGTCGCTCGCCGTCGGCTGCATCTTCAGCTCGAGGAGCGACTCGCGCGTGCGCACCCAGGTCCGGAACTCTCGGCTCTGGCGGTAGGCCTCGCCCCACTGCGCGGGCGTGCGCTCGGAGAAGCGGTTGAAGATGGCGTCCGGCGTCGGCACCGCGAAGTACGCGCAGGCCTCGTCCGGCGGACCGAACCACGCCACGCGCCCGCCCGGGGCGAGCACGAGCAGGTGGTCGACCTGCGCCATGACCTGCGGGGAGAGGTCGTGGGTGACGAGGAACACGATGCGGCCACGATCCGCGAGCTGCCGCACGAGCCGGACGATGTCCTGCGCGGCGCGGGGGTCGAGGCCGGAGGTCGGCTCGTCGAGGAAGAGCACGCGCGTGGAGCGCGTCAGGAGCTCCTGCCCCAGGTTGACGCGCTTGCGCTGGCCCCCGGAGATGCCGCGCTGGACGGCGTCTCCGATGCGCGAGCCGCGGATGTGCGGGATGCCGAGCTCCAGCAGCACGCGGTCGACCTCGACGTCGAGGGCCTCGTCCGTCGTGTCCGGGGGAAAACGCAGGCGGCCCGAGTAGAAGAGGCTCTCCTCCACCGTGAGCTCGGGGAGGACGATGTCGTCCTGCGGGACGACGCCGATGCGCGAGCGGTCCACCGCGAGGAGCGCGTGGAAGTCGTTACCGTCGAGCTGCACGGTGCCGGAGTCGGCCGGGGTTACGCCGGCGATGGCGTTGAGGAGCGTGGTCTTGCCGGCGCCGGAGGGCCCGACCATGGCGACGACCTCGCCCGAGAAGACGGTGAAGCTGACCTCGTCGAGGAGGGACACCTCGCCGATGCGCCGGGTCAGGCGCCGTGCGGAGAGCGCGGTGTAGGCACGCTCGCTGCGGGCGGTCAGGGTGCCCGCGGCGGGGTCGAGCCGGAGCACGAAGGGGCCGATGCGGAGCTCGTCCGCGGCGCCCATCGGGGCGGCGGAGACCGGCCGGCCGTCGAGCACGGTGGGGCGGCCGCTCTCGCCGTCCACGATGCGCCAGCTGCCCTCGGTGAACACGAGGTCCGCGTGGCGCAGGGCCACCTGCGGGTCGAGCAGCACGACGTCCGCGCCGGGGGAGCGCCCGATCCGCACGCGCTCGCCCTGGAGGCGCCAGGTGCGCACAGCGGCGGCGCCCTCACGGCGCCTGAGCAGCGCCGTGACGAGCACGGGATCGACGCCGAGCTCGTGCGCGGCGGCCTCGACGCGCCGCATCGTCTCCAGGGAGAGCGAGCCCTCCGGCGCGAGCAGGGCGAGGAGGGCGTCGACGAAGCGGAGCGCCTCCTCGGGGCCGTAGGTCGCGGCAAAGCCCACGAGGTCGAGGGAGGCGGCGTCCTCCTGCTGGAGGAGGCGGCCCGCGAGGGGGCCGAACCGACCGACGAAGGCGTCCACCTCGTGGACGTTCACCACGCCGCGGTGCTCCGGCGCCGCCGCGAGGTCGACGAGCTCCTGGGCCTCGTCGGGGTGCAGGCCGACGCGCTGACACACCGCCGCGCACACGGCGGGCACGAAGCCGGCGACCTCCTCGCCGCTCGGCGCCGCGACCCTCAGCAGCAGCCGTACGAGGTCGGCGGAGCGCTCGACCACATCCGGCGCGAGCGCCACGCCCCGCGCGCGGAGCACGCGGTCGAAGCGCGCGGCGAGCTGGGAGAAGGCGGGGGAGGGCACGCTACTTGTAGGTCACCGCGGTCGACACGCCGGCCTTCTTGTCCGCCCCGTTCAGGCGGGTCCCGTGGACGGCGAGGTAGAACGTGTCGCTCATCGTCGGGATGAACGAGAGCACGGGCTCGCGATCGTTCGACGTGTCGGTGATGAGCACGTTGCCCTGGGCGTCGTAGAGGACGAGGTCCACGTTGGACGCGTTGTCGTCGCCGCACGCCAGGAACTTGTACTCGTTCCCGGCGTAGAGCGTGATCAGGTACACGCGGTGCTCACCGGCGCCGAGCGTGGTGTTGGTCTGGCTGCGCACCTGGAAGCCGGAGGTGTAGCCGTCCCAGATCTTGGCGCGGAGGCAGGTCTCCGCGGCCTCTTCGTCAGCGAAGGCGGGGGTGGCGGCGAGGAGCAGGGTCGAGAAGAACATGGGTAGCTCCTTAGAGAAGCGCGAGGACGGACGAGGTCTCGGACTTGATCTCGGTCAGGTCTTCGACCGTCATGGCGGGCTTGGACGCGATCTCCTGGAGCTTCTTGAGCGTGGTCTCGAGCTGCTTGAGCACCTCGACCGGGGCCTTGTCCGCGCCCTCCACCTGCACGTACTTCAGGAAGTAGCCCGCGACCTGGGGCTGGCGGAGCAGGGAGTTGGCCGCCTCGGGCTTGCCGGCCTTGAGGATGGCCTCGGAGACGAGGTTGGAGCCCTCGAGCCAGCTGCCCGCCTGGAGGAGCGGGACGACGCGCTCGCCGGCCTCGTACTTGATCTCCGGGATGGTCGCGCCGTGGAGCTCGTCGAGCTCCTTGAGCAGCTCGTCGCGGGACACGGAGTCGTTCGCGATCTTATTCTTGAGCTCGTCGATGATGGCGCCGAGGTCGTTCCCGGCGCCGAGCGCGGCGAGGCCGAGCTTCACCTTGTCGAGCCGCTCGATCAGCTTCTCCTTCGGGGCGTCCTTCACGGTGAGGACGGCGTCCGCGAGGAGGACGCCGGTGCGCACCGCGACCACGTCCTTGTTCTCGGCGTCCATCTTGAAGGCCCGCTCCTGCACGAGGGCGGAGAGGCCGCCGGCGACGCCGGCCTTCTCGAGGGCCTTCTGCATCTCAGCGGGCGAGGGCACCAGCGCGATGTTCTCGGCCTGGGCCTGCAGGTCCGCCACCGCGATGGCGGCGGGGGGCAGCGCGGGCGTGAGGTCGGGGGTGGCGGCGTCGGGCTTCGACTCGACGCTGCCGGCACCGGGGGGCATCGTCGCGCTCTCATCGCCGCAGGCGGCGAGCGTGAGGGCGAGGAGCAAGGTCTTCGAGAGCATGCGGAGACTCCGGGAGGGGGTGGTGCGCAGGCGCATCAGCCGGGCGCGCAAGGGTACGCCATTCGGGCGGAATCCACAACAGGACGCCGCGCGAGGACGACCTCCACGGGGGTCAGCGGGCGACGCCGACCAGCCCCGCCGTCGCGACCTCGTACGTGCGCGCCTCCGCGAACCCGGCGCCCTGGAGCAGCCGCGCCAGGGCGTTCGTGCGCAGGCGGACGAGGGGCCACGCGAGGACGTGGCGGAAGACCGGATCGTCCGGCGAGGGCACGAGGCCGGTGACGATGAGGGTCCCGCCCGGCACGAGCACGGAGCGCGCCCAGCGGAAGAGCGAGGCGGCGAGCCGCTCCGGCAGGTACTCGAGCAGCCCGTCCAACACGACGATTTGCTGCGGGGAGTGGCGGATGGTGGAGCGCCCCATGCAGAGCCCCACGAGGTCGTCCTGGATGAGCCGGAGACGCAGATCCCGCGCGCGTCCCGAGGCCTCGGCGGTGCTCAGCGCGGCGCGGCTCTCGTCCACGCAGGTGATCTCGCCGGGGACGCGGCCGCCGAGCTGGGCGAGGAGCCCGGGGACGAGGCCGCCCGTCGTGTTGACCACCATCAGCCGAAGCGGGGGGTCCGCGGGGAGGGCCTCGAGGACCATCTGGAGGGCGAAGGCGCCGCGCTCGCGGATGCCGCGGCAGGTGGGGAGCCCGAGGAGCCAGCCGTCGAGGACCTCGCCGAGGGGGCCGTCGCCCTCGGGCTTGTTGGCGAGCAGGTGCGCCATCGCGCCGCGCACGCCGACGGTCCCGGCGTCGCGATCGAGCGCGAGCTCGCCGAGGTGGGAACGCATGGTGTAGGGGTGGAGCTCCCGGGTGACGACCTGCCCGGCGATGCGCCCGTCCTCGTCGGACATGCGCGCGAGGGCCTCGCCGAGGGCGGCGGCGAAGTTGCGGAGGGCGGCGCCGAGCTCTCGGTCAGCGGCGACGCGGTCGCGGCGGATCAGTGGTTCGAGCTCCATGAAGCGCGCGCGGAGCGCCTCGGCGAGGGCCTCGCCGTCGGCCGCCGCCACCTCGTTCGTCGGGCCGCGGGGGATCTTCGTGCCGCCCATCCCCCCGGCGACGGCCGAGGAGACCGTCGCGCGATTCCTCTCCACCAGCATGCCCGCGAGCACGCGGTAGAACTCGGCGGCGAAGGCGGACTCCTGGTCGAGGATACGCAGGAGCGCCGCGCGGTCCCACCGCTGGCAGATGGCGCCGTCGGGGGTGCGCACGTCCGCGTTGCGGACGCTGTCCTCCAGGAACGACATCTCGCCGACCACCCCGCCGCGCCCGATGACGTCGAGCACGATGATGGGCTGCGTGCGGTTGTCGATGACCTCGAGCTCGCCCTCGGCGACCCGGAACACGTCCCCGCCGCGCTCGCCCCGCCGGAGCAGGAACTCTCCGCGCGCGAGGCGCACCGTGGTGGCGACGCCGACGAGGCGATCGCGGTGGCGCTCGGCGAAGCGTTCGAGGAAGTCCATGCGGCGGTAGCCTAGCACGCGCGGGGGGATCGAGGCTGCCGGGTCGGGGGATCCCGCGTTAGGAGGGCCGCTACCGGAGACTCCCCGAATGGAAGAGGTTGACAGGCTGATCGACGTGCTGCGCAAGGCCTCCTACAAGGACCGCGAACCCATCAAGGAGCAGCTCCTGGCCCTCGCGCGCGGTGAGAACGGCGCCGGCGTGCGCGACCACATCGAGGGCGTACGCCGCGGCGAGCTGCTCGAGATCCAGTGGGAGCTCGAAGAGGTGCTCGACGCCACCGCCCCGAAGAAGGCGGAGGAGCCGAAGAAGGTGGAGCCGCCTCCGCCTCCCGAAGAGGAGGCCGTGCCCGACGCGAACCGCCCCCTCACCGCGAAGGACCTCACGCTCGTCTATGACGACCCCCGTGGGCTCATGCTCCACAAGGCCAAGGTCGGCGAGCGGTGGTTCGCCACCCAGTTCGACCAGAAAAGCGGCCAGCCGCAGACCTTCGAGCTGCACGCCACCGAGATCGCCCAGCTCAAGACCCAGCTCGTCGGCAGCCCCTACTGGGTGATCGGCGCCGTCGCGGCCCCGGTGACCGCGGGCGCCGGCCCCGCCCCCGCCCCCGCGAAGGCGGCCGGCCCCGGCCCGATGATGCGCGGTGGCCCCCCGAAGCCGGGCGGCCGGTGACCTCAGGCCCGCGCGCCGCCTACGTCGCCGCGGCGCGCGCCCGCGCGGACGCGCTGTACGCCGGCGTCCGCACGCCCCACCGCTCCTGCGGCATCGCCCTCGCGGAGACCTTCGGGCTGCCCTCCGGCAGCTACCAGGCGCTCCGCAAGGGCGGGCTCACCGGCGAGGGTCCGTGCGGCGCCATCGCCGCGGGCCTGCTCGTCCTCGGCGAGCTCCTCGGAGACCCCTCCCCCACCGGCCCCCCGACGGACGCGCTGAAGGCCGCCGCCGCGCGGTACCGGGCGGACATCGCGGCGAAGATCGACCTCGCGGTCGACACCTCGTGCAACGCCCGCACCGCGCGCTTCCCCACCTTCGCGGCGCCTGAGCGCGCGGGCTACTGCACGGCCCTGGCCGCGGTCGTCGCCGAGACCGTCGCCGAGATCGCGTGGGACGCCGGCGTGGTTCCCCCGCTGCCGCCCGCGCCCTGGGGTGGCGTGGGATAGCATCGGCGGGATGCAGACCGACACGCCCCCCGTCCACTCCGCCTCGCCGGCGCCGACCACCCCGTTCGCGCGCTGGATGCGGCACGGCTCGGAGGGCGAGCACAGCGACGAGACCTGGCCCTGGTACAAGGTCCTCTGGCTCACGGGCGTCGACTACTTCTCGACCCTCGGCTACCAGCCCGGCATTGCGCTCCTGGCGGCGGGAGCGATCGCGCCGCTCGCGACGAGCGTCCTCGTCCTCGTGACCCTCTTCGGCGCGGTGCCGATGTACCGCGAGGTCGCCCGGCGCTCCTACCAGGGCCAGGGCTCGATCTCGATGCTCGAGCGCCTCCTCCCGGGCTGGCCCGGCAAGCTGTTCATCCTCGGCCTCATCGGCTTCGCGCTCACCGCGTTCATCGTGACGATGACGCTGTCCGCGGCGGACGCCGCCCTCCACGTCACCGAGAACCCCTTCCTCTCCCAGTGGCTCGGCAACGCCCAGGTGCCGATCACCATCGGGCTCCTCGTCGTGCTCGGCATCGTGTTCCTGCGCGGCTTCCGCGAGGCCATCGGCGTCGCCGCCTGGATCGCGGTGCCGTACCTCGTGCTGAACCTCGTGATCATCGGCCGCGGCGCCTACGAGGTCTCCCTCCACCCCGAGCTGCTCGCGAACTGGCGCGCCGCCCTCGCGATCAAGGGCGATCCCGTCACGCTCTTCGCGATGGCGCTCCTCACCTTCCCCAAGCTCGCGCTCGGCCTCTCGGGCTTCGAGACCGGCGTGACGGTCATGCCCCTCGTGCGCGGCAGCCCGACCGACGCGACGAACGGCGCCCCGCCCATCGGCCGCATCCGCGCGACCGAGAAGCTGCTCTTCACCGCCGCCGTGATCATGAGCTTCATGCTCATCGGTTCGAGCTTCGTCACGACGCTCCTCATCCCCACGGAGGCCTGGCACGAAGGCGGCGAGGCCGCCGGCCGCGCCCTCGCCTGGACCGCCCACCACTACCTGGGCGCCGGGTTCGGCACCGCCTACGACGTGTCGACGATCCTGATCCTCTGGTTCGCCGGCGCCTCGGCGATGGCCGCGCTCTTGAGCATCATCCCGCGCTACCTGCCGCGCTTCGGCATGGCCCCTCAGTGGACCGGCTACGTCCGCCCGTTGATCCTCAACATCACCGCGATCAACATCGGCGTCACCCTCTACTTCGGCGCCGAGGTCGAGACCCAGGCCGGCGCCTACGCGACCGGCGTGCTCGCCCTGTTCCTCTCGGCCGCCATCGCCGTGACCCTGGCGGTGCGCGCCGAGGCCCGGGCCGAGCGCAAGGCCCCGTGGCGCGCGGTCCCCTTCGCCGCCATCACCTTCGTGTTCGCCTTCGCCTTCGCCGACAACATCTACGAGCGGCCGGACGGCATCATCATCGCCTCGGTCTTCATCCTGTCCATCCTCGTCCTCGGCGCCCTCTCCCGCTACTGGCGCGCCACCGAGTTCCGCGTCGAACGCCTCGAGTTCGTCAACCCCGAGTCCGCCAAGCTGTGGGAGGAGATGCGCCCGCGCAAGGTGCACTTCGTCACCGTCAAGCACACGGACGTGTCGTACTCCAAGGTCAAGGCGCGCATCAAGAAGCACTACGCCGTCCAGGGCTCCATGGCCTTCCTGCACGTCGAGCTCGCGACGGATCGCAGCGACTTCGACAGCGCCCTTTCCCTGCGCGTGCAGCGCCTCGGCGACGACTACCGCATCACCGTGCACAACGCCGTGGCCGTCGCCAACACCGTCGCCTTCATCAGCGAGAAGCTCGACCCGTTGAGCATCTTCCTCGGGCTCACCCGCGAGAACCCGATGACGCAGGCCTTCCGCTACCTGATCTGGGGCGAGGGCGAGACCGGCATCCTCGTCTACCAGATCCTCCTCAAGTACTGGGCCAGGACGCCCGAAGACGACGTACGACCCAATATCTTCCTGATGAGCGACTGATCCCGGTGACGACGAAGGCTCAGCCCCCGCGCAGCGCCCGGCCCCTCGCCCGCAGGTCTGCGAACACGCGCGTCTCGATCGCGGCGAGCTCGGTCACCGAGTACCCGAGGCGCGACGCGAGGAGCCCGATGACGCGGGCCTCCTCGACGCCGTAGCGGCCGTCCGAGACCGCCACGGTCAGCGCCGTCGTGAGGAACAGCTCCGCCTGGGGCCACAGCTCGTGGAACGGCGCGGGCTCGGCGTCCGCGGGGACCAGCCGGTCGAACATCCCCGCCAGCAACGCCATCTCCACGTCGGGGAAGCCGCTCGCGCCCGCCACCTCGTCGAGCGCGCGACGGAAGGCGACGAGGACCTCCGGGCGCATGCGCGCGTCCTCGATGCGCTCGAGCAGCCGCATCAGAAGCCCATCTCTTCGGGGCGGCGGTAGCGCCACGCCTTCTGGAGGAGGCGCAGCTCGTAGGGGGCGCGGAACCAGCCGTTCCGCCAGCGCAGCTCGGAGAGCACGCGCAGGGCGCGGCGCTGCCAGGGGTGCAGGCCGAGGTCACTGACCGTCGGGTAGCGGGCGTGCAGCACGGTCTCGAAATCATACACCGTGTCGACGAGCGCCCCGGTGATCCAGGGCGTGCGCGGGTTGCGACGGCGGTCGTAGCCGGACCACTCGGGGGAGAGCCACGCGTCCAGCGTGTCCGGCAGGGAGAACCCCTGCTTCTTCGCCTCGTCGTACATGCCCGGCAGCGGGACCGGCGTGTAGAGGTAGAGGATGATCTCGCAGTCGGGGTTGTCGCGCTTGAGGTCCTTCACGAGCGCGAGCGAGCGCTCCACGTCGCGCTCGGGGTCCCCCGGGTTGGCGAGGACGAAGGAGAACTCGGGGCGGATGCCGTGGCGCCGCGCCAGGCGGTTCAGGGCGCGCGTGTCCGCGACGGTGAGCCCGCCCTTGTCCATGCCGTCGATCGCGTCCTGGTCGCCGCTCTCCGCGCCGAAGAACACCATCCGCAGGCCCGACCGCGCCATCGCCTCCCACGTCGCGCCGCAGAAGCCGAGCATCGTGTCGATGCGGCCCTCGCCCCACCACGACACGCCCAGCGGCGCGATGCCCCGGCTCACCTCGGCGACGCGCTTCTCCCACGCGAAGAAGTTGTTGTCGTGGAACTCGATCGCGTCCGCCCGGTGCTCGGTGGCGAGGCGCCGGACGATGCGCACGACGTGGTCGGCCGGGTCGGGGATCCACTTCCCCTCGAACATGTTGACGACCGCGCAGAAGTTGCAGAAGTACGGGCACCCCGCGCTGGCGTGGTGGTTGAAGGTGCGCTTGCCGAGGAAGGTCCGCGCGGCGTAGCGCTCCATGTCGAGCCGCTCGTACGGCGGGTCGGGGAAGTCCGAGGGGCGCACGGTCGGGCGCGCGGGGCCCTTCACGAGCGCGCCGTCTCGCCACACGGCGACGCCGGGGACCGCCGCGACGTCCGCCCCGGAGCCCAGCGCGTCGAGCAGCTCGGGGAGCGTGCGTTCGCCCTGGCCGATGACGACGATGTCCACGCCGGAGTCCCGCGCGGCGGCGTCCGGGTAGACGGTCGCGAAGTACCCGCCCCACACGACGGTGAGGCCCGGGTAGCGCGCCTTGAGGCGGCGGCACAGCGGCGTCGCGACGCCGAGCTGTGGGCCGGGCATCACCGTCACCAGCAGCACGGCGCCAGGGGCCGCGCAGAGGGCGAACAGGCGCGCCTCCGCGTCGGGCTCGACGTTGCCGTCCACGAGGTCCCACGGCTGCGACAGCACGCGCGCAATCATCAGGAGCGAGAGCGGCAGCCGCCGATGCGCCTTCTGGGCGCGGGGGTTGAAGAGCACCACGTTCATCGAGACGGATCCCGATCCGAGCGGCGCAGCACCACGACGGAGTGGTCCCCCGCGTCGCGGAGGCCGGGCCACCCGGCGACGTACGGCTCGACCCGCGTGCGCCACCCCGGGCGCCCGCCGAGGTCGGGCGGCGGCACCAGCGCGCCGAGGGCCTCGCGATGCACGAGGTCGAACGCCGGGAGCGCCGCGATGAGCTGCCGGGCGGAGAGGTAGGTGAGCGGCACGGGCACCCCCTCCACGTCCACCGTGGCGACGTGGCGGCGGGGCCGGTGCCCGCGGGAGAGGAGGGTCAGATCCTCGGCGGGGCACCATCGGTTGATCACGACGAGGATCGCGTGGGCCCCGGGGCGCAGCAGCCGCGTCAACCCGCGGGCGAACCCGCCGAGCTCCGGCAGGCAGTTCAGCGCCCCGAAGTTCGACAGCGCCCCGTCGAACGGCCCCTCGGAAAATAAAGGGTCGAGCGCGGAGAGATCCGCGCAACGCGCGTCCGCCGCGCGGGCCCGCGCTTCGACAATCATCCCTTGCGACGAATCGACGGCGAGCACGCGGTAGCCGAGGGCTTCGAGCACCGCCGCGTCGAGCCCGGGACCGCATCCGAGGTCGAGGACGCGCCCCGACTTCGGAAGGTACTCGCTGCACAAGGCGAGGACCCGGGCCCGGAGCGATCGGGCCAGGGGATCGGCTCCCCACGTCGCGACGTAGGTGACCGCATGGCGGTCAAAGGCATGCAAAGTCTCCGACGGGACGGGCATCGTGGCGAAACCTTTCATTGACACTATTGGACCGGCCTCCATACCATAGCGCCCCTTCGTACCGGAGCCCCACATGTCGTCGATGCTGCGCACCACCCGCCTCCTCACCCGCCTCGCGATCGGCGGTCTCGTGATGGGAACCGCGGCCCTCGTGCCCGAGATCGCGTGGGCCCAGGCAGCGCCGGTGTTCGACGCCACCGGCCTCATCGAGCTCGTGGCGCCCACGGGCGTCCTCGGGGACGGCGCCACCGCCACCGACCTCTACATCCTCGCCCCCTCGCCCGCCGGCACGGCGATCACCGGCCTCAAGGGCAAGCCCACGGCGACCACCGGCACCACGACGGACCTCGTCGAGGTCGGCGGCGGCGTCTACCGCTTCGGCTACACCCCCGCGAAGACCGACGTCGTCACCACCGTGACCGTCTCCTTCAAGACGAAGCTCCCCACGAAGGAGGCGATCGCGCGCGCCTGGTCCTTCCCGGTCGCGCCCCCGCGCAGCCAGAAGCTGTCCGTCGCGACCAACCCGCAGCAGCTCGTCCTGTCCCAGGACCTCACGGCCTCCGTCGCGATCAACCTCGCCGGCGGCGACCGCCAGAACCTCACCGGCGTCGACCTCGCCGTCCGCCCCTCCGCGGGCTCGGTCGACAACCTCATCTCCCTCGGCGGCGGCCAGTTCAGCGCGCTCTACACCGCGCCGACGGTCAAGTACCCCCACCTCGCCCTCATCACCGTGGTGGATCGCCGCGACCCCTCGAACGCCTACGCCGCGCTCGCGGTGCCGCTCGTCGGCAAGGCCGAGTACCCCGTGACCGTGGCTCCCGGCGCCCGCGTCATCCTCAAGGTCGGCGGCCGCGAGTTCGGCCCGATCGCAGCGGACGCGATGGGCCGCGCCACCGTCCCCATCATCGTGCCCCCCGGCGCGTCGAACGCCACCCGCGTCCAGATCACGCCCGACGGCAAGGTGACGGAGGAGCCCCTCGATCTGAAGATCCCCGAGGCCCGTCGCATCGCGATGTTCCCCGCGGCGGCCGCCATCCCCTCCGACGGCCGCCTCCAGGTGCCCGTCCGCGCCATGGTCGTCACGGCGGACGGCAAGCCCGACACCACCGCCCAGGTCGTCTTCTCGACCACCGCCGGCGTCGTGAGCCCGGCCCGCCACGAGGGCGGCGGCATCTACGTCGCCACCTACACCCCGCCCTTCGCCAACAGCGCGGCGCAGGCGACGGTCGCGGTCAACCTCGCGGACAAGCCCTCGCTCCAGGCGGACTCGATCCTCCTGAACCTCGTCCCCACCCGGCCGACCAGCGTGACGCTCACCTCCGAGCCCGCCAGCCTCCCCGCCGGCGCGGACGGCTTCAAGGTCTTCGCCAAGGTCAGCGGCCCCGACGGCGCCGGCCTCGGCGCCCGCACGCTCAACTTCACGGCCAACGGCGCGCGCCTCAAGGGCGACGTGAAGGACCTCCGCAACGGCGACTACCAGGCCCTCTTCGCCACCACCGGCGCCGGCCCCGTCGAGCTCGCCGCCACGGTCTCCTCCGCCAAGACCGGCAACCCGCTCGCCCGCGTCCTCCTGCTCCCGGCCCGCGAGCGCCTCCCCGGTGACGGCCTCTCCAGCGCCATGCTCACCGTCGCGACGGTGGACGAGTTCGGCTACCCGGTCCCCAACCAGGAAGTCAGCATCAAGGTCATCCAGGGGGACGGCCTCCTCCCCGCCACCGCGACCACCAACGCGGACGGCATCGCCCAGATCTTCTACACGGCCGGCCGCCGCAACGGCGTCGTGTCCATCAACGCGACCGTGGGGGACCTCGCCGCCTCCGCCACCCTCGTGCAGGCCCCGCCCACCCTCGTCGTCCCCGACCTCCCCGTCTCCGGCTCCAAGGCCGTCGCGGCGCTCGCGGGCGAGTGGCAGGGCAGCCTCGCCAACCTCCGCCTCGAGCGGGAAGGCATGGCCGGCTCCGTCCTCGCGGTCTCCGGCATCACGGCCCCCGCGGCCACGGCCGGCGCGCCCGCCAAGCTCGGGATGCTCTCCGACCCCGCCACCGTCAGCGCGGGCGGCACCGTCATCCTCAAGGTCTCCGTGCTCGACGCCAACGGGCGCGGCATCGGCGGCCAGCAGCTCGACTTCCTGACCTCCGCTGGCACCGTCGGCGCCGTGTCCGACCTCGGCGGCGGCGCCTACCAGACCACGCTGAACGTCCCCGCCGGCACCTCCGGCGAGGTCAAGATCTCCGCCGCCACCCGCGACGGCTCCGTCTCCACCTTCATGCGCGTGCCCGTCGGCGGCGCCGAGGCCGCGTGGGGCGGCAACCCCTTCGCGCCCACCGCGGTCGACCCCTACGCGACCACGACGTCCGCGACCACCACCCCGGCCACCACCACCCCGGCCACCACCGGCACGGTCGCCCCGGTCCTCGGCACGCCGCCCGCCACCACCGGCGCCGGCACGACCACCACCACCGTCGTCCGCAAGGCCCCCGCGGCCCCCGGCGATCGCCCCTGGCTCCGCGTGCGCGCCGGCTACAGCTACACCGGCTACGGCTACGAGCAGCTCGTCCTGACGCGCTCCACCGTGCTGTTCCCCTCGCCCATCGCGCTCGGAGCGGGCGCCCAGGGCTTCCAGGTGGCCGGCCGCGTGTGGGTGCCGGGCCTCCCCTACCTCGGCGCCAACGTCGAGGTCGACGCCGGCCGCTACACGCTCGACCCCGCGCCCCTCTGCCAGGAGCTCGGCCGCCCCTGCGCCAACGCGGAGCCCGTCGGCGACTGGCTGGTGGACGCCAAGATCCTCGCCGCCGGCCGCTACCCGTTCGACGTGGGCGGCTCCCAGTTCTGGGTCGGCGCGCAGGCCGGCTGGTCGCAGAGCGACGTGCAGGCCTACAAGGTCGTCGACAACGCGATCGAGCTCGACCAGCTCGCGATCAGCTCGCTCGCGATCGGCCCCGAGGTCGGCGTGGAGGTCGGCAAGAACCTCTTCTTCCACGCCTACTTCCTCGAGCACCTCGCCGGCTTCACCACCCCGTTCAACACCGAGTTCGGCGTGGACGGCGGCTACGCCTTCGGTGACGGCACGGGCCTCGCGCCCTTCGTCTCCGCCGCGTACGACTTCGGCGCCCGCAAGGTCGCGGTCGAGAACTCCGGCGGTGACTCGGTCGGCGAGATCTCGGACTCGCAGCACGCCGTCACGATCTCGGTCGGCATCCAGAACTAGTCGGTCGAGGCCACGATCCGGGCGCGCCCGGGCGAGGACGCCCGGTCGGGACCTTCCGGGCTCGCCCTTAGGGCTCGGTCGTCCCGTCGCGGACGCCGGGACGGACCGGCCGCGCGGACGCGGCCGCCCTTCAGGCCCCTCGCGCGGCGTGCCCCGCCGCCCTCCCGCCCGAGCGCCCCTACGGCGCCTGGCCCGCGGTCGTCGAACCCGCCGGCGGCAACGCGGTTGTCTGGACGGTGCGCGCCGAGCGCAACCAGTGGCCGCGCCACGCCCCGTCGGGGCCGTGCACGAGGAAGCCGTCGTACCACTCGACGACGGCGTAGTCCCCGGGCACCAGATCGAGCTCCACCCAGTCGCGGCCGGGGCCGCGGGGCGTCACCGTCGCGGTCTGCACGCGCTCGGCGGCGAACGTCCAGTGCTCGGCGCCGGAGCGCGTCATCGCGTAGGCGCAGCCGTCTTTGTCGAGGGTGTAGACGCGCCAGTCGACCGTGTGGTTGTCCAGCAGGCGCACGCGGCCCGGCGGCACCGCCACCGGCTCGCCCGCGGTGGCGTCCATGCACCAACGCTGCTCGTCCTTCGTCGCGCGGTGCACGATCGGCGCCTGGGGCAAGAGGTCGAGCTTGCCGTCCTCGGCGAGCCAGAGGCCCCCGCCCGTCGGGATGCCCGCGAGATCGACCACGCCGACGTCGTGCTCACCGACGCCGTCCGCGTCGACGAGCCAGGTGCGGTCGAGGTGATCGGGGTGGGTCACCGCGAAGCTGCGCGTGCCCTTCTCACACTGGACGCGGAAGCGGCCGTCCGCCCCCGTCACGGCCTCGCAGCCGGGCGACGTCAACACGGCGCCGGGCACGGGGCCCCCGTCCTTCGTGCGGACCTCGCCGACGAGGGTCGGCTGACAGGCGGCGAGCAGCAGGAGCAGCAGCGCCTACTCCAGGACCTGGACGTGGTCGATCTTGCCGCCGGGCACGATGAGCGTGACGGGCTTGCCCTCGAGGGGGCGGCCGCGCTCGTCGAGGAAGCGGTCGACCTTGATGTTGGCGCCCAGCGGCGAGGCCTCGCCGAGGGTACCCTCGAGGATGAAGGCCGTGGGGGGGACGTGCTCGCCCTCGCCCTGGAGCGTGAAGAGGGGCTGGCGCAGGAAAATACGGACGCGCATCGGCGACTCCGGGAAGCCCTGCCCATAACCCCTCGGGCCCCCGAGATCCCCAACCTCTCCGTCAGAGCCCGCGTGGCGACCTCCCGCGCGGGCCGGGAGCCGAATAGGAGGGGCGCCGGAGAGCCGACGATGTTCCTCACGTGGATGATGCTGGGCTGCAAGGACGCGACCATGGAAGCCGAGAACGCGAAGCTGACGCAGCGCGTGGCCGATCTCGAGCGCACCCGGGACCGCCTGGAGAAGGACAACGAGGCGCTGAAGGCCCGCGTGGAGCGCGCTCAGAGCGAGGAGGAGGCCGCGAAGAAGCGCGCCGGCCTCGAGAAGCTCGGCCTCACCGACGGCAAGAAGCTCACCGCGACCTTCAAGACCAGCCTCGGCGACATCAAGTGCGTGCTCCGGCCCGACCAGGCCCCGGAGACCGTCGCGAACTTCGTCCAGCTCGCCCGCGGCGAGAAGACCTGGACTGACCCCAACACCGGCAAGGAGACGAACCGCCCCCTCTACGACGGGACGATCTTCCACCGCGTCATCCCCGACTTCATGATCCAGGGCGGCGATCCCCTCGGAAAAGGCACGGGAGACCCGGGCTACCGCTTCGCGGACGAGGTCGGTGACTTCACCACGTTCGACAAGTCGGGCCTCCTCGCGATGGCGAACTCGGGCCCCAACACGAACGGCTCGCAGTTCTTCATCACCGAGGGCACGCCGACCCACCTCAACGGCAAGCACACCATCTTCGGGGACTGCGAGAACCTCGACATCGTCGCGAAGATCGCGCGCGTGCCGTCGGACCGCGACAAGCCGGAGACGGACGTGGTGCTCCAGAAGCTCGTCATCGCGACGGAGTAGCCCAAGGGCCTCCGCGCCTACCCGACCTCGACGACCGCGTGCACCGGCGCGTGGTCGGAGAGCAGGGCGTCGCGCTCGATCCCGCTCGCCACCACGCGCACGTCCGGGGTGGCGAACAGGCTGTCGATGCGCCACCCGACGTCGTTCGCGTACGCGTTGCCGCGGGACGACCACCACGAGTACGCGACGCTCGTGGGGTTCGCGACGCGGAACACGTCCTGCCACCCGGTCGCGAACAGGCGCGTCAACCACGCGCGCTCCTCGGGGAGGAACCCCGAGTTCTTCTCGTTCGGCCTGGCGTTCTTGATGTCCATCGGCGTGTGCGCGATGTTGATGTCTCCGCACACGATGGTGGGGCGGCCGCTCGCGAGCCGGTCCGCGAGCCACGCCCACATGTGGTCCATGTACTCGAACTTCCAGGCCTGGCGCTCCGGCCCCGACGACCCCGACGGCAGGTAGACGCTCCACACGTCGATCCCGGCGAGGTGGGCGCCCACGATGCGCCCCTCGGCGTCGCCGCGCGCGTGACCGCTCCCGACGGTGAAGCGCGCGATCTCGGGGGCCCGCACCCACACGGACGTCCCCGAATAGCCCTTCTTCTCCGCCGGGTGCCAGCCGCACGTCCACCCGGGCGGGGCCCAGAGCGCGGGGTCCAGCACGTCCTGGTCGGCGCGGACCTCCTGGAGGCAGAGCACGTCCGGCGCGGCGCGGGTCAGCCAGTCGCGAAAGCCCCGGCGGTCGGCCGATCGGAGCCCGTTCACGTTCAGCGTCGTGATCTTCATGTGGCGCCCGGTATCGCGGCGGCGTGCGCGCCACAGCGTCGCGGGGCGGGCATTGTCGCGCGAGGTGGATAGAGAGCGCGGCCACGAGGGCGCAGATGGATCGGGACAGCTACCTCACCGGTGAGAACGCGGCGTACCTGGAAGAGCTCCTGCTCGATCTCCAGGAGGATCCCGCCTCGGTCGACGCCGCCACGCGCGCCGCGCTCACCCCCCTCGACGGCCACGCGCCGCAGGGCCCCACGGTCGCGCCGCGCAGCATCTTCAGCGCCCGCGGCGGCGGCTCGGCCGCCCCGACCGACCTCGCGACCGCCGAGCGGCAGGCCAAGGTGGCCCGCCTCATCAACGGCTACCGCGTGCACGGGCACTGGGCCGCCGACATCGATCCCCTCGACACGAAGGAGATCGCCGCCCACCCCGAGCTCGATCCCGCCTTCTACGGCCTGACCGACGCCGACATGGGCGTCACCGTCTCCACCAGCCCGCTCTACGGCATGCCCCCGTACGCGACCGTGCAGGACATCCTGACGCGGCTCCGGCAGGTCTACTGCGGCACCGTCGGCGTCGAGTTCATGAACGTGCTCGACCCCGAGGCCAAGCGCTGGGTCCAGCGCCGCTTCGAGACGATGGTGCACGAGCCCGCGATGGAGAAGGACACGCAGGTGCGCGTCCTCCAGATGCTCACCCGGGCGGACGGCTTCGAGCGCTTCCTCGGCACGAAGTTCATCGGCAACAAGCGCTTCTCCCTCGAAGGCGCCGAGTCCCTCATCCCCCTGATGGACCTCGCCCTCACCGCCGCCGGTAGCCACGGCGTGCGCGAGGTCGTCATCGGCATGGCCCACCGCGGCCGCCTCAACGTCCTCGTCAACATCCTCCACAAGCCGCCCGCGCAGATGCTGGCGGAGTTCGCGGACCACTCCGCGCACGACGAGGAGGCCGGCTCCGGCGACGTGAAGTACCACCTCGGGTACTCCAGCGAGCACACGACCCCGAACGGCGACAAGCTCCACCTCTCGCTCGCCTTCAACCCCTCCCACCTCGAGGCCGTCAACCCCGTGGTCGAGGGCCGCGTCCGCGCCAAGCAGGACCGCGACGGCGACCGCGACCACGTCCGCACCCTCCCCTTCCTAATCCACGGGGACGCCGCCTTCGCCGGCCAGGGCCTCAACGCGGAGGTGCTCAACCTCTCCGCGCTGCGCGGCTACAACACCGGCGGCACCTTGCACGTCGTGGTGAACAACCAGGTCGGCTTCACGACGTCCCCCAGCGACGCCCGCTCGACCCCCTACGCCACCGACGTCGGCCGCATGCTCGGCGTCCCCATCTTCCACGTCAACGGGGAGGACCCCGAGTCCGTCGCCCGCGTGGTCACCTTCGCGATGGAGTGGCGCGCCACCTTCCGTCGCGACGTGATCATCGACATGTACTGCTTCCGCAAGCACGGCCACAACGAGATGGACGAGCCGGCCTTCACCCAGCCGCTCATGTACCAGAAGATCGGCCAGCACCCCGGCGTCCGCGAGGTCTACCTCCGCTCCCTCCTCGAGCGGAACGTCCTCACGCGGGAGGACGCCGACCGCATGATGGCGGACTTCCACTCCGAGCTCGACACCGCGCTCGCCCTCGTGAACGTGCCGAAGGCGCCAAGCCCGATGGGCGGCCTATGGGCCGGCTACCACGGCGGGAAGCCCGACGTGGTAGACACCGCCGTGCCCGAGGATCGTCTCAAGGCGCTCCTGCACGCGCTCAACCGCGTCCCCGACGACTTCAGCCCGAACCCCAAGATCAAGCGCATCTTCCGGATGCGAGAAGAGCAGGCCGACCTCGACCGCCCCCTCGACTGGGCGGCCGGCGAGCTCCTCGCGTACGCGACGCTCCTCACCCAGGGCCACCCCGTCCGCATCTCCGGCCAGGACGTGCAGCGCGGCACGTTCTCCCACCGCCACGCGGTCCTCATCGACTCCCTGCGCGGCGTCGAGTTCGCGCCCCTCGCGCACCTCGAGCCCGGGCAGGGCCGCTTCGAGTGCTACAACTCGCTGCTCTCCGAGGCCGGCGTGCTCGGCTTCGAGTACGGGTACTCCCTCGACTATCCCGAGGCGCTCGTCATCTGGGAGGCCCAGTTCGGCGACTTCGTGAACGGCGCCCAGGTCATCATCGACAACTTCATCGTGTCGGGCGAGGCCAAGTGGAACCGCCTGACCGGCGTGACCCTCTTCCTGCCGCACGGCTACGAGGGCCAGGGCCCCGAGCACAGCTCCGGCCGCATGGAGCGCTTCCTCCAGAGCGCCGCGCAGGACAACATGCAGGTCGTCAACTGCACGACGCCCGCGCAGATCTTCCACCTCCTCCGCCGCCAGGTCATGCGCAAGGTGCGTGACCCGCTGGTCGTCTTCACGCCGAAGAGCCTCCTGCGGCACCCCCAGGCCACCTCGCGGCTCTCCGACCTCACGACCGGCGGCTTCCAGTCCGTCATCCCCGACGGCGCCGGCAAGCAGCGCGTCGTGTTCTGCTCGGGCAAGGTCTACTACGACCTGCTGGAGCAGCGCGAGAAGCTTGGCCGCACCGACGTCGCCTTGGTCCGCGTCGAGGAGATCTACCCCTTCCCGCTCGACGCCATCCGCGCCGAGATCGCGAAGCACCCCGGCGCCTCGCTCGTGTGGTGCCAGGAGGAGCCGAAGAACATGGGGCCCTGGCCCTTCGTCGCGCTCGAGCTGATGGAGGCGGAGCTCCGCGTGCAGTACGCCGGCCGCGTCGCCAGCGCCTCGCCGGCGACGGGCTTCCATGGCCGCCACGAGCGCGAGCAGCGCGAGTTGGTGGCGGCGGCGCTCGGGTAGGGTGGGCGGGGGGTGCTACCCTCCACCCATGCGCTCCCGAGTCCCCCTCCGCCTCGCCCAAGCCGCGCTCGGCACGGTCCTAGGCCTCGCCCTCGCCGAGGGCATGTTCTGGCTCGCGGACGACGGCGCCTTCGCCCACCTGAACTTCTACGTGCCCGACGCCTCGCGTGACCCGCGGCTGCGCGACAAGCTTCCCCGACGACTGCGACGCCCAATTCGCCTGCGGCTTCGGCACCCGCGCGTCGCTGCCCACCTGCGCGGAGGGCCAGGCCAACGCGGGCTCCGCGGGCTTCTGCTACGCGCTCTGCGACGACGCCCACTCCTGCGCGACCGGGGCGTGTACCCAGTGGCAGGGCGCGGGCGTATGCATGTGAGGTGAGGCGCGCGCTACGGCCCGATCCGCCGCGCCAGCTGGTCCTCGTAGAGCGAGGCGGGCTCCAGCGTGGCGGCCTCCCCGATGCCCTCGGTCCAGTCCTCCGGGGCCGTGCCCTCGCCCGAGAAGAAGAAGTCGGCCTCGTCGGGGTCGACGTGGAGATCGACGTCGTCCGTGCCGACGACGTAGCCGTCCCCCACCTGGAGCGAGCGCAGGTAGCCGCCGCCGGTGAGGTTCCACCACACGGTCTGCGTGGCGCTGTGGCCGGCGCCGGAGCTCTCGTCCTGCCGGTTCACGGCCTGCCACCCGTCGGTCGCGGCGCTCTGGTCGATGAGGTTGGCCATCGCGAGCGAGTGGTGGAACTCGGAGTAGGCGGCGTAGCCGACGGGGTCCCAGTCCGCGAAGTAGGCGCGGCTGTCCTCGCTGGTGGTGCGGAGCCAGACGCAGCCGCTCGTGCCGAAGTCCCAGTTCTGGATGAAGTTGTGGCGGCCGGCGCGCGCGGTCGAGTCGACCGTGAGCACCTCGTTCGAGCGCGAGATCTCGAAGAGGTAGCCGTTGCCGCCGCTGCCGCGGTGGATGGCGTTCTCCATCACCGTGTCGGCGATGGTGACACGCCGGCTGTCCAACACCTCGACGCCGCTGCTCATCAGGTGCTTGCCGCGCGCGTCCGTCGGGTAGGGGGACTCCCAACTCACGACGTCCCGGACCCAACAGTCCTGCACCTGGGACAGGAGCGCCACGTGCACCTGGTTGGTGGCCCACGCGGCGTCCCAATCCGACGCGTTGGAGAGCGCCATCCCCTCCAGGCCGCACTCGGTGAGGTAGCCGCTCTCCACGCGGAGGCTGGCGCCGTCGCGCACCTGGGTCGGGTAGCGGAGCGGCACGTCGAGGGTGACGGTGTTGGTGCCAGGGTCGATCCCCGTGACGGTGCGGCGGAAGATCGTCTTCCAATCCCCGTTGAAGCTGACCCAGGTGCCGGTCATGCCGTGCTCGTCGATGAAGTCGTCGGTGATCGTCCAGCCGATCGCGACGCTGTCTCCCACCGCGACCCCCGACACGTCGGCGAGCTGCACGTCGTGGGAGCGCGACACGCCGTCCGCCGCGAGGAGGTGGTCCGCGCCCTGGGCGATGGCGCCCTGGAAGGTCAGGTGCGCGGCGTAGTCCACGCCCGTCGTCTTCGTGAAGTACACGAAGGTGGCGGTCGAGCCCGCGCCGCGCAGCACCACGCCGGAGGTCGAGATGCTGATCAGCCCGTCCACGCGGAAGATCCCGGCGGGGAAGTCGACGACGGCGGCGCCGTCGGTCGAGGCGGCGGCGGAGGCCGCGGCGATGGCGGCCTGGATGGCGGCGGTGCTGTCGGAGGCGCCGGTGACGTCGGCCCCGTAGGCGGTCACGTCGAAGGCGGCTCCGGGCGCGGCGGTGGGGAGGGCGACCTCTCCCGCGTGGTAGCCGGCGTAGCTGAAGTCGTGGAGGAAGTGGCCGTCGTCCGCGGTGAAGTCGGGGGTCCAGTCCTCGGGGTAGAGCTCCGAGCGCCACGTCGCCGGCCCCGTGTCGACGGGGGCGGTGTCGGTGTCGACCGCGGAGTCGGTGTCGACGGCGGAGTCGGTGTCCGTGTCGGTGTCGACGGCGGAGTCGGTGTCCGCCTCGCCGGAGTCGACGGCGACAGCCGTGTCCTTGTCGAGGGGGGCGTCGGTCGGGGCGGTGCAGGCGGCGAGGAGGAGCAGCATCGGCGCGAGTTTACCCCAACCCGAGCGCCCGACCGCCCTGGTACACGACGAAGCTCGCCACCCACGCCAACACGGTCATGTAGGCGAACAGGAACATCGGCCAGCGCCAGCTCCGGCTCTCGCGCTTGACGACGGCGAGGGTGCTCATGCACTGGGCCGAGAGCGCGAAGAACACCATCAGCGAGAGGCCGGTGAGCGGGGTGTAGATGGCGGAACCATCGGGATGCCGCTCTGCACGGATGCGGTCGCGGAGGGGGAGGCTCTGCTCGTCGGTGTCGGAGCCGATGCCGTAGACGACGCCCATCGTGCTCACGAACACCTCGCGCGCGGCGAACGCGCCGACGAGCCCGACGCCGATCTTCCAATCGAAGCCGAGCGGCGCGATCAGGGGCTCGATGGCCTGCCCGAGGCGCCCACCGTAGCTGTTGCGGAGGAGCTCGCCGTCCTCCTCGGCGTCGAGCGTGGCGACCACCTCGTCTGAGGCGCCGGCGCGCAAGGCATCGTAATCCTTGAGGGTCTCCTTGGGGAACGAGAGCAGGACCCACAACACGACGGTGCAGCCGAGGATGACGGTGCCGGCCTCTGTCACGAACATGCGCGCGCGCAGCCACATCTGGCGGAACACGGACGACCAACTCGGGAGGCGGTACGGTGGGAGCTCGAGGAGGAGCGGCACCTTGGGGCCGCGCAGCAGCGTTTTCCCGAGGACGGCGGCCGCGATCAGCGCCATGAGCGTGCTGAACACGTACATGAACACCATCATCGCGCCCTGTACCGGAAACACCCAGAGGAAACGGCCGTTCACCGGGAAGAGCGAGGCGATGATCAGTGTATAGACCGGGAGCCGCGCGGAGCAGCTCATCAGCGGCACGACCATCATCGTGAGGAGTCGGTCGCGGCGGCGCTCCAACGTGCGGGTCGCCATGATGGCCGGGACGGCGCACGCATACCCGGACAACATCGGCACGAAGGCGCGCCCGTGCAAGCCGACGGCCTTCATGCCACGGTCGACGAGGTAGGCGACGCGCGCCATGTACCCGGAGTCCTCGAGGAAGCCGAGCATCGCGAAGAGCATGAGGATCTGAGGGAGGAAGACGAGGACAGAGCCGAAGCCGTTGATGAGGCCGTCGACCAGGAAGTCGGCGACGAGGCCGGGCGGGACGACGGCGCGGGTGGACTCGCCGAGCCAACTGAAGCCGGACTCGATGAGGCCGATGAAGGGGTCGCTCCAGGCGAAGAGGGCCTGGAACAGGACGCCCATCACGAGGAGGAACGCCGCGAGCCCGAAGACGGGGTGGAGGAGCCAGCGGTCGACCTTGTCGGTGAAGCTGACCGTCGAATCCGGGGAGCGCGCGAGGCCGAGGCCGTCGAGCCACTGGTAGCGGGCGCCGATGATCTCGGCGTCGAGGTCGCGGCCCTGGGCGGTCGCGGCGGCGCGCAACGTGGCGACCTCCTGGCGGACGGCGCCGGGGACGTCGATGAGCTCGTCGCCGTCTTCCACGGAGAGGAGGGCCCAGATGGCGAGGGCGCGGGCCTCGCGGGGGCGGTCGGCGCTGCCGTCGGTGGAGGTGACGAGGGTGGAGAGGCGGCCGAGGTCCTTCTCGAGGGCGTGGGGATAGCGCCACATCGGGCGGGCCCGGCCCTCGTCGGGAGTGGCGAGCACGCGGGACACGGCCGCGGCGAGCGCGGGGAGGCCCTCGCCGGTGTTCGCGCTCACCCCGACGACGGGGACGCCGAGGGCATCGGAGACGCGCACGGGGTCGGGCGCCTGGCCCTGGGCGCGGGCGATGTCCATGAGGTTCAGCGCGAGCACGATCGGCACGCCGGCCTCGATGAGCTGGAGCGCGAAGTAGAGGTTGCGGACGAGCTGCGTGGCGTCGATGACGACGATGACGGCGCTCGGCCGAACCTCTCCGTCGAGGCCGAAGATCGCGCGCATCGCGACCTGCTCCTCCGCAGAGCGGGAGGCGAGGGAGTAGGCCCCCGGCACGTCCATCACCTCGACCGGGCCGACGTCGAGGGCCCACCGGCCGATCTCGCGCTCGACGGTGACGCCCGGGTAGTTGCCGACGCGCGCGTTGGACCCGGTGAGCCGGTTGAAGAGGCTGGTCTTCCCCGTGTTGGGGTTCCCCGCGAGGGCCACCCGCGGCAGGGCGGGGGACCGCGCCGGGGCCGCGCTCACTTGGCCGCCATCACGGTGGAGGCGTCCTCGACGGCGATGACCTCCGCCTCGGCCTTGCGGAGAGAGAAGCGGCAGCCGCGGACCTCGATCTCGAGCGGATCGCCGAGCGGCGCGACGCCGACGAGCGTGACCTCCACCCCGGGGAGGAACCCGAGCTCGAGCAAGCGACGACGAAACGCGCGTTCCCCCGCGACCGACTCGATCCGGGCGGGCCGACCGAGCGGCAGGTGCGCGAGGGTGGTGCTCATCGTCTCACCCTATGGTTTCTGAAAGTGAATGTCAATATCGAAGAGCGTCCCCCCTCTCCCCGCGCTTGCCGGCCGCCGAGGGGGACTAAGATTCGCCCGGGATGGCGTGGTCACAAGACGGATCGGGGGGTCCGCCGGTCACCGCCCCGCGGCTCGCGGCCGGGATGGCCGCAGCGCGGGCGACGGTGCTGGTGGTCGACGACGACGAGGCGGACGCGAACGCGCTCGCCTCCGCCCTGCGCGCCGAGGGCTACGACGTCGCCGTGGTCGCGAGCGGGCGGGAGGCCGTGGCGCTGGCGCGGGTGCGGCGCTTCGACCTCGCGGTGACGGACCTGCGGCTCGGCGGCGGGATGGACGGCATCGAGACGCTGTGCGCGCTCAAGGAGATCGACGACGCGATGGGGGTCATCGTGGCGACCGGGTACTCCTCGATCGACACCGCCATCACCTGCCTGAAGCGCGGGGCCTGGGACTACATCCAGAAGCCGATCCGGCTCGATGAGCTGAACCTCCAGCTCGAACGCGCGCTGGAGCACCGCAAGCTGCAGACGGCCGTGGAGCTGTACGAGGCGAGCCACAGCCTCCTGACCTCGCTGTCGTCGGAGGACCTGCGCGTGAACGTGCTGGAGATGGCCCGGCGCGTGCTCCGCAGCCCGACCGCCGTGCTGCTGCTGCACCCCGCGAACGCCGAAGAGGACTGGGAGCTTCAGGCGCAGGGCGAGGACACCGCCGAGGCCGTCGCGGCCGCACGGCGGCTCTTCGCGTCGCCGGCGCCCGACGCGACCCCTCCGAGCTCCTCGCAGCCGTGGTCCGGCCAGCTCTCCACGAGCGCCGACGCCGGACCGCCCGAGGGCGCGCGCTTCGACCGCGTCCTCGCCTACCCCCTCGTCGTCCGCGACCGCTCGCTCGGGCTCCTCCTCGCGCTCCGTCACCCCAACGCGCCGGCCTTCACCGTGATGGAGGAGCAGCGCGGTGGCATCTTCACGGTCCAGGCCGCGCTCGCGCTCGACAACGCCCGCATCTACGCCGCGCTCGAGCACATCGCGGTCGTGGACGAGCTCACAGGTCTGCACTCCCGACGCTACCTCTTCGACATCGTGCGCCGGAGCCGCCCCGAGGAGACGGTGGCGGGCACGAGCTTCCTCATGATCGACGTGGATCATTTCAAGAGCGTCAACGACCGCTACGGGCACGCCGTGGGGGACCGCGTGCTGCGTCGCATCGCTGACCTGCTGGTGACCGCCACGCGCCAGAACGACGTGGTCGCGCGCATCGGCGGCGAGGAGTTCGCGGTGCTGCTGCCCCACACCGACGAGGAGACGGCGACGGACGTGGCGGAGCGCGTGCGGGCGGCCGTGGCGCTCCACACGAGCGATCCGCAGGTCACGGTGAGCATCGGCGTCGCGAGCCTGGCCGGCGCCCTGTTCCAGCACGGCGAGGACCCCATCGAGCGGGCCGCCACGCTGATGGAGCGAGCGGACGGGGCGCTCTACCGGGCGAAGCGCGCGGGGCGGAACCGGGTGTGCGTCTGGCGCGCGCGGAAGCGGGAAGTGATCGGCGTCGGTTAGGGGGCCCGCGTGCGTCACCCCATCCCCGTCAGCATCGACTCCTTCGGCCCCGACGGCGCCGGCTCCGGCACCGACGACAAGGGGCGCCGCTGGAACGTCCGCGGGGGCGCGCCCGGCAGCGTGGTCTCGTGCGGCGGAAAACCGAAGTCGGGGATCATCCTCGAGATCCTCAGCCCCGCACCCGACGCCGTGGCCCCCCAGTGCGCCCAGTTCGCAGTGTGCGGAGGGTGCCAGTGGCAACACGTCCCGTTGGAGCGCCAGCGCGCGGAGAAGCTGGCGTCCCTCGCCCGGCTCCTCGCGCCGCTCGGTGGCACGGACCACGGCATCGCCGGCGCCGAGGGCTACGGCTACCGCAACAAGGTGGAGCTCTCCTTCGGGCGCCTCCGCTACATGGCGAAAGCGGAGCTCGACACCGGCATCACGCGCGAGGGCCGCTTCCTCGGCATGCACGCGCCCGGCCGCTTCGACAAGGTGGTGGACGCCCCCCGCTGCGAAATCGCGTCCGACGCCATGAACGCCGTGCTCGCGCGCGTCCGCGTCGACACGCTCGGCACGACCTGGCCCCTCTGGGATCCCGTCGCGCACACGGGCTTCTGGCGCCACGTCGGCCTCCGCGAGGGCCGTAACGGCGTGCTCGTGCTGCTCTTCACGACGCCGGGGGACGACGAACAGGCCGCGTGGATCGCTGCGCACGCCGCGGACTGGGGCGCCGCGGGCGTCCTCTGGTTCGAGACGGACGCCAAGGCGGACGCCGCCATCGGCACGCTCCGCGCCGTGGTGCACGGCCAGGATCACGTCGTGGAGCGGCTCGGCGGCCTCGACTACCGCCTGTCGCCGACCGCCTTCTTCCAGGTCAACCCGCGCGGCGCCGAGCTCCTGTGCGCCACCGTCGCCCAGGCGGCCGGGCGGGGCGGCACGCTGCTCGACCTCTACTGCGGCACCGGCGTACTCGGGCTCGCGTGCGCGGGGAACTTCACGCGCATCGTCGGCATCGACGTCAACGCTGCCTCCGTGGCCGACGCCGTCGTGAACGCCGCGGCGAACGGCGTCGAGGCGACCTTCCTCGCGGGCGAGGTCGAGAAGCACGTCGCCGCCATCCAGCGTGCGTCGGCCGGGTCCGGGCGCCCCGTCGTCATCGTGGATCCCCCGCGCGTCGGCCTCCACCCCGACGCCCTCGCGTACGTCGCCGGGCTCGACGCCGAAGCCCTCGTCTACGTCGCCTGCCGCCCCACGTCCCTCCTCCGGGACGGCCTCGCCCTCCAGGCCGCCGGCTGGCGATGCACGGACCGGTGGGCGGTCGACCTCTTCCCCCAGACCGGCCACGTCGAGGTCGTGACGCGATGGGAGCGCCCGTGATCCTCGCCCTGCTCGCGTGCGCCACGTCCGCGCAGTCCGCGCCCCCGGTCGAGACCGCCTCGTCGGCGTTCTGGGCCCACTGGGGCGACGGCAAGGCCGAGGTCGACACCTACGATCTCGTCCAGCCGCGCTACGGCGAGCTCCGCCCCGGCACCGCCGTGCTCATCTTCGTCACCGAGGACTTCTCCTGGTCCGAGCGCGTGAAGGCCGACGCCGGCGCGCACCCCGAGGGCGACATCCGCAAGGTCCTCAAGCTCAACCAGAACCGGGACTTCGTGACGGGCATCTACCCCTACCACACGATGACCTCCTCGTTCCTCCGGGTGGACGGCGGCGAGCGCATGGACCGCTTCGACCCGTTGAAGGTCACCTTCTCCGCGCAGGAGTGGTGCGGGATGGTATACGACGAGCTGGTGATGGGCCCGACCACGGTGGCGGTCACCCCGCACACCTACTTTGACAGCGACACGATGACCCCGTACGAGAAGGTGGTGCCGACGGACCTTGTCTACGAGGACACCGTGCCCGTGCTGATCCGCGGGCTCGACGGCGCGTACCTCGAGCCCGGCGCCTCCCGCACCGTGCCGTGGTGGCCCGCCCAGATGGAGCAGCGCTTCGCGCACAAACCGGTCGCGATCGGCACCGCCACGATCACGCGCGCGTCGGCCTCAGAGCCACGCACCGTCCCGGCCGGCACCTTCACGGTCGACGCCTACACGGTTGCCGTGGCGGGCGGCGTGACCACGACCTGGTACGTGGAGTCCGCGGCGCCGCACCGGGTCGTCGCGTGGTCTTCCACCGCGGGGGAGCGCGGCGAGCTGCGCGGCTCCGACCGCCTCCCCTACTGGCAGCTCAACAAGCCGGGTGACGTGACCGAACGCGCCCGCCTGGGGCTTTGATGCACCGCTTCTCCCTCCTCGTCCCGCTCCTCGCGCTCCTCGGCTGCACCGACAAGGGCTTCACCCTCGACACGGGCGACCTCGTCGACACCGGCGTGCCCCAGTGCGGCCGTGTGCGCGGCACGGAGGGCATCCTGCTCTACCAGGACGACGGCAACGCGATCCGCTCGCCGGTCGACGCGCCGGACGCCGTGGACAACACTACCGGCGTCGCCGGCCCCCTCGGGGACGACCGCACCTACGTCGCCGTCACGAACGGCCGCGCCCTCCAGTCGCTCGACGGCGGCTGCAACTGGGACGCGGTCGGCAACCTCCCGGCGGGGGACTGGCGCCTCGTCGCCGCGGGCAGCCGCGTGTACGCGTTCGACGCCGCCTCGGCCTCCGGCGCGCGCAGCGACGACCTCGGCGTGTCCTGGACCGCCTTCGACGCGGTCGAGGCCTTCGTGGGCGAGCAGCCCGTCGTGGACGCCGCCGACACCGCGCGGCTCCGCGGCCTCCAGGCGCGCGGCGTGGTCACCTCGAGCGACGGCGGCGAGTCCTGGTCCGTGGGCGCCGCGCTCCCGGCGGAGGCCACCAACCTCGCCGACGCCGACCTCTCCCCCGGGAACCTCGACGTCGCCGTGCTCGCCGCGGGCAACGGCGCGTGGCGCACCGAGAACGCCGGCACGAGCTGGAGCCCCATCGGCACCGACGCCACCTCGGCCGTGGCGATCCACCCGGACGACGGCGCCGTGGTCTTCGCGACGATGACGGACGCCGACGCGCTCACGACGATCTACCGCAGCGCCGACAGCGGCGGGACGTGGTCGCGCCTCGTCGACTCGACCCAGGTGGTGCTCCCCACGGGCCCCGCGCTCTGGCCGGTCCCCGGCAACACGCTCCAGGCCCTCTCCGCGGAGGGCCCGCTCTACAACGAGAACACCGAGACCGACGGCGTGAACGTCTACATCGTCACCGGCGGGAGCGGCACGCGCACCTCGTTCGTCGGCACCTTCTTCCGGGTGCACCAGTTCGCGTTCGGGGACGACCGCTGGGTCGCCGCGGTCGACGCGGTCCCGTAGACCTACGGTGAGGCGGGGGCGGCGGGCGCCTCGGACGTGAGCGTGCGGAGGAAGGCCTCGAGCGCCTCGATCTCCGCGCCCGAGAGGGCGAGCGGCTCGAGCGTGAGCTCGCGGTGCCCGACGAGCGGCCGGCCCGGGAGCGTGTCGTAGAAGGCGAGGACGGCGGCGAGGCTGCCGAACTGCCCGTCGTGCATGTAGGGGGCGGTCTCGGCGACGTTCCGGAGCGACGGCGTCTTGAACGCGGCGGCCCAGTCGGGGAACGACGCGTCGAGGTAGCGGAGCTCGGGGCAGGGCTCGGCGTCCGCCGCGAGATCGGCTGGGCGATCCGCGTGGGCGGAGCGGCAGTTCAGGGCATCCACCCCCACCTGGCCGGCCCCGCGCGCGCGCCCGGGGTCGATGCCGCCGTCGGGGATCGAGGGCAGGCCGAGGTTGTGGAAGGAGTGGTCGGTGAAGAGCGGGCCGTGGTGGCAGCTCACGCAGGTGGCCTCCCCCACGAAGAGGCGCAGGCCGGCCTTCTCCTCGGCGGTGAGCACGTCGCTGTCGGTGCCGGCGGCGAGGTCGGCCGCGTAACGGTCGAAGCGCGCGGGCTTCGGGGCGAGGGTGCGCTGGTAGGCCTCCAGCGCCTTTCCTGCCTGCACCATCGCGTCGGTGGGGTCCTCCGCGACGCCGCCGAACACCTCGGAGAGCCCGGTGGCGTGGGCCTCGCGGAGGCGCGCCTGGATGTGCTCGGGGGTCGCGCCCATCTCCTTGGCGTCCCGCATCGGTCCGGTCGCCTGCGCCCACACCGAGTCCGAGCGGCCGTCCCAGAAGAACCAGGTGCCCCACGCGACGGTCTCCAGCGAGGGCGTGTTGCGCGTGCCCGTGCCGATCGCGGTGGGGAACCGCTTCCCGTCCGTGAAGTGGAGGCCGGGAACGTGGCAGGTCGCGCAGGCGGTCTTTCCGTCGATGGAGAGGCCGGCGTCGAAGAACAGGGCCTCGCCGAGGCGGGCGGCCGCGGGGTCGTCCGCGACGCGGTTGGTCGGCGACGGCAGCGGCGCCGGGATCGGCGACAGCGACGCGATCGTGGCGCGCTCCGCCGGCGTCCATCCCGTCGGGACCGCACACGCCAGGAGGAGGATCAGCATCAGAGCTGCACGGGCACGAGGAGGTGGTCGGTGCCCGCGGGGCCGTCGACGTCGAAGCGGAGGGACCACTCGCCGGGCATGTGGAACTTCATCCCGCGCGTCCGGTACACGCCGCCGGGGTGGGTGCAGGCCCCCGCGGCGTCGCAGACACCCTCGTCATCTTCGGGGCGGGTCGCCATGCCGTGGCCGTGCTGGGGCATGCGGGCGTCGATGCGGACCTTCGCGTCCTCCACCGGCGCGCCCTTCGCGTCCGTGAGGGTCGCCTCGATCTCGAAGAGGGTCGAGAGCGGGAGCGGGCGCGGGTCGGTCTTCCAGGTGACGGTGTAGAGCTTCAGGGCGGTCGGCGCCGGGTCGACCCCGGGCAGCGGCGCGACCTGGACCACCGACGTGGCCGCAGGGGGCGCTCCTTGGCACGCCAGCAGCGCCAGGAGGAGCGTCACGGCTCCACCGGACGAAGCGGCGGCGGGGCGCGGAAGGCCTCGGTCTGGGCGCGTTGCGCGGCCCGCTCGCTCTCCACCCACCGGGCGAAGACGTAGATCATGCTGCCCCAGAGGACGAGGCCGCCGGGCAGCCACATGAGGAGCCCGCCGTAGCCTTGATCGATCATGGGGGTCAGGCCCCACATGCGGGGGGCGGCGTCGTAGCCGCGGTAGATCACGTCGTCCGCCAGGGTGATGATGGCCCCGAGCAGCTTCATCGGGATGGTCATCACGAACAGGTAGACCATCTGGAACAGGGGCGAGGGCCGCGGCAGCGACGGGGCAGTGCACAGCAGGCCGAACCACGCGATCACGGCGGTCGCCATGAACGAGAGGTGCTCGACGATGTGGATCGGGTGGTACGCCAGCGCGCCGTCGTACATCAGCGGGATGTGCCAGAAGTACAGCACCCCGTTGTAGAGGATGAACTTGACCCGCAGGCCCGACAGCCACACCAGCGGACGCCGCAGCGCCTCGACCCG
>CAJBVW010000191.1 GCA_903959175.1 uncultured Pseudomonadota bacterium
GGGCCCGCCACGCCCATTGCGAAGCGGTCCAGCGCAACTCGAGCCAGTACAGCGGGCAGAACGCCGCGCGCACGCGAGGGGTACAGCACCACGCGCGACCGATGAGAGCACTGGCAGGGAGGTCGACGGCCACGCGACGGTCTTCATCAACCAGAAGCAGTGTTCCCAAGCGTGTTCCTCGAGCGGTGGGCTTGCCTGGCATTCGACATCGAGGCAAGGCTAGTCAGGGTTGGTGCCGAGCGGGGTGCAGATTGGTCGTTCATAAAGGTGGTTCTCTATGTCGTCCACGATCGTCTCGCCTCGCCGTTTGCCTTCCAGAGGGACCTCCTACGACTGGGAGGGCGTCGACAGCCCTCCGCTGCCCCCGCTCCGGACCCTGGTCGTGGATGACGAACAGCTCATCCGGGAGTATCTACGTGATCTGCTCTGCTCCAGCGGGTGCCTGGTGACGGAGGCGCACGACGGGGATCACGCCCTGTCGCTCTGCCATCCGGGCTCCTGGGATGTCGTGGTTCTCGACCTGATGATGCCGCATCGGGGCGGCGTCGATACGCTGAGGGGGCTTCGGGCAATCGATCCTGCGGTCCCCGTTCTCCTCGTCAGCGGCTATTCGCCGCAGGGCACGGTCGAGGCGGCGCTGGAGATGCCGGGGACCGCCTTCCTGCAAAAGCCGTTCGGGCTTCGACAACTGCTCTCGGCCGTCCGGGGGCTGGTCGCCCCCTCCGCGGCGCAACCGGTGGGGTAGGTTGGTCCGGCCGCATGCACGGTCTCGTAAATTTCCTCCGTCCACCCGTTCGAGCGCCGGCGTGACCCCCTCCCGCCCCCTCTTCGGCCTCGAGCGCGTCTGGTGGGCGGCCGACCGGATGTGGCCGCCGTTCGTGAACCAGCTCGTGGTGGAGGGCGCGGGGGCGCTCGACGCTGAGGCGTGGCGGGCGGCGGTGGCAGCGGTCCTCCCGGCGTGGCCGGCGGCGCGGGCGCGGCTGCGCGGCGCGCTCGGGTGGACGCGGTGGGTCGCGGACGGGCCGCCGCCGAGCGTCGTGGAGGTGGACGGTGGAGCCTGGGACGGGCGCGGGCCGGCGGCGTGGACGGCGCGCCCCCTCGATCCCGTGTCCGGGCCGATCGTGGAGGTGCTCCTCGTCTCCGGGGCCGTGCCGCGGGTGGTCCTCCGCACCCACCACGCCGCCTTCGACGGCCGCGCCGCCTGGGCCCTCGCGGAGGACCTCGGCGCCGCGCTGCGCGGCGATGCCGACGGGCTTCGCGGACGGCGGCCGGCTGGACGGGCTCGTTGCCGAGATGGTCCGGAGAATCGGCGGATAGGGCTTCCCCCGGCGCGGGCCGCGCTTAGGAATTCTTCCCTTTCCCCGGTGATTCGTGGACAGCTTCTCCGCGCGCGCGCCCCTCTCCGTGGGTCAGCGGTCCTACACCTACGCGCGCCTCGGCGCCCTCGGTGGCCGCGTGGTGTGCCTGCCCTTCTCCATCCGGATCCTCCTCGAGAACCTCCTGCGCTGCGAGGACGGCGCGAGCGTCACCCGCGCGGACATCGAGGCCCTCGCCGCCTGGACCCCCGAGGCCATCTCCGAGCGCGAGATCGCGTTCCGGCCAGCGCGCGTGCTCCTCCAGGACTTCACCGGCGTGCCCGCCATCGTCGACCTCGCCGCGATGCGCGACGCGATGTCGGCCCTCGGCGGCGATCCCCGCCTCGTCGACCCGCAGGTGCCCGTCGAGCTCGTCATCGACCACTCCGTCCAGGTGGACGTGTTCGGCACGCCCGACGCCGCGCGGCTCAACGTCGGCTTCGACTACGCGCGCAACGCCGAGCGCTACCGCTTCCTGCGCTGGGGGCAGCAGGCCTTCCGCAACCTCGCCGTCGTGCCGCCGAACGCGGGCATCTGCCACCAGGTCAACCTCGAGCACCTCGCGCGCGTCGTCTTCAGCGACGACGAGCGGGAGCCCAGCGCGTCGCCCCTCGTCTACCCGGACACCCTCGTCGGTACCGACTCGCACACGCCGATGGTGAACGGGCTCGGCGTGCTCGGCTGGGGCGTCGGCGGCATCGAGGCGGAGGCCGCCATGCTCGGCCAGCCCGTGTCGCTGCTCGTCCCCCACGTCGTCGGCGTGCGGCTCCTCGGGGAGCTCCGGCCCGGGGCCACCGCCACGGACCTCGTCCTCACCGTCACCGAGCGCCTCCGCAAGCACGGCGTTGTCGGCAAGTTCGTGGAGTTCTTCGGGGCCGGCGTGGCCGCGCTCTCCATCGCCGACCGCGCCACGATCTCCAACATGGCGCCCGAGTACGGCGCCACCTGCGCGATGTGGCCCATCGACGCCCGCACCCTCGCCTACCTGCGCTTCACCGGGCGCCCGGCCGAGCGCGTCGCGCTCGTCGAGGCCTACGCGCGCGCCCAGGGCCTCTTCCACGAGCCGGGCGTCCCCGAGCCGGTGTACTCCGAGGTCCTCTCGTTCGACCTCTCCGAGATCGTCCCCTCCGTCGCCGGTCCCCGCCGTCCCCAGGACCGCGTATCGCTCCCCGAGGCCGGCCGTGCCTTCCGCGCGGCGCTCCCGACGCTCCTCCCGATGGGCGCCCCGCTCGCCGGGGCCGCCCGCCCGGTCGGCGCCGACGTCCTCGACCACGGATCCGTCGTGATCGCCGCGATCACGAGCTGCACCAACACCTCGAACCCCTCCGTGATGATCGCGGCCGGCCTGCTCGCGCGGAACGCCGTCGCGAAGGGCCTCCGAAGCCAGCCGTGGGTGAAGACCTCGCTCGCGCCGGGCAGCCGCGTCGTGACCGCCTACTTCGAGCGCGCCGGCCTCCTGCCGTCGCTCGAGGCGCTGGGCTTCCACATCGTCGGCTACGGGTGCACCACCTGCATCGGGAACTCCGGGCCGCTCCCGCCCGCGGTGTCGGACGCCATCGCCGAGGGGCAGCTCGTCGTGACCGCCGTGCTCTCCGGCAACCGCAACTTCGAGGGCCGTATCCAGCCGGAGGTGCGCGCCAACTACCTGATGTCCCCGCCCCTCGTCGTCGCCTTCGCGCTCGTCGGCCGCATCGACGTCGACCTCGACACGGAGCCCCTCGGCGTCGGGAAGGACGGCGCGCCCGTGTTCCTCCGCGATGTGTGGCCGAGCCCCGAGGAGGTGCAGACCGTCGTCGACACCTGCATCGAGCCCACGATGTACGTGGACGCCTACCGCAAGGTGCTCGGCGGCGACGCCGCGTGGGCGGCCCTCGCGGTGCCCGGCGGGGAGCGCTACGCGTGGGAGCCCGACTCCACGTACGTCCGCAGCCCGCCCTACTTCGAGGGCATGCCGCGGGAGGCCCCGGCGAACGTCCCCGAGATACGACGCGCGCGCGTGCTCGCGGTGCTCGGCGACAGCGTCACCACCGACCACATCTCCCCCGCCGGCACCATCCCGGCGACCGCCCCCGCGGGCCGCTACCTCGTCGGCCGCGGCGTCCCCCCGAGCGAGTTCAACAGCTACGGCGCTCGGCGTGGCAACCACGAGGTGATGGTGCGCGGCACCCTCGCCAACCTGCGCATCCGCAACCGCCTCGTGCCCGGAATGGAGGGCGGCTACACGCGCTACCACGTGACCGGCGAGCAGATGTCCATCTACGACGCGACCTGCCGCTACCAGTCCGACGGCACCGCGCTGATCGTGCTCGCGGGCGCGGAGTACGGCGCCGGCTCCAGCCGCGACTGGGCGGCCAAGGGGCCGCTCCTCCAGGGCATCCGCGCGGTCATCGCGGAGGGCTACGAGCGCATCCACCGCAGCAACCTGCTCGGGATGGGCATCCTCCCGCTCCAGTTCCGGGCCGGCGAGAGCGTCGACACGCTCGGGCTCACGGGCACCGAGATCTACGACGTGCTCGGGCTCCCCGAGGCCGTCCGGACCGGCTTCGCGGCGGGGCGCACGCTCGTGGTGCGCGTCACGAACGGGGGCGCCGCGCGCGAGATCCCCGTGGTCGTCCGCATCGACACCCCCCAGGAGCTCGCCTACTACAAGCACGGCGGCATCCTCCCCTACGTCCTCCGCCAGCTCCTGTCCGGGCGCGGCGAGCTCGGGCCGGGCGGCAGCTCGAAGCGGTAGCCGACGCCCTGGACTGGACCATGACCCGCTTTCTACCGCACGATCACGGGTACCACGCGCCCATGTAGTCGGCGCGCTCTTCCACCCAGGTCTTCAGGTAGGCGACCTCCTCTTCGTGGGAGGTCCAGTCCGTGCGCCAGTACCAACCGCCGTAGCCACGGTACTGGATCTCCCACTTCTCCCAGTCGCGCGCGGTCGAGGGCGCGATGCGCTCCATCCAGGTGTCGATGCGGAGCTGCACGGCCTCGTTCGCGAGGGCCCCGGCGAGGTTCGCGCGCATGCGGGCCTCCATCCGCGGCCCGTGCGTCGCGTCGGCGAGGAGCCGCTTGAACAGGTTGTTCGACCAGTAGAAGTCGTAGTCGGTGGAGGACGCCTCCCGCTCCGTCTGCCACGTCTGGCCGAGCGCGTGGTTGAAGTCCCACGGGGCGTGGTGGAAGATGCCGGTCGCCGGATCGGCGTACAGATAGGCGTTCTTCCCGCCGGAGTCGTCGGCCTCGGTGAAGCGGACGAGCGCCCACCAGTCGGCGATCTCGTCGATGTCCACGTACTCCTCGACGTGCGCCGAGAAGTCGGCGTCGGACGAGGTCGCGACGAACTGCACCAGCGCGTCGAGGTCGCTCCAGTCTCCGTCCACCCCCTCCTGCTTCTCGTAGCCGGCGTGCCAGCTCGACTTGGGTGTGTCCCCGTACGTGGCATAGAAGTTGGCCTCGTGCGTGACAGACTTGTAGAGGCTCCCTTCCTCGTCGTAGCCGTGGTCCTCCCAATACTCGCCGTCGATGTGGTCGGAGAGCAGGTAGATCCCCTCGTACGCGCCGTTGATGTAGACGATGGTCAGCATCGTCTGGATGTCGTGGCGGGAGGCGTCCATCGCGGACCACAGCTCGTAGCAGAGGAGCTGCCGCAGGTAACTGTTGTCGTCGAACAGCGTGGTGAGGACGATCTTCCGGCGGTTCTCGAAGCCCTCGTCGGCGTCGTCGAACTCGTCGTCCGCGGGGAACGACAGGGTGTAGCTGCGCTTCGGGTAGTAGGAC
>CAJBVW010000192.1 GCA_903959175.1 uncultured Pseudomonadota bacterium
CCGGGGGCACCGCCGGGGGCACCGCCGGGGGCACCGCCGGGGGCACCGCCGGGGGCACCGCCGGGCGCGCCCATGCCGGACGCGCCGTCCGCGGGGGCGGCCGGGGTCGGCGGGTTCGAGGCCTGGGTGACGAGGGTGTCGAGCCACGCCGGGACGGTGCCGATCTTCACGACGACGTCGATGTTCTTGCCGGCGAGCGCGACCGGCTCGGCCACGCCGCCGAGCTCGGCCTTGGTGACCTTCGGCGGGGGGGCCGTGCCATCGCCGGGGTCGATCGAGCGGGACATGGCGCTGATGTAGATCTTGTCGGCGTAGGTGGCCGGCGCGGTGATGACCACCGGGGCGCCGCCCTTGAACTTCTCCATGTGGAGCACGGTGGGGGCGCTGGTCCCGTCCGTCTTCGCGATGGACTGCACGTCGATCTGGCCCTCGGTGGCACCCTCGACCTTGACGGTGATGGTGATCGTCTGCTCGCCGGGCTTGATGTAGCGGGCGAACTTCAGATCCTCGAGCTTGGTGAGGCTGCCATCCGTGGGCGCGCCGCCGGGGAGGCCCGCGACCTCGCCACCCGGGGGGGGAGTGCCGGGGGCGCCGGGGTCACCGACGGGTGCGTTCGGGTCGCCGGGGGTTCCGCCGGGGGCGCCGGGCATGCCGCCGGGGGCGCCGGGCATGCCGCCTGGGACCGCGTTGGGGTCGCCCTCGGCGCCCGGCGGCGGGCCGCCGGCGGGGCCCTCTTCCGGGGGCGTGGGGCAGCCCGCCAAGGCGGCGAGCAGAGGGAGGACGGCGGCAACTACGAGGTAACGGGACGACATGACGACGGCTCCAAACAGGCAACTCCTACCACAGGCGCGCGCGCCGTGCCCTCCTCGACGCGGCCCGGTCGACGCCGCCGGGGGGCGCGCGGCGCGAGAGGGGCTACACTCCGCCACGCATGACCGCACCGCCGCGCCCCCCCTCCCCGCGCCCCACCTCCCGCGCCCGTCGTGTCGCGCAACGCGTTGGCCTCGTGCTCGGCGGCCTGTTGCTCGGCCTCGTGCTCGCCGAGGGCGTGGCGCGCCTGATCGCGCCCGACGCCGCGGCGGACCTCCTCTTCGACGCCCCCGGGAACGTCCCCGGTGGGATGTACGTGGCCGATCCAGAGCTCTCCCAGAGCCCGAACCCCGGCTTCAGCGGCACCCTCCGCTCCCTCGGCTACGCGGTGCCCATCCGCTTCAACTCGCTCGCGCTCCGCGGGCCCGAGCCGACGCCGCGCGACCTGACGCGCCCGCGTTGGTTGATGCTGGGAGACTCGTTCACGCTGGCCGCGCAGGTGCCGGAGGACGAGACGTTCACCGGGCGCCTCACCGCCGCCGGGATCGAGGCCTGGAACGCGGGGGTGGACGGCTACTCGACCTGGCACGCGCGGATCCGGTACCGACGGGTGGTGGACACCCTCCAGCCCGACGGCGCCGTGCTCGTCTACTTCCTCGGGAACGACCCGCAGGACGACTCGCGCTTCAAGAACGGCATCCGCATGGCCATCGGCGTGCCGCCCTGGGCGCCGCTCCCCGCCATCGGGGGCAACCCGCTCGTGGGGTTCCTGGCGCGGAACTCCTTCCTCTACGGGCATGTGCACGTCGCGATGCGGCGGCAGGCGGTCTCCGCCGGCAGCGCGCGGGAGACGGGCCAGTGGGCGCTCGAGCTCGACGCGTTCACGCGCGGCGGCGCGGGGCGGCTCTCGAACCAGCTCCAGCGCGCCTCGGCCGCGGCGCTCATCGCCCTGCGCCAGGACATGCAGCAGCGCGGGGACCGGCTCGTCGTGGCGGTCGCCCCGCCCGCGTTCGAGATCATCCCCGCGCGGCTGGACGCCACCTTCGCGCTCGTCGGGCTCGATCCGGCGGAGGCCGACGTGGACCAACCCGCGCGCCAGGTGCACGCGCTGCTCGCCCAGCTCGGCATCCAGAGCTGCGACCTCGTGGAGCCCCTCCGCCGCGCGGCCGAGGCGGGGCGGACGGTCTACTACACCTACGACGGCCACTGGACGGCGGACGGCCACGCCGTCGTCGCCGAGGCCATCCAGGCGTGCCTGACGGGCTCCTGAGCCGCGCGCCGGTTGACACTCGGAGGCGACTGGCGTAGGCCCGGGGCGCGTCGAGGTCTTCATGCGCCCCCTGATCGTCGCCCTGCTGCTCACCGCGGCCCCCCCCCTCGCGGGCTGCCCGCAAATGCCCGACCCTGCCGGTACCGCCGGCCAGCCCGGCGCCCCCGGCGGCGAGCCCTCGCAGCCCGGCATGCCCGGCCAGCCCGGTGACGGCGCGGGCCAGGCCGCCCCCGGTGACGGCGGCAGCGGCCCCTTCAAGCCGCCCGGCTTCGCCAGCCTCGTGAAGGACGGCAAGACCGTGACCGTCTCCGGTACGGTCGTCGGGCTCAAGGAGGCCCAGATCGACTTCACCACGGTGCGCGAAGAGAACGGCCAGATCTCGCCCGAGGTCATCGACATCGTCAAGACGACGGACGGCACGTTCACCGTGACCGCGCCCGCCACCTACGAGCGCGAGATCTGGGTGACCGCGGTGCCCACGATGGACCGCCCCCCCTCCCTGGAGGACCCCGGCGGCGTCTCGAAGCCCTTCAAGCTCGAAGGGAAGGACGTGACGGTCGAGGTCACGGTCGGCCCCGGCGGCGGCTACCTCAAGAGCCTCCCCTGGTTCCACGAGGCGACGAACGGCGGCGGCGCTCCGGGCGGCGGCGCTCCCCCCGACGGTGGCGCTCCCCCCGCAGGCGGTGCCCCCCCCGCAGGCGGTGCTCCCCCCGCAGGCGGTGCTCCCCCCGCAGGCGGTGCCCCCCCCGCAGGCGGCGCTCCCCCGGCCGGTGGCGCCCCCCCGGCCGCGCCGAAGTAGCCGTCCGACCCATGCTCCTGACGCTCCTCGCCGCCACGGTGATCGACGTGCCGGGCGCCGCCTTCCAGATGGGGAGCGGCCGCTCGCCCGACGAGCGCCCCGTACACGAGGTGACCGTCTCGCCCTACCGCGTCGACGCCACCGAGGTGACGATCGACGCCTTCGAGGCCTTCGTGGCCTCCAACGCCTACACCGAAGTCCGCTGGTGGACCGCCGCGGGCTGGACCTGGGCGCAGGCCCACCCGGGCGGCGCGGGCGTGAAGCAACGCGCGTCCGGGCGGACGGGCGCCCACCCCGTCGTCGGCGTGACGTGGTGGGAGGCCGACGCCTACTGCCGCTGGAAGGGCGGGGCGCTGCCCTCCGAGGCGCAGTGGGAGCACGCATCCTGTGACGATGCCGGTGGCCGCTATCCCTGGGGAGACAGCGAGGACTTCGCGGCGAACTGGTACAAGGAGGGCAAGCATGGGCAGATCGAGTCGGTGAAGACCGAGCCCGCCGCCCAGCAGGACGCGACGCTGGCCTCGCCCTTCGGCCTGCTCCACGCCGCCGGCAACGTGTGGGAGTGGACGGCCGACAGCTACGACGCCCGCTTCTACGGCACGTCCGCGGCGGCCGCCCCGGTGAAGGACCCCGTCAACACCGCCGAGCGCCCCTGGCGCACCGTGCGCGGCGGCGCCTACGTCAACCTCCCGAGCTACTGCAGCTGCACCCACCGCGAGCCCGTCGGCCCCGACGAGGCCCGCCTCACCGTGGGGTTCCGGTGCGCCTACCCCGCCAAGTGACGCTCGCCCTCGCCCTGCTCGCCGGGTGCGCGCCCCCCGCGCCGCCCGCGTTGAAGCTGGAGATCGCGCCCTCGGAGCGCGGCTCCGACATGGTGCACGTGCCCGCCGCCGTCGTCCGCTCCGGCCGCAAGATGACCCCCCCGGTGGACGGCTTCGCGCAGCCCGGCGGTCCCCCCGGCGGCGGCGCCCCCGGCGGCCCCCCGGCCACCACCGGCGCGATGGGAGCGCCCCCAGCGGGCATCGGCCCCGACCTCGGCCTGGCCCCCGGCGCCGCCCCCGCGCACGGCGGCCGCCCGATGGGCCGGCAGGTCTCCGACCCCCTCGAGGCCCGCGACGTCGACGTCAGCGACTTCTGGATCGATCTGACCGAGGTCACCCGCGCCCAATACGCCCTCTTCCTCCAGGACACCGGCTACCGCGCCCCCTACGTCGACGAGCCCTGGGCCGAGGAAGACTGGAACTGGGACGGCGACACCCCGCCCGCCGGCACCGACGCCCTCCCCGTGGTCCTCGCGAGCTGGTACGACGCCCGCGCCTACTGCGCGTGGGCCGGCAAGCGCCTCCCCACCGAGGCGGAGTGGCAGCTCGCCGCGCTCGGCCCGAAGGACGACGAGCGGCTGTTCCCCTGGGGCAACGACTACGACGGCGACAAGCTCAACCACGGCACCATCGAGCCCCCCAATTACGACGACTCCGACGGCTACCTCCGCACCTCCCCCGTCGGCACCTTCCCCGCGGGCGCCAGCCGCTACGGCCTCCAGGACGCCTTCGGCAACGCCTGGGAGTGGACGGCGGACATGCGCGTCGCGAGCTGGGACGAGGTCCTCGGGCAGCGGCAGGGCGGCCACATCGTCGACGCCCACACCTCCGAGGTGGGCCTCTACGCGGCCGTGCGCGGCGGCGCCTACTTCTTCGACCTGCGGCCAAACCCCGCCGGCGAGCGCAACGGCTTCGTGATGGAGCTACGGCGCAAGTCGAGCGGCTTCCGGTGCGCGCGGGGCTGATCCGAGGAAGCTCGGCTTTCTTTCGGTCGGATCGGGGCGCGCCGGCTGCGCCGACCGGGTGCTATCGGCCGGCGCGGACGCCGCCCGACGGAGCCCGGCGCCGGGCCGCCGGTCTCCGCCCTTCGGGTGACGCCCCCTCGCGCGGGGCGTGGTTCCTGGGATGGTGGCGGTACGGGCCGGGGTGAGTCACTCCCCCGGCACCACGTACACCGAGCCCCCCGAGCTCGCGGCGGTGTCCGCGGCGTACGCGCCGAGGATCGCGTCGGGTTGGCCGTCGCCGTCGACGTCCTCCGCGATGACCGCGTACCCGAGGTAGTCGCTCGCGCTCGTGCCCTGGTAGATGACATCCGCGTTGTCGAAGTCGGACCACGCGGAGAGGTCGGACGCGCCGTAGAAGAGTCCGACGAAGCCCTCGTTCGACGTGCCCCCGAAGGGCGCGCCGATGAGCAGGTCGTCGAAGCCGTCGAGGTCGAAGTCCGCCGCGGCCATCGAGCGCCCGGTGTACCCCGTGGCCGTGCCCGCCATGACCTGCCCGTCGCTCGCGCTCATGGTGCCGGAGAGCGGCCCCTGCCAGAGGACCGCGCGCCCGTCGTCGGTGTAGCCGGCGGCCGCGCCCACGGCGTCGACCACGCCGTCTCCGTTGAAGTCCCCGAACGCGAAGGAGCTCGGGTAGCTCGTCGGGTTCAGCTGGACCGTGCGATCCGCGCTCGAGACGGCCCCCGAGAGCGGACCGTTGAACAGGTACGTACCGCCGTAGCTGGTGGCGCTCATGCCGACGTCGGCGTAGCCGTCGCCGTCGGTGTCGCCGGCCGCGTACAGGATGCCGCCCATCGCCGCGGTGCCGCTGTAGGTGTTGGTGAAGGTCGCCTCGGCGAAGCTGGTGATCACCCCCGACGCGGTGAGCGTGCCGCCGAGCACGAGGTAGGCCTCGTCCGCGCCGTAGCCCGGCGAGCCGATCATCACGTCGTCCAGGCCGTCGCCGTCGACATCGCCGACGTCCTGGATGTCCGAGCCGAGGCTCGCGCCGCGCGCCGCGCCGGTCACGACGGCGGTGGCGGTGGTCGAGGAGAGGGTGGTCGCCCCGGTGGCGGGGTCGTTCACGAGCCACACCGAGCCGGTGGTGCTGGTGACGCGGCTGTCGCCGACCAGGACCTCGTCGCGGCCGTCGCCGTCGAGATCGACGAGCTCGGCGCAGGAGATGTCGCCGCTGGAGGGGGAGAGGGTGGCGCGCGCGGAGGCGGTCGTGGCGGAGACGCCGGCGTCGAGGAGGTAGGCCGATCCCGGCGAGTCGGTGAGGAGCAGCTCGCTCGCGCCGTCCCCGTCGACGTCCCCGGCGGAGAGGGAGCCGAAGGACCCGAGCTGGAGGCTCGCGATCGCCCCGTCGATCCGCACGGTGGCGACGCTCGCGACAGGGTAGGTCCCCGAGCGCGCGCGCACGCTGCCGGTCGCGACGCCCGCGGTGCCGCTGACCGTGCCGTCGTCCGGGGTGACCGTGCAGGTGTAGGCGCCCACGGCGTCCGCCACGAGGGACGCCGCCGTGGAGGCGAGCGGCGCGCCGTCGAGGTCCCACGCGAGGGTGTAGGCGATCCCGTCCCCGTCGGCGTCGGTGGAGGCCGTCGTGACCGCGCAGGTGAGCGTGTCGTCGAGGGCGGCGCTGGAGGGCGTCACCTCCACGCCCGGCGCGGTGGGGGGCGTGTTCGCCACCGTGCTCGACGCCGACGTCATCGGGGCGCCCTCGTCGGTGCCGTCCCACGGGGTGACCGTGCACGCGACCACGTCCCCGCGCGAGAAGCTCGACCCCGTCAACGTGTTCGTCGTGCCGGCCACGACACCGTCCACCGTCCACGCGTAGCGGTAGCCGGCGACGTCCCCGTCGGCGTCCGACCATCCGGCCGACACGCAGTAGGTGGTCGTCGTCTCCGTCAGCGCGCTCGGGGAGAGCAGCGCGGCGGTGATGCTGGGCGCGGAGTCGACGACGGTGACCGACGCGGTGAAGGCGGCGGAGGCGCGCGCGCCGTCGGTCGCGACGACGGAGACCGCCACGACCTCATCGCGGGAGAAGGCCGTGCCGGCGAGGCTGGCCGCAGTGCCCGAGACCGCGACGCCGTCCACCGTCCAGGCGTAGGCGTAGGTGAGCGCGTCCCCGTCGGGATCGCTCGCGCCCACCACGGTGGCGACGAGGGTGTCGTCCGTGTAGGGGTCCGACGGCGACAGCGTCACGGCGCCGGCTACCGGCCCCGCGTTACCGACGACGAGGGTCTCGCTCGCCACGGGCTCGCCCTCCAGGATGCCGTCCGACGGCGTCGCGACGACGTAGATGCTCTCTCCGCGCACGATGCCCGCGCCATCGAAGGTGTCCCCCTCGCCCGCGGCCTCGCCGTCCACGAACCACGCGTAGGACAAGGAGACGGCGTCCCCGTCGGGATCGTAGGTGTCGGCGGAGGCGGTCAGGTCGGTGCCGCGCTCGGCGGCGCCGGGGGTGATCGTGACCAGGAGGATCTCGGGCGGGGCGTCGGCTACGATGACGGGATCGCTCACGACGGTCGCGGAGCGGAGCGCGGCGTCGAAGACGGAGGCGGCGCAGGTGATCTCGGCGCCCGACCGGAAGGTATTTGGCGGGAGCGTCTCCGCGGTGCCGACGACCACGCCGTCCACGCTCCATGCGAACGTGGGGACGAGGCTGTCTCCGTCGGGGTCGCTCGCGTCGAGCAGGCAGGTGAGGGTGTCGGTCGAGGCGGGCACGGCCGGGCTGATGGTGACGCCGGAGAGGACCGGCGCGGCGTCCGCGATCGTGACGCTCACGGCGGCGGCGGGGCTCTCGCCCGACGCGTCCACCGAGGTGACGGCGACCTTCCATGTCTCGTACCGCTCGGTGCGCTCCGCGGGCACGGTCGCCTCCACGAGGTCGGCCACGAGCTGGTTGTCGACGTACCAGGCGTAGCGGTAGGTCACGGCGTCGCCCTCGACGTCGAGGGCGGCGGCGTCCGTCACGACGGTCAGCGCCATCGTGGTGTCGGGCTCGGCGGGCTCGAGGTGCACCAGGGACGGGCTCGGAGGCTCGTTCGTGCAGGCGGCCAGGGTCAGCAGCAGCATGCGGGCCTCAGGGGAGCGCGGGGGCGGGCGGAGCGGCGGGCGGCGGGGCCACCGGGGCGACGGGCGGCGCGGCGGCCGGGGGGACCACCGGGGCGGGGAGAACGGCGAGCGCCGGATCCCAGACGGGGACCGGGTGGTCGTGGCGGTGCTTCGCGAACGAGAGCACCCCGGTGGCGCCGAAGCCGACGGTGAGGGCGCCCCCGCCGGCGAGGGCCACCAGCGGCAGCACGGCGGCGCGGCGCTCGGTGGCGATGCCCTCGTAGGCGGTGCGCATGGCGGCGACGTCGCCGTCCTCCCCGGCGAGCGCGTAGGCGGCGCGCTCGTCGGCGAGGCGGGAGACCGCGCCCTCGTAGAGGATGGCGCCGAGGGCCACCCCGCCGAGCCCGAGGACGGCGCCGCCGGCGGCGACCGCGGTGAGGGCAGGCACACGCGCTTCGCGACGGCGAGCCTGCTCGAACGTGATGTACGCGGCGCGGAGGTCGGCGCTGCGCGGGAAGGTGGCGGGGTCGACCGCGCGCGTGGTGATCTCGCCGCCGATCACGTCCACCTGCAGATCCACCGCGCCGAGCACGGGGTGGGTGACCTGGACGCCGTAGGCGCCGCCGTGGAGGCCGGTGAGGGGCTGCGCCGGGGCGACGCGCACGCCGGAGGCGCGGTCGAGCGTGCCGACGGCCGCGGGGACGACGAGCGGGGCCGGCGGGGCGGCCGGACCCGAGAGGGTGACCGTCGCGCCGGCGGGGAGGCCGACGAGGGAGAGGAGGCCGGGCACGTTCTCGTCGACCGCGACGGGGGCGCGCGCGCCGGAGACGAGGGTGACGGGCAGGCCGAGCTCGCCGTACGGCCCGGTGATCGCGACGACGCCCGGGCCCGCGGGCACCCCGTTGTCGCCGGGGGCGAGCGGCGTGCGGACGGCGCCCTGCACGAGCTCCACCCGCACGTCCCGCGCGGTCCACGCCGGCACGACCAGCACCGCGAGCGCCTGCTGCACCACGGGGAGCGCGAGGGCGCGGGCCTCGTCCGCGGTGAAGGGGCCCAAGGGCTCGACCCGCGGCGCGATCCCGGGCCCGCCGACCTCGAGCTGGAGGGCGACGCCGAGCGGGAGCGCCGGCCAGGTGTAGGTCGGGTAGGCGGGCGCGGCGCCGGGGAGGACGGCCGTGCCCTGGAGCACGCGGAGGACCGGGGCGCCGACGGCGAGGTCGGCCCCGGAGAGGGTCACGGCGAGGTGCCCGACGGCCTTCTGCTGCGAGTCGATGAGGCGCTGGAGGTTGGGGTCGGCGCTGCCCAGCTCCCGCGCGTGCTCGTAGCTGCGGATCGCGAGGTAGGCGTCGGAGGCGCAGCGGTGCGCGTCCCCGAGGAGCTTGGCGGCGACGGGGTCGTGCGGGAGCACCTCCGCCTGCTTCTCGGCCAGGGCCCGCGCGCTGGCGCAGTCCCCCGCGAGGAGGGCGGCGGCGACGCGGTCCCCGAGGGTGGCGGGCGCGGCGAGCGCGGAGGAGAAGAGGAGGAGCAACATCTACACCCCGATCTGCCACACGCCGCTGTTCACCGCAAGGAACGCGACCGTGTTGTCGGCCGAGAACGCGATCTGCGCGAGCGTGGCGGCGGGCGGGATCTCCCTGTCGGTCGGCTCGATCGCCCAGGTCACGCCGCTGTCCTCGCTCCGGTAGAGCTGCCCGGCGCCGGAGAGCGCGAAGCCGTAGACCCCGCCGAAGCCGATCGCGATGATCGGCACCTGCGCGTCCGCCCGCTGCTCCCAGGTGAGCCCCTCGTCGGAGGAGGCCCAGATGCCGGTGTCCGTGGCCGCGTACAGGGTGTCTCCGCTCATGTGGAGCGCCGCCACGTCGATGACCGGGATGTCCACCGCGGCCCAGGTCTCGCCGCCGTCCGTGGAGCGGAACAGCCCGACGCCCGCGCCGTCCTGGTGCGAGACGCCGCCCCCCTTGTAGGTGCCGAGCACGACGACGTCGGGGGCGCCCGGCCAGCGGAGGATGGCGTGCGCGGAGGAGGTCGCGACGGGGAGCCCGACCGAGCTGTCGTCCCACGAGGCGCCGGCGTCCGTCGAGCGGTAGACGCGCATCTGGTCGTCCGCGTACTCCCCCTCGCCCACGCTGCCGAGGAGGAGGGTGTCGGGCTCCTCCGGGTGCGTCGCGAAGCCGTGGTAGTGGTAGCTGGCCCACGCTTGGTTCCAGGTCTCGCCGTCCTCCGAGAGCAGGAGGCGGTCGTCCGAGACGGCCCAGATGCGGCCGCGCACGGAGGGGTCGAAGTAGACGCCCATGACGTAGTGGAAGAAGGTGTCGACGGCCTCCCACGACGCGCCGTAGTCCTCGGAGCGAAAGAGCCCGCCGCCGCACCGGCTCCCGGCGAACACCCGCGCCGGGCACGACGGGTCGGTCGCGACGACGGTGATCTCCTCGTCGGCGAGGCCGCTGCCGATGTCGGACCAGGAGGCGCCGTCGTCGTCGCTGCGCCACGCGCCGGCCTGGTCGGCGACGAGCCAGGCGCCGTCATCGAGGACGGCCACGGCGGTGGCGGTCGGGAGAGAGTGCGGGGTGAGGGTGAAGGTCGCGCCCCCGTCCGCCGAGAGGAAGAGGGTGTCCGAGCCGACGAAGAGGAGCGCGCTCCCGTCCGCCGACCACGCGCCGGCGAGCACGTCACCGCCGATGTCGCGGAGGGTCCAGGTGGAGCCCTCGTCGTGGGACTCGTAGAGCCCGTCGGGGCTGCCGACGACGATGTGCGTGGCGTCGGTCGGGTCGCGGACGAGCGAGTGCCCGGCGAGCGGGGTGTCGAGCGTGCGGAGGAAGGTCGCGCCGGCGTCGTCCGAGACGGCGATGCCGAAGCCGTCGCCCACGACGATGCGGCCGCCCTCCGCCGCCTCGGGCAGGATGCGCCAGCCCCAGACGTGGAAGTGGTCGGGCGTCTCCGGCGGGTTGTGGATGGGTACGACGCCCTGGGTGGTCCAGGTGTCGCCGTCGTCTGCGGAGAGCGAGAAGGCTCCGGAGCGAGAGAGGGCGAACACGCGATCCGGGCTCCACGCGGTCACCGCGAGGGCCCAGACGACATCGGTGCGCTCGCCGGGGACGATGAGGCCGAGCGGCAGGATCTCGACCGTCTCGCCGCCGTCCCGGGTGCGGGTGGCCGTGCCGCCGGTCGACCAGAAGGCGTGGTCCGGGTCGCCCGGTCGCAGCGCGACCTCCGAGAGGATGTGCGTCACCCCGGTGTTGACCCGGTCCCAGGCCGCTTCGCTGGCCCCCTCCCGCCAGAGGCCCGTGCTGTGCGAGGCCACCCACACGGGGTAGCCGCCGTCGGTGGAGAGGCCGTGCAGGCCGGTGGCCGGGATGTCCGCGGCCTGCGCCCAGGCGTCCGTCGCGAGCGCGGGGGCGGCGACATCGGGGCAGCCGTCGTCGACGGCGGCGGAGTCGTCGGCGGGCTTGACCGCCCCGTCGGTGGACGTACAACCGGCGGCGATCAGCAGCAACAGCAGTGTGCGCATGAGTCCACGGTACCACTTGTCGCCGCGCGGCGTCACCGGCCCGACACGGCGCGATGCCCGGCTCGGCGCGATACACGACGGCCATGCTCCTGCCGCTGCTGATCGCGTGCACCTCCCCGCCGGCCGCGGTCGCGAAGGGCCCCTCCATCGTGTGGATCTCCCTGGACACGACCCGGGCGGACGCCCTCGGGGTCTACGGCGGCCGCGCGGCGACCCCCACGCTCGACGGGCTCGCGAAGGGCGCCGTCGTCTACGAGCGCGCCTACTCCCACTTCCCGGAGACGGGCCTCTCGCACTGGACACTCTTCACGGGCGTCCTCCCCGAGGTCCACGGCAACGTGCCCGCCGCCGGCCAGTCCGCGTACACGGGCCCCACCGCGGCCGAGCTCGCGAAGACGCGCGGCTACGCCACCGCCGCGTTCATCGGCGGCATCACGATGCTCGCGCGCGCCACCGGCCTCCAGCGCGGCTTCGACACCTACGACGACCAGTTCGTGGTGGACCCCGCCGACATGAAGCGCGACGGCGACGACGTCGTCGCCCGCGCCGTGACCTGGATCGACGCCCGCCCGGCGGACGCGCCCTACTTCGCCTTCGTCCACCTCTTCGACGCCCACTTCCCCTACACCCCCGACGATCCCCGCCGCTACGACCCCGACTACGCCGGCGTGATCGACGGGTCGGAGGCCCGCGCGGGCGGCTACCGCGACATGAAGGCGCCGATCGCCGAGGCCGACCTCGCCCACGTCCGCGCCCTCTACGACGCCGAGCTCACCGAGCTGGACGCCGCCCTCGCGCCGCTGCTCGCCGCCGCGCCGGACGCCATCGTGATGCTCACCGCCGACCACGGCGAGAGCTTCGAGCACGGCTACCTCTTCAACCACCGCGGCTCCCTCGGCGACGGCGTGATGCACATCCCCTGGATCCTCCGCGCGCCGGGCCTGCCCGCCGCCCGCGTGGACACCCCCGTCGCCGCCGTCGACGTGCTGCCGACCCTCGCCGCCGCCGCCGGCTGGGACCTCGACGATGCCCCGGTCATGGGCCGCTCCGTGCTCCCCGGGGTCACGACGGCGAGCCGCGTGTGGGCGCGCACCGACCCGTGGTTCACCTTCCCGCTCGCGCGCGGCTGGAAGGCGCCGCTGCTGGCGCTCCGCACCGAGGACTGGAAGGTCGTCTGGGACGGGGACGGCGCCACCCACGCCTTCGACCTCCGCGCCGACCCCGGCGAGGCCACCGAGGTGCCCGCGCCGGCCGAGCTCGCCGGGGCCCGGAGCGAGTACGACGCCGCGCTCGCGAGCATGGCGGCGTACACGAAGACGGTCGAGGGGACGCGGCCCGTACCCTTCGACGAGCACCAGGCGCTCGAGTCGCTCGGGTACACGTCGCCGGGTGGGCACCCGCCGGGCGGGCGCCCGATGGGGCCGC
>CAJBVW010000193.1 GCA_903959175.1 uncultured Pseudomonadota bacterium
GCTCGTGCCGCGCCCCCGTGGGCCCCGTCCGCGCGGAGCCGCGGGCGATGTTCGCTCCATCCCCCTCGCGCGCGGCACCGTCGGCCTTCGCGGTGAAGCCTCGCGCCAGCCGGGGCCTCGTCGCGAGCGTCGGCCCCGTCTCCCTGCGCACATCCGGCGCGCCTCGCGGTTCGTGGAGCTGGGCTCTCCGCGCCTCGATGCCGCCGCCTCGCTGCGGGCTACTCCGCGTGACAGCGCCTCTCTTCGCCGCTTGGGGGGGCATTATGTCCTGGCAAGTTCCGGCCTCGACCGCGACCCGACGCGTGTTTGAGGCTGCGCACCGGCGCGGAACTGGCCGACGTGCTGCTCAGTTCGGGCGAAGACGCCCGAACTGGCCCGGGCGCACGAACCATCCGCGCGGGTGTCGGCCTCGCCTTGTGCGCCCGGGACATGCGCCCCCCGGCGAAGACGCCGGGGGGACGGCGCCAAGATTGCCCCGCGCGGGGACGCGCGGGAGGCGCCTCGCACGTCAGCAGTCGTCTGCGCGTTCTCGGAAAGTGGGACATTCGCTCTTCGACGCTTATCTGCTGACTAAGCAGGGACACGTCGGGTCGGTCGGACCCCTCGTTGAGTAGCCCGAGGACAGTGTCTCCGCGGCGCGGACGGGGTGAACGGCGGTCCCGACCCTCGTTGAAGATGCAGGACCAGAACCCCCGAGGTACGCTTCCCTTCAGGAAAGACCCCATGGCCTCGCCCTGCGTCTACGCGGAGAACTCCATTCTCGTGCTCTTTGCCTTTAGCCTCCTGCCTCCCTGTGGTGGCCCCGGGGAGACATTCGGCATGTTCGAGCACGCGCGTACCCACGGCGTGCGTCTCTACACCGACGAGCGCGGCGTCACCGCGATCCGCTTGCGGATGCGCGATCCGGACGACGCGCCGAACCCCGTCTGCGTTCTGACGAACGCGGCCGAGTTGGCGTTTTCATGATCGGGTTGTTATTCGCTTGCGCCGGATCAGGCCCCAAGGACGCCGGCACGCCGCTAGTGCCGTCGTCCGATGTGGTGGTCGGATTCGGCTTTTCGTGCGCGCTCACGCGCGACGGCGCGCCGGTCTGTTGGGGCGAAGACGCCGCCGAGCTCCAAGCACCCCCTTCCTCCTCCTACAAAGACTTGGACGCGGGTGCCGCGTACGTTTGTGGCATCGAGACCGAGGGAGCGATCTCGTGCTGGCGATTCCCCGACGAACGCTCAGCCTACCTCGACGAGATTGTTCTGAACGCGCCAGCGGGCGAGTTCGGGAGCCTGTCGGCAAGCTGGTGGGGCGCATGTGCGCTGGACCTGGACGGGGTGCCCGTCTGCTGGGGCAACGAGGGCTTCGAGGCGCGTGTGCCGGCCCACCTGACCTTCTCGACCCTCGAGATGAGCCACGACGGAGGCTGCGGGCTGCTGACCGACGGCACCATCCACTGCTTCTGCGTGCCAGAGGGTTGCCCGTTGGACGGCGAGGCGGTCCCCACGGGAACATGGTCTCAGATCGCGGTTGGCTACGAGCACGCCTGCGCCTTGGACGAGGAAGGCCTGGTGGAGTGCTGGGGCTGGTCTGCGGGCGAAGGCGAGGTGGATGGCGTCCGTTTCAAGTCTATCTCGGCCGGCGACGCTTACACCTGCGGCGTGACGCTGGACGGGTTCGTCCAATGTTGGGACACCCACTACGAAGGACGGAACGATGAGTGGCCCGAGGGCGACTCCGTCTGGCAGACCGCCCCAGCTGGTACGTTCGTCGACGTTGAAGTCGAATGGGAGATCGGCGCCGCAGTTACTCCCGATCGGGACATCGTCAGCTTCGGCTACGACATCGGCGTCGACTCGTTTCAGGAAGCCGCCACGGCCGCCACCGAGTGACGAGAGGGCACCGGCACCGCCGCCCTCCCTGCGAGCCTCCCAAGCCTCCGCAGCCCGCAGCGGTGAGGCCGCCTGCCCGACGAACGGGCCATCGCGTCGATGCCCGGGCACCGACAGGTCGGCATGGTGGGAGGGTCTGCGACCGAGACGGATTAGCCGGACGCATACGAGCGACCTGCCGCCAGGTCATGGGCCGACCCTCTGAGCCTGCACCTCCGTGTACCGAAGACGGCGCGGCCACCCATCGTCGTGGCGACACTCGCGCCTCGCGAACGTCCAATCTTCCGATAACTGGCCGACATGCTGCTCAGTTCGGGCGAAGACGCCCGAACTGGCCCGGGCGCACGAAACATCGGCGCGGGTGTCAGCCTTGTCGCGTGCGCCCGGGACATGCGCCCCCTCGGCGAAGACGCCGAGGGGGACGGCGGCCAAGATGGCCCGCGCGGGGACGCGCGGAGGCCGCCTCGCACGTCAGCAGTCGTCTTCGCGTTATTGGACAGTGCGCATTCCCTCGTCGACCCTCGGTGGCGAGGCGCGGCAACGCCTGTCTGAAACCGCTTGCCGGGGCAACGGGCTGGCGCCATCCTGTTGCCTCGGAGGCTCACCCGCCTTAATTCGCCAGCGAGCCGAGAGAACACAACGGCTTCGAGGTCCTGCAATGAGCGATTGGACGAACACGGGTTGGCGGGACTTCCTGCTGTTTCGCGGCGAGGCGTTTCCAGGTTCCGCGGCGGCACGCCTCGACGCCGGATCTGCCCGTGAGCCATACGGCGTCTATACGCGTCGCGACCCACCCCCACTCCTCAACGAGTTTGGTTCGCGCACCCGCTACCTTGTCCGGCGCTCTTACATCGAGCAGGAAGGCGAACAGGTGCTTGCTCTATTGGTGTTCCACAACGGCGAGCTCAACCTATGGACGACGAACTAGGTCTGGTACGTAGAGCGTCGCGACGACAATGAACTCCTAAAGCGGATACCTCGTCATCCTCCCAAGCCTGGCACGTAACAACGACGCGAACATGGTATTAGCCGCCCGGCTCCCACCATCTTACACAACTTCCGAGACCCGCGCACCTCACGTCGAGGGTGGCGCTGTCGCCGCCGCCCCTTGCGCCTCCGGCCAGGCAGGCAGCGCCGAGCTTCTACGCGGAGCGCGCATGGAGGCCCCGCGCGATCACCTCCCTGAGAAAGTCCGATCGGCTCCTGGCACCGCGGCGCGCATCGACCCGGTCAAGCTCCTCGGGCGTAAGGAGCACGGCAACCCGCTCGGTGCGAGGCGCATCAGTCTTTCGACCAGGACGTCCAGAAGCGGGCAGTTCCTCGCCGTACTTCGCCCGCCATGCGTTAGCGAGCGCCCCCTCATTTGCCTTCAAAAGCTGAACGTCCACAAACTCAAGCGGCGGCTGCCCCGTGTCCGGATCGGAGCAGCGCGAGCACCGCCAGCCGCGGGCCTCGTAGGCCACCGTACGGTCCCCGCGCCGACCCATGGCCGGGCGAGTATGCAACGTGACGACACAGTCGGGGTGGTTACAGGTCGGCGTGATCAGGTCCATGGGTCCCTCTCGGCAAGGTGAAAGCTGATGACAACGGTGCCATCCACATTCTCGGCTACGCGAATCCAGAGGTGCTGGTCCACCTCCCAGACGAGCGGGCAGAACACCCAAATGAGCTCGAACTCGGCGGATCGGGCGGGTTCTGTGCGGAGGAGTTCGGCCGGCTCAAGAGCCGCAAGCTGCGCCAGCACGTCTTCTACTGACCAGCCGAGCAATGCCATCTCGTCTTCTGCCTTCCACGTGATTCGCACCCGCGAAGACTCTACGCTCGCGGCGAGGCGGGCGAGGAAAGCGCGGACGGCGAACGCGGATGGCATACTCGATACTATGGCCGGCTATCGGTTTTGTCCACTCATCGCGCCTCCTCGCCCTCAAAGAACGCCGACCCTGCATGTCAACATGAGTGAGACACTGGCACCCCCCAGAACTCCGGAGCAGGGCATCGGACGAACGCACCATGTTGAGCACCGCCACCAGCACCCCGAAGCCCTCCGAAACCGAGGTCGCCCTTCCGCGACGTAGAACCTTCACCGGTGAATACCGGGCTGCAATCCTTGCGGAGTGCGATGAGACGAGCGCGCCCGGCGTCATCAGGGCCATCCCGACCTCGACGTACAGTCGACGGAGCAGGTCGAGCTGCCCCGCGCCCGCCAGGTAGATGAGCGGGCCCGCGTCCGGGACGACGATCATCCGAGGCCGAGGACGCGAAGCTCCCGATCGAGATCGTCGACCGAGTAGTCGATCACCGGCACCCCGTGCTCGCCCAGGATCCGCATGAAGGCCGCGCGGGGTACCTCAGCTAGTTCGGCGCCCTTTCCAGCCCCAAGTCGCTGCCGACGTACTTCCTCAATGATCCACAGTAGGCGCAGCTCGCGGCTCACCGCTCCGACATCGGGCTCACCGAGCCTGCCCCACGGGAGCGCGACAGGGATCTCAACGGTGCGGGCGGGCATGGACATGGGACGATCATAGCGCCGACTGCCGGGTTCGGCATGGCACGTTCCGACGGGGTAGTCTCCGGTTATGAACGACGCCGTCGTACTCTTCCGCCCCACCGGCCCGCGCGAGCTCGCCCTCGTGGCCGAGTCCGGCTACCGCCGGTAGCCAGCAAGGCTGCCGGAGCAGCCGATTTTCTATCCGGTGACGAAGGAAGCGTACGCCCGGGAGATCGCCGAGCGTTGGAACGTGCGGGAGAGCGGCGCCGGCTACGTTAGGGTTCGCCGTGAAATAAACGGTAGCACCGAGGTCGACCCGGGGCCGCGGGCGCAAGGAGCGAAGAGGGAGCATGCCCCTGGCATGTGACCGATGAGCGACGCCGCGCACGCGAGTCCCGGGGCGGCCGAATGCACCGTTTATTGAGCGGCGAGCCCTTAC
>CAJBVW010000194.1 GCA_903959175.1 uncultured Pseudomonadota bacterium
CTCCCGCCCCCGCAACGCCCCCGGGGATCACCCCTTCAAGAGCCGCCCGCTCCCGCCCGTCTGCCCCGAGACCGGCTTGTGGAGCACGATCTCCCGCCCGGCGGCGCGGCCCTGCTCCCACGCCTCCGTCCGAGCGGCGCCGCCGTACTTGACGCTGCGCACGCTGGGGTGGCGCTTGGCGTGGTACTCGGCGAGCTTCGGGTCACCCACCCACACGAGGCCCTCCTCGCGGCTCTCGCGCGCCCCCTCGGTCAGCTTCTCGTGGAAGCCGCGCATCGCCCCGGCGATGAAGCGCTGCCGCTCCTTGTCTGCGCGGATGCCGTGCTCGCGCTTGTGCGCCCGCCAGAGCCGCTCGCCCGTCTCCTTGAGGAACGTGTGGACGTACGCCGCGAGCTCGAGGTTCGGCGCCGTGCCGGAGATCTCGAGGACGCGCCCGGTCTTCCCCGTGTTCGCGTCGAAGGACGGCACCCAGATCACCGACACGAAGAAGTGCTGCCCGAGCACGGTCGCGAGCCAGCGGTCGGACTCCTGGGTGCGGCCGGTGGGCTCGCCGAGGTGGCGGAAGGAGTGGCCGGTCGGCAGGGTGTCGATGTTGTAGCGGAGCATCAGCTTGCGCGCGGCGTTCATCGCGGCCTGTGCTTCGTTTGCGTTCGGGCTCTCCGCGAGCGCGAGCAGCCGCGTGACGCGACGGAGCGCCTTCTCCTGCTCGGCGTCGACCGCGCCCTCCGTCGGGAGCCCCGAGGCGCTCGTGTCGATGCCAAGCCGCGCGCAGACGGCGCGGAAAGCGGGGCCGTGCGCGGTCTCGTCGACGGCGCCGAGCACCTCGTGCGCGTACTGGTGCGCCATCTCGTGCTTGAGCACCTCGAGCACGACGCCCCACGGCTGGCTCCGCACGAACGCGCGCGAGAAGGCGATCGTGCGGTGCAGGCGGCGCCATTCGCCGAGGTGCTGGTCGTTGTCGGAGAGCTCGAAGCGCGGCAGGACCAGCGCGTCCTTGAAGTGGAAGTAGTTGAGGTCGCGCCACCCCTGGAGCAGGGCCCGGAGGATCGCACCCTCGATCTCGGCGTTGAACGATCCAATCATGCGAGCGTGACCTGGCGAATGCTGCGGATGGAGCCGGCCTCGCCGGTGAGGTCGGCGGCGTGGTGGAGGACGCGGCGGAGCTGATCGTCGTCGAGGGGGCGGTCGATCGCGGACAGGTCGAAGGCCATGCCGTAGTCCTCGAAGTCCTGGTGGACGGTGGAGAGGTTGGAGGCGCCGGCCTCGAAGATCGCGTCCTGGAGGGCCTTGCGGGAGCCGCGGCGCGTGGAGTGGACGACGGCGAGCAGCGTGCTCCCGGGCGCGATCTCGCCGAGCCCGAGCAGCAGCCGCGGCCGATAGATGCAGTCGCGCAGGGCGCCCTGGCGGTTGAAGGCCCGGAACGTCTGCGCGACCCGACGCGCGATGCGCGGCTGGGCGTCGAGCGTGGCGGCGCCGAGGTGCGGTGTCGTCGCGACGCGCGGTTGGCTGGCGTAGGGGTTGGACCAGGGCCCGCTGCCGCGCGGCTCCTCGGGGTACACGTCCACCGCGGCGCGGCCGACGTGCCCGGCGTCGATGGCGGCGAGCAGGTCGTCGGGCTCGTAGAGGAAGCCGCGCGCGAGGTTGAGGAACAGACGCGGCGACGGCCCGGGGCGATCGGCAGCGAGCTGCGCGAAGTGTTCGGCGGTGAGCAGGGCGCGGTTGCTCTGGGAGCGAGCGTCTTCCGCGCTGACGTGCACGCTCACGCAGTCCGAGCGGCGGAACAGGGCGTCGATCGTCGCGACCTCCTCCCAGCCCATCTCCACGCCGATCTCCCGCGCGACCTCCCGCGTGTCGTGGAACAGGATCTTCATCCCGAGCGCCTCGGCGGCCCGCGCGACCTGCCGGCCGATGTTGCCGAGGCCGAGGATGCCGAGCACGCGGTGCTGGATCTCGAAGCGTTCAACCTGGGACTTGTCGAAGCCGCCGGCGCGCGTGTGCTCGTTCGTCTCGTACAGGCGGCGCGAGAGCGCGATGAGGTGGGCGATCGCGAGCTCGACGACGCTGCGGCCGTTGCTCACCGGGTCGTTGAACACGAGCACGCCGTGGTCGGCGCACGCGCGCTTGTCGACGCTGTCGTCCCCGATGCAGCAGAGCTGGACCGCGTACAGGTCCGGGCAGGCCTCGATCACCGCGCGGGTCACCGGCACGCGGCTGCGCTTGAAGAGCACCTGGTGGCGCCCCGCGTTGAGCATGCGGATGAGCCCGGCCTCGTCGGGCACCTCGGAGGCGCGCTCGACGAGCAGCCCGTCGGCCTCGAGGAGCTCGTCCAGCACGGTGTCGGGATGCTCGACGACGAGCGCCTTGCGGAACAGGCCAGAATGGATGCGGGTCATGACGGCTCCCCCGGTGCCCGGGTCGTCGGGCGGCACCCCATTTATCCCGCGCGGCGGCCCCCGGGGGCGATCCGGCGCCCCGATCCGGCGACCCGATGATGCATCGCCGCCGGCGCGCGGCCAACCTCGCGCCCGAGGGAGGAAGTTCGCCAACGCTACCGCTTCGCGTCGAGTACGGACAGGCGGCCGAGCGCCGCCTTGTGCGCCGGATCGAGCCAGAGGATCTTCTGGAGCGCCGCGCGCTCGGCGGTCTCGTCGTTACGACGCTTCCCCACCTCCGCGAGGCCCTCCCACGCCCACCGGTTGCGCGGATCCTGCTCGACCACGCGGCGGAAGCGGGTCTGCGCGGCGTCCAGCTCGCCGAGCATCAGGAGGGCCCAGCCCTCCATGCCCCCGCCCTTCTCCTCCGCGGTCAGAAAGCGCCGCAAGAGCGCGGCCGCGGCATCGTCCTCGCCGCGGCCCCGCGCCAGCACCGCGGCCGCGAACAGCGCAGGCGCGTAGGCCCCGTCCGCGGCGATGGCCTCGGCGTGCGCGGCGGCGGCGGCGTC
>CAJBVW010000195.1 GCA_903959175.1 uncultured Pseudomonadota bacterium
GCGATGGTCCGCTCGTCTCCGCTGCCGAGGTTGACGGGCCCGGGCCCGGCGCCGCGCGCGAGCAGGGCAAGGACGCCGGCGGCGGCGTCGCGCGCGTGCAGGAGGTCCCGCGTGGCGCGGCCGGTGCCCCAGCAGAGCACCTCGGGGGCCCCGGTGCGGCGGGCGTCCTCGAAGCGGCGCAGGAGCGCGCCGACGACGTGGGCGCGGCCGAGGTCCGTCGACTCGCCGGGGCCGTAGAGGTTGGTGGGGACGGCGAACACGCAGTCGAAGCCGTGCTGCTCCGCGTAGGCGGCGCCCTGCACCATCATCGCGCGCTTGGCGTGCCCGTAGGGCCCGTTGGTGGGCTCGGGGAGCCCCGCGTACAGGGCCTCCTCGCGCATGGGCTGCACGGCGTCCACGGCGTAGGCGCACGCGGAGGACACGCCACAGAAGCGCCGCACGCCGGCGCGCCAGGCGGCGTCGAGGACCTCGGTGGTCATGCGCACGTTGTCGGTGAACGCGTCCGCCGGGTGGGCCCGCATCCAGCCGATGCCGCCGCCGGTGACGGCCGCGTGTACGACGTGGTCGGGGGCGAGGCGGGCGAAGAGCGCGCGGACCTGGTCGCCCTCGCGCAGGTCGGCGTCGTGCCGACCGACGGGGAGGGGGGTCGCGCCGGCCGCGGCGAGCGCGTCCACCAGGTGACGGCCGAAGAAGCCGTTCGCCCCGGTGACGAGGACGCGCGCGCCCCGCAGCTCACTCATCTGTCGCGTCAGACATTGCTGTACGGATTCCGGATGCGGATCATGCGCAGGCCGTTCAGGAGCTCGTCCAGGCCGCGCTGGATGTCGACGTCGAGGGCGAAGCCGAGGGCGCGGATCCGCGCATAGCTCACCTCGTAGTCCCGCTTGTCCTCGTCCGAGCCCACGTCCGCGAAGTAGAGCTGGAAGTCGAGCTTCGCCTTGAGGTGCGTGGCGAGCTCCTCCTTCGTGAAGTTCATCGACTCGTGGCCGACATTGAGCCGGCTGTTGCGGGCGCCCTCCCAGTTGCGGAGGAGGTGCGGCACGACCCGCGCCATGTCGCGCACGTGGATGAACGTGCGGCGGAAGTGGCGCTCGTAGACGAGCAGGTAGCGGTTGACCAACGCCTGATAGGTGAAGTCGTTGATCATGAGGTCGAGCCGCATGCGCGGGGACAGGCCGAAGGCGGTGGCGAAGCGCAGGGCGACCGAGTTCGGGCGCTCCATGCACATCATCTCGGCCCGGGTCTTCGTCTCGCCGTAGAGCGACAGCGGGTTGAGCGGGGTGTCCTCGTCGCAGACGCCCACGACCTCGCCGTAGTTCGAGCCGGTGGAGAAGTAGATGAGGCCGGCCTCGGCGGGCATCTCGCCGAGCACGACCTCGGCGCCGCCGACGTTGGTGCGCCGGGCCTCCTCCGGGAACTTCTTGCAGATGGGGTAGCCCACCATCGCCGCGAGGTGCACCACGGTGTCCGCGCCCGCGAGCTCCTTGCGCATGCGGGCAGAGTCGAGGACGTCGGCCTCGGCGAAGCTGAAGTTCGGGTGGATGAAGTTCTGGAGGAGCCCGTCGCCGCCGAAGCGGAGCGAGTCGACCACGTGGACCCGATAGCCCTCGGCGAGCAGGTGGGGGACGAGCACGCACCCGACGAAGCCGGCGCCCCCCGTGACGACGATGCGGTGCGCGGGGCCGGGGGAGAGGACGGTGCTCAAGACGCGCTCCAGGCCGCTAGGGCGGCGGCCAGCCGGACGCCGTGGTCGGCGCCGAAGGCATGGGAATTGCCGACGAAGAAGCCCCGGGTGTGGACGGCGTCCGCCACGGGGAGGGGCACGGGGGTCAGCGCCGGGACGCGCGCGAAGGCGGGCTGGCGGGCGAGGTTGGAGCCCGAGATGGGCCGGGTGGCGATGCCGCGGGCCTCGAGGGCGGCCATGCATCCGGCGCGGTCGCCGTCGACCAGCATCGGGAAGGCGAAGCCGGCGTGCGTGGTGCCGGGCGCCTCGGGGAACACGGTGAGGCCGCGCACCCCCGCGAGGCGCGCGGACCAGTCGGCGTGGTTCGCGCGGCGGCGGGCCACCCACGCGTCCAGCCGGCGGTCCTGCACGAGGCCGAAGGCCGCGGCGAGCTCGGTGGGGCGCAGGTTGTAGCCGGGCGACACGAAGAGGAAGCGGGGGTCGATCTCGGGCGAGGCGGCCTCGAGCGCGGCGCGGTCGGAGCGCTCCCGCACCCACCCGTGCGCGCGCAGGGACCGCATCGCGTCGGCGAGCTGCGCGTCGTCGGTGACGACGATGCCGCCCTCGATCGTGGTGATGTGGTGCGAGAAGAAGAAGCTGAACGTGCCGCCGAGGCCGACGCCGCCGACGGGGCGCCCGCCGATCGTGGCGCCGTGCGCGCCGCAGGCGTCCTCGAGGACGAGGAGGTCGTCGTAGGCGCCCATCTCGGCGGCCTGGCCGAGGAGGTGGACGGCGAGCACGGCGCGAGTGCGCGGCGTGCGTGCGGCGGCGGCGCTCGCGGGGTCCATACACAAGGTGCGGGGATCCACGTCCACGATCACGGGGACGAGGCCCACCTGGGCGACGGGGAAGAGGCTGGTGGACCACCCGACGGCGGGTACGAGGACCTCGTCGCCGGGGGAGAGCTGGCCGGTCTCGACGAGCGCGGCGAGGAGGAGCAGGTTCGCGGAGGAGCCGCTGTTCACCATCACGCCGTGCGCGCGGCCGCAGCGGGCGGCCCACGCGGCCTCGAAGGCGCGGGTGCGCGCCCCCATCGTGACCTCGGTGGTGATCATCGCCTCGGTGGCCGCGAAGACCTCGTCGGGGCCGAAGCCGACCACGCAGAGGGGGTGGCCGGTGGCGGCGTCGTGGGCCTCGACCGGGAGGTTGGGCATCTCCGCGTGGATCAGCGCCGCGAGCGCCGCGCGCCCCTCGGGGCTCATGGGGCCAGCACGCGCGCGTTGGCGAGCTCGGTGGCGAGCACCTTGAGGTGGTCGACGCCGACCGGCCAGGACGCGGCCTTGCGCTCGCCGCCGATGCGCGCGCCCTCCTTCGTGGGGAGCTCCGCGATGGTCCACCCGCGCTGGAGCGCGCGGATCGTGATCTGGTACTCGATCGGGAAGCGCTTCACGGTGGTGCCGAGCGCGAGGAGGGCCTCGCGGCGGAGCGCGCGGAAGCCGTTGATCGTGTCGTACACGCGCGGGCCGCCGGTGCCGAAGAGCCCGTTGGCGAGGCGCGAGAGCGTGTCGTTGACGCGGGCGCGGAGGCGGATGATCTCGGCGTCCTCCTCGTTCACGGCGCCGGGGCCGAAGCGACGCGCGATCGCGAGGTCGGCGCCGCCGACGAGGAGATCGTCGAGGCGGACGATGTCGGCGGGGTCCTCGTTGCCGTCGGGGCTGAAGAAGACGAGGCGCTCGGCGCGGGAGGCCTCCGCCGCGACGCGGAAGGCGACGCCGCGCCCGCGGATCGGTTGGATGACCGCGGGGATCCCGCGCGACGCGAAGAACTCCAGCGTGCCGTCCTTGCTGCCGCCGTCGACCGCGAAGACCTCGGCGAACTCGCCGATGGGGAGACGATCCCAGAGGGCCTCGAGGCCCTCGATCTCGTTGAGGGTGAGCAGGACGAGCGCGCTGTTCCGCATGGCCGCAAGGGTAGCAGACTCGCCGCTCCGGATCGATGCGCGGGTGTGCGTGGGGACGCGCCCCGCCCGTGCCGCCTCCGCAGCGGCCGCGGCTCGGCGCGGTCCGTCTGCCCTGGCCTCTCCTTCCCCCCACTCAGGGGACGAGCCGCTCCGCGATCAGGAACTGGGCCATCCCCTTGGCGATCTTGTCGAGGCCGGCGGCGTTGGCGTGGCCGCGGTCCTGGGGGAAGAAGAGGGTCTCCCCGGCGGACCAGCGCTCGAAGTCGGCCTGGGGGTCGTGGTAGGGGACGCCGAGGACCTCGGAGGCGGAGCGCAGCACGCCGCGGTGCTCGGCGGTGTAGCCGGCGCGCTCGAGGGGGAAGCCGAAGAGGGCGAACTTCGCGCCCACGGCGTCCGCGCGGGCCTTGAACGCCCGGATGTTCTCGACGTACTCGTCCGGCGGGACGCGGTTGACGGTGCTGTTCGCCGCGACGTCCTTGTTGCGGATCTGCCAGGCGGCGAGGAGCTGCTTGCCGCCCATGTAGAGGCGCGACTGGTGCAGGAGGCTCTGCTTGAGGAAGTCGGCGTTCTGTTGCAGGAGCGCTTGGGAGGAGTCGCTGTAGGCGACCATGCGCGCGTCCTGGACGACGTAGCCGAAGATGACGAGGTCGGGCTCGTAGCGCGCGAGGGTCTTGTCCCAGAGCCAGAGGCCCTGGAAGGAGGAGTGCCCCGGCTGGCCGCCGTTGATGACTTCGACGGGGTGGCCGGCCTCGCCGAGGAGCGCCTCGAGGCGCGCGGGCATCGTGGCGTCGTCGTCGACGCCCCAGCCGAAGGTGGTGCTGCAGCCAAGCGTCATCACGCGGAAGACGCCGTCGGGCTTCTTCTCGGCGTGGAGCGGGGTGCGGAGGCCGTTGGCGTCCGTGCTGACGCGGAAGGTGCCGCCCGTCTCCTTGTGGGGGAAGGGCTCGAGGTGGAGCGAGCCTTGCTCGACCCAGTACACGTCCCCGTGGGTGAATTCGCGGCCTGGATCCTTCTTGGGCCAGCCGGCGAGGCGCAGGGCGCCCTCACCCCCGAACCCGAGGATCAGGAGGGGAAGGACCGCGAAGAGCCACCGCTGGCGGGCGCGCACCGGCGCTTAGCCGGGCTCGATCGTGAGGGACGTGCGATCCTCGATCGTCGCCGACTTGAACCACTTGTTGTCGTACCAGATGGTGTCGTTGATCGAGAAGCTGATGGTGCCGTGCTCGGGCGCGACGAACAGGAGCTCGGTCCCGATGGGGAACACGGTCTCGACGCCGGAGTCGGTGACGAACTTTCCGACCAGCATCCCGCCCATACATCCCTCGATGTTGCAGGGGTACTCGGCGGAGGTGGCCTTCGTGCCGTCCCCCTCGACGGTGATCCAGGCGCCGGCGTCGGAGGTGCGGTACCTGTCCTTGGCGCTCGCGACGATGTGCGCCTTGTCGCCCTTGCAGAGGCCGATCGGGCGCTGCCAGGTCTTCCCGATGTCGAGGTAGTCGAACAGCGTGTAGGTCAGCGGCTGGAGGCACTCGCCCGCCGTGAGCTTCGCGGGGAGGGCGGACAGGTAGGACTGCCACGCGCCGATGTCCCCGCCCTTGCGGACGGCGATGCACTGCTCGAGGTTGCCGCGGCTGATGGCCTCGATGTTCGTCGGGCGGCCGAGGAGGACGGTGTCGACCTCGTCGATGAGGTTGGCGTCGAAGGTGACGCCGTCTTCACGGGCGCCCTCCCACTGCTTCTTCATCTCCTCGAGGGCCGTCTGGCGGGCCATCTTCTTCTCGCCCTCGCCCATCGTCGCGTAGTCGATCGGGTAGTAGCAGTCGCCCGACCAGCCCTCTTCGCGGTGCCAGCCCTGGGGGGGCGGCGGGGGAGCCTTGGTCTTCTTGGGCTTGGCCTCGGCGAGCGAGACGGCGAGCAGCAACGAGAGCATTCGACCTCCACGGATGGCCGCGTTCTGGCCGCGGGCACGGGATTGTAACCGTCGGCGGGGCTCCGGATTCCCGATCGGCCCGCATTCGTGCAGGCGCCCCGCCGTCGAGCGGGCGAATTCGGCCGCGGCGGGGAGGGGCAAAACGGCAGACGCCCGCACCCTGGGGAGGGAGCGGGCGTCGCGTACGGCAGGTGCCGCGCCTGATACTAGAACAGGCCCGAGAGCTTGCCGGCGATGACGATGCTGAAGAGCGTGAGGGTCTCGGTGAAGACCAGCGCGATGAGCATGGGGGTCTGGAGCTGGCCGGCCGCCTGGGGGTTGCGGGCCATGCCTTCGAGGGCCGCCGTGGCGGTGCGCCCCTGGCCGAGACCGCCGCCGAGGGCCGCGAGGCCGATGGCGAGACCGGCGCCGAGGCCGGGGCCCCAGGTGCTGGCGGTGTTGGGATCCGAGGCCGCGAAGGCCATGCCCGTCGACGCGGCGAACAGGACCGCCACGCGGGCGGCAGAGCGAAGCTTGGAATTCATCGATCCTCCGGTGTAAATCAGTGAGCGTGATGCTCGTCCGTGTGCGCGACGGACAAGCTGACGTAGATGGTGGTCAAGAGCGCGAAGACGAACGCCTGCACGACGCACACGAGCAGGCCGAGGAAGTAGATCGGGACCGGGAGCACCGCGGCGCCGAGCATGCCGAGGAAGGTGTCGCCAAGGGAGCGGGCGATGCCCTGGAGCAGGTGGTCGACGAAGATGTTGACCGACAGCCGCACCGTGAGGGACACGGGGCGGATGAGGAGCGAGATCGTCTCGAGCACGAGGAACGCGGGAGCGAGCAGGGCGATCGGACCGGCGAGGTGCTTGATGTACCCGAAGCCCTGGCGCGAGAGCCCCGCGTAGTTGAACACCACGAAGACGCAGAGCGACAATGCGAGGTTGTGCGAGAAGCTCTCGGTCGGCGGCAGGAGCCCCGGGACGAAGCCCGCGAGGTTCGAGATGAGCACGTAGAAGAACAGGGTGCCGATGAGCGGGAAGAAGGCCTTGGCCTCGTGCTTCCCGACGAGGCCCTGCACCAGGTCGTACAGCCACTCGATCACGATCTCGAAGGCGTTGCGCACGGTGAGCCCGGAGTCCGGGACGTAGGCGGCGGTGCCGCCCTTCGCGAGCGCGCCCTGGATCCCCATGCGGGCCACGAAGGCCAGCCCGAGGATGAAGACGACGATGCCCCACACGGTGGGGATGAGGAACGCCGAGGCGCCGTGCGACTCGTCCAGATGCAGCATCTGGGCGGCGGCGCCGCCCTTCTCGAAGCCCGGCACGAGCTGGAACCACGAGAAGTCGCTCGCCTGGGCGCTGGGGGTGCTGGCGACGAGCAGGGTGAGCAGGGAGATCATCCAGGCTCCGGGGTGGAGGTGGCCGCGGGGTTGCCGACGAGCGCCAGGAGCGCGCGGGCGGCGAGCGCCAACAGCACCGAGCAGAAGCCGATCAGCACCGGCGCAGCGGGCAGATTGGCGACGAGCGCGAAGAGGAGGACGGCGCCGGCGAGGTGCTTGAGGAGCAGCCGGGCCAGGAACAGGCCGGAAAGCTCGGGGACGGCGCCCGAGACGAGGCGGACGAGGAGCGCGAGGTTCACGATGCTGCCGAGCGCACCGGCGGCGACCGCGCCCGCGAAGGCCACGCCGCCCAGCCCACCGAGGAGGCTCAATACGAGCCCCGCGATGGCGCTGTCACGGAGGATGGTCGCGGGGGTCATCATCGGAGAGCTTCTGGAGACCTCGGAAGAGCTGCCACACCCCGGCGGCGAAGCCGAGGAGCCCGAAGACGGTGGTGAAGATCCAGCCGCTTGCGAGCGAACGGTCGAGCGCGACGCCGATCAGGCCGCCCGCGATGGTGGAGACGGGGAGAGCGGACACATGGGCGGTGGCCTTCCACGCCCGGGTCCAATTCCCGTTTTCCTTCATCCGGTCGCTCACTTGACGACACCGTGCACGGCCTTGAAAAGACGCTCTCGAGGGGGAGCCCCCCGAGGGCCGCCAGCGTTAACGCCGTTGCATCGACGCGTCAACGATCGCAGGCAGACCACAGGCCCAGGCCCTCGTTCCGCGCGGCCTCGGCGTCGTCCGCGATCTCGTCCTCGTAGGTGTCCGTCAGCGGGAACGGGAACGGTGTGGCCATCCCGTTGCGGGCGAGCGCGCGGTTGAAGAAGTCGTCTTCGTCGTTGCCGCGGATGACGTAGGCGAGGGTGCGGTCGAAGGCGTCGAGGCACTCGCCGTCGAACGTGAGCCAGGCGAGCCGGCCGCCGAGGCGGGCTTCTGCCCAGTCCCATGCCTCGTTGCCCCAGCACTCGGCGGGGTCGTCGTGCTGGACCTCGGGGGTGTCGATGCCGATGACGCGCACGGAGAAGTAGCGGTCCTCGCCCTCGGGGAGGGCGTGGAAGGTGTCGCCGTCGACCGTCTCGAGGATGCGGACGAGCACGGGCTCGGCGCAGGGGGAGTCGCCCTCGGGGAGGTCGGTGAGGGCGCGCACGCGCTCGTCATCCGCGGCGAGCGCCTCGGCGCTCGTGTCGGTGTCGACCGCCTTGGTGTCGGTGTCCTCTTCCTGGGTGGCTTCGGGGACGCAGGCCAACAGCCAGAGAATCATGGTTCCGCCTCGGCGACAGCGCCCATCGCCCGCTCGGCGCGGAGCAGCCCGGCCGCCGCCTCGGCGCGCGCCGAGGCGTCCCCGGGCGCGCTCATCGCGCGCATCCAGAGGTCCAAGGCCCGATCCGGGCTCCCGGCGCGCTCCCAACACACCGCGGCCGCGACGAGCGACGCGGCGCCCTCGCGGTCGAGCGCGGCGGCCTCGTAGGCCTCCGCGGCGCGCACGGGGTCTTCGAGTTGATCGCGGTAGATCCCTGCGAGCTGCGCGCGGACCTCGGCGCGCCGGTCGGCGTCGGGCTGCAGGTCGACCGCGCGACGGAGACGCTCCGCGGCCTCCCGCGCGTCGCCGCGGGCGAGCGCGAGGAGCCCGGCGCGGGTGGCGGCCTCCGCGCGGGTGCCGGGGGCGCGCCAGCTCTCCGTGAGGGCGGCGTAGGCGGTCTCCGCGCCCATGCTGTCGCCCGCGGTGTAGCGGGCGTTCGCGCCGTCGAGCGCGAGGGGCGACCATGGCCCGAGCAGCGCCGCGAGGCCCACCGCCCCCACCGCCCCGGGCAGGACGATGGCCCCGAGGAGGTAGCGGCGCGCGGCGGTCCCGATCATGGCCTGGAGCCTACCGCACCCGCCCGCGCCGGGACACGTACCGTCACTCGTCGGCCTCGCCTTCGTCGCCTTCGTCGTCGGCTTCGTCGGCGACGTCGTCGATGGTCTCGACGGTCTCGTCGCCTTCGGCCTCGGGGGGCTTGTCCTCAGGCACCAGCACGTCGCCCACGGCCTCGACCGTGGCCTTGAGCACGCGCTCGACGGCCACGATGCTCTCGTCTTCCGAGAGGCGCATCAGGCGCACGCCGCGGGTGCGGCGCCCGACGAGGCGGATGTCGTCCACCTTCATGCGGATGACGCGGCCGCTGTCCGTGATGAGGAGGAGCTGGTCCCCGTCGTCGACGGCGCGGGTGGCGACGACGTCACCGTTGCGGGCGTCCGCCGCGATGTCGAGCACGCCGCCGGTGCCGCGGCCCTTCTGCGGGTAGTCGGCGAGCGGGGTGCGCTTTCCGTAGCCCTTGGCGGTCACGGTCACGAGGAAGGACACGCCGGCCGCGGGGAGCACGGCGAGGTCGACCACGGCGTCGTTCTCGTTCTTGAGCTTGATGCCGCGCACGCCGCGGGCGACGCGGCCCATCTCGCGCACCTTCGAGCCCGCGAAGCGGAGCGCGCGGCCGCGCTTCGTGGCGAGGAGGAGCTCGGCGCCGCGCTCGGCGATGGAGACGGTGAGGACCTCGTCCCCGTCGACCAGGTCGCAGGCGGTGAGGCCGACGGCGCGCACGTTGCCGTACGCGGAGAGGGGCGTGCGCTTCACGAAGCCGCGGCGGCTCACGAAAACGAGGTCCACCGCTTCGCCGAAGTCCTTCACGGACACGACGGCCGCGACCTTCTCGCCGGTGGCGAGCTGCGCGAAGTTGATGATCGGCTTGCCGCGGGCGTTCGGCGCGGCCTCGGGGAGGTCGTACACGCGCACCCAGTACAGGCGCCCCGTGTTGGTGAACACGAGGATGTAGCCGTGGGTGTTGGCGAGGAAGAGGTCGGTCACGACGTCTTCCTCGCGGGTGTTCATGCCGGTCTTGCCCATGCCGCCGCGCTTCTGCATGCGGAACTCGGTCATGGACGTGCGCTTGATGTACCCGAGGCGGGAGAGGGTCACGACCTGCTCTTCTTCCGCGATGAGGTCGTTCAGCGAGAGGGAGCCGCTGTCGGCCACGATCTGGGTGCGGCGGGCGTCCCCGAACTCGTCGCGCACGGCGGTGAGCTCGGTCTTGATGACGCCGAGGAGGATCTTCTCGTTGCCGAGGACCGAGAGCAGCCACTCGATGCGGCCCATGAGCTCCTTGTACTCGTCCTCGATCTTGTCACGTTCGAGGCCGACGAGGCGCTGCAGGCGCATGTCGAGGATGGCCTGCGACTGGACCTCGGAGAGCGCGAAGCTGTCCATGAGGCCCTGACGGGCCTCGTCCGTGGTGCGGGAGGCGCGGATGAGGGCGATGACCGCGTCGATGTGGTCGAGCGCGATGCGCAGACCCTCAAGGATGTGGGCGCGGTCCCGGGCCTTGCGGAGCTCGTAGCGGGTGCGGCGGAGCGTGATCTCGCGGCGGTGGCCCAGGTAGTACTGGAGCATCTCCTTGAGGTTCAGGATCTGCGGGCGCTGCTGGACGATCGCGAGGAAGATGATGCCGAAGGTGTTCTGGAGCTGGGTCTGCTTGTAGAGGTGGTTGACGACCACCTCGCGCACGGCGTCCCGCTTGAGCTCGATGACGACGCGCATGCCCTGGCGATCCGACTCGTCGCGGATGGCGTGGATGCCCTCGAGGCGCTTCTCCTTGACCTGGTCGGCGATCTCCTCCTGGAGACGCGCCTTGTTCACCTGGAAGGGCAGCTCGGTGATGATGATCGCCTCGCGACCCTCGACCTCTTCGAAGTCGATCTTGCCGCGAACGATGAGCTTGCCGCGGCCGGTGTTGTAGGCCTCGCGGACGCCCTCGTAGCCGTAGATCGTCCCCGCGGTGGGGAAGTCCGGGGCGAGGATGTACTTCATCAGCCCGTCGATGCCGATCTCGGGCTCCTCGATGAGGGCGAGCAGGCCGTTGATGACCTCGGTGAGGTTGTGCGGCGGGATCTTCGTCGCCATGCCGACGGCGATGCCCTCCGACCCGTTCACCAGCAGGTTCGGGAAGGCCGAGGGCATGACCTCGGGCTCCTCGTTCTTGCCGTCGAAATTAGGGATGAAGTTGACGGTCTCCTTGTCGATGTCGACGACGAGCTGCTCCGCCAGCGCGGTCATCCGGCATTCGGTGTAGCGGTAGGCCGCGGCGTTGTCCCCGTCGACACTGCCGAAGTTGCCCTGCCCGTCCACCAGGAGGTACCGCATGTTCCACGGCTGGGCCATGCGGACCAGCGCGTCGTACACCGAGGCGTCTCCGTGCGGATGGTACTTGCCGAGCACCTCGCCGACGACATTCGCGCACTTGCGGTAGGCGCGGTTGTGCAGAAGGCCGTTGCGCAGCATCGCGTAGATGACGCGGCGATGGACGGGCTTTAGGCCGTCTCGCACGTCGGGGAGGGCGCGCCCGACGATGACGGACATCGAATAGTCCAGGTACGAAGAGCGCATCTCTTCTTCGATCTGGATAGGCACGAGCAGGCGTGCAAACGATTCCACTGGCTTCCCTCGTAACGACCCGCCCTTCTATCCCGATTGGAGGATCTCGGTCGAAGGCGCTTGACGTCGTCGGGAGGCGTTCCTATCTCGGGGCCCCTTCCTCAGACGGAGCGCACCATGTCCGATACCCTCCCCTTCCAAGCCGAGGTCCAGCAGCTGCTGGAGCTCGTCGTCCACTCTCTCTACTCGGACCGTGAGATCTTCCTCCGGGAGCTCGTCTCCAACGCGTCCGACGCCCTGGACCGCGCGCGCTTCTCCAGCTTGCAGCGCAACGATCTGCGCCCTGCCGAGGGCGAGCCCGGCATCACCGTCACGCTCGACAAGGACAAGGGCACGATCACCGTGTCCGACAACGGCATCGGCCTGACCCGCGAGCAGGCGATCGAGCACCTCGGGACCATCGCGCGCTCGGGCACGAAGGCCTTCGCCAAGACGCTCAAGGAGCGCGGCGCCAGCGCCGAGGGGCTCATCGGCCAGTTCGGCGTGGGCTTCTACGCCAGCTTCATGGTCGCCCACCGCGTCGAGGTCATCTCCCTCTCCGCCGAGCCCGACGCCGAGGCCGTGCACTGGGCCTCCGAGGGCACCGGCACCTTCTCGATCGAGCCGGGCGTCCGCGCGACCCGCGGCACCGACGTGATCCTCCACATGCGGTCGGACGCGGTCGAGTTCCTCGAGGACGACCGCATCCGCGAGATCGTCTCGAAGCACTCCGACTTCCTGCAGTACGGCGTGTACCTCAACGACGAGCGGATCAACCAGTCCACCGCGCTGTGGTCCCGCAACCCGCAGGAAGTGAAGAACGAGGAGTACACCGAGTTCTACAAGCACATCGCCGGGGACTACCAGGACCCCCTCGCGTGGACCCACTTCCGCAGCGAGGCCCCGCTCGAGTTCAGCGCCGTGCTCTTCTTCCCGCCGAAGCGCCCGTTCGACCTCGACCAGCCGGACGTGAAGCGCGGCCTGCGCCTCTACCAGCGGCGCGTGCTCGTGCTGGAACACGCCGAGGCCTTCCTGCCCCGGTACCTCCGCTTCGCCCGCGGCGTGGTGGACGCGCCCGAGGTGGCCCTGAACGTGAGCCGTGAGCTCCTCCAGAACACGCCGGTCATCAACGCGATCCGCAAGCAGATCGTGAAGAAGCTCCTGCGCCGCCTCAAGGAGCTCGGCCGCGAGGAGCCCGCGACCTACCAGACCTTCTGGGAGAACTTCGGCGCCACCCTCAAGGAGGGCATCGCCGAGGACAGCGACAACAAGGACGCGCTCACGCCGCTCCTCCGGTTCCGCACCACCGCCACCACCGTGGAGGAGCCCTGGCGCGATCTGTCCGCGATCAAGGCCGGGATGAAGGAGGGGCAGGACGCGATCTGGTACATCACCGGCCAGGACCTCGACCGGATGAAGGCGAGCCCCCAGCTCGAGCGCTTCAAGAAGAAGGGGTTGGAGGTCATCCTCCTCTCCGACCACGTCGACGAGTGGGTGGTCATGAACCTCACCGAGTTCGACGGCACGCCGCTCAAGAGCGTGGCCCGTGGCGACCTCGACGAGGCCACTGAGGACGACCCCATCGCCGAGGAGGCCCGCAAGCAGGCCGAGCCCTTCGCCACCTGGCTGGGCGGGCTGCTCTCGGGCTCGGTGGCCAGCGTGCGCCCGAGCAAGCGCCTCACCGACAGCCCCGCCGTGCTCGTCGACTCCGACTGGGGCGTGAGCGCCAACCTCGAGCGCATCCTCCGCGCCGCGCGTCAGGAGGGGCCGAAGGCCCAGCGCATCCTCGAGGTGAACCCCGAGCACCCGCTCGTGCAGAAGCTCGTGGCGCTGCACCGCGACGGCAAGGGTGAGTCCGCCGAGCCGCTGGCGCTCCTGCTGCTCGACTACGCGAAGATCGCCGAGGGCCAGGTGGACGACGCCGCCGGCTTCAGCAAGCGCCTGTCCGCCCTCATGGAGAAGGCCGGGCAGGGCCTGTAGGGGCGTGGGCGCGCGCGGGGCTTCGCGGCCCCGCGCCGTCCCGCGCGGGCTACTTCGCGAGCGCGGGGTCCCAGGTGCCGGCGCCGCCGTGCTCCGGCACGAGCAGCAGCTCGATGGCGCGTGGCCGGAAGAGGCCCAGGCGCGCGTGGAGCGGGCGGTAGCCGCTCAGCTCGACCAGGAGGTCGGTGTGGCTCAGCAGGGGCACCGGCACGTCCATCGGCGCGACGCCGACATGCTTGGTGTCGACCGATACGCTCGCCCCGACCGGATGGGTCACGACGGGGAGGCGGTACGGGGCGCAGCCCGCCCCGAGGGCCGCGAGCCCGACCACGGCAAGGAGCGTGCGCGCGCGGCGGAGGAGCGGGGTCGCGGAGGGGTGCGCGGCGACGGGCATGGTGCGCTATATCCGCGCCGATGCGCCTCGCCCTCCCGCTGCTCCTGCTGCTCACCGCCTGTAGCCCCGCCGCCCGCCTCAAGATGCGCGACCACCGCGACACGGGCACGCTCGGCGCGGCGGCGAACGCGTACTGGCTCGCGTTACGATGGAACGACGTGGGCGGCGCCGCGGGCTTCCTCGAGACGTCCGAAGAGAAGCTCCGCCTCGGCCGCCTCCTGACGGACCCTCAGGTGCGCGTGACTGACGTGTCGGTGGTGCAGGTCGTGCTCGGGGAGGAGCTGCCGGAGGCGCGGCTGCCCGAGACGCGCGAGGGCACCGCGATGGTGCGCATCGAGGGCTACGACATCCGACGCGGGCGCGTGGAGGTCGTGACGTTGGAGCAGCACTGGGTGCGCGGCGCCCACACCTGGCTGGTGGACGCCGAGCGCTCTCCCATCGGTGAAGAACGGGCCTGGTAGGCGCGCGCGCGTCGGGCGCGAGCCTGGCCTAGAACGGGATGTCGTCGTCCGGGGTGTAGGGGGGCGAGTCGTCCGGGGGGGCCTGACGCCCGCCACCACCACCGCCGCCGTAGCCACCACCGCCGCCGCCACCTGCGCCGCCGCGGAAGCCGCCGCTACGGGGAGGACGTGGCTCCATGAGCCGCGCTTCGTTGACCACCAGGCCACGACCGCCAAATTGCTGACCATTCATTTCATTGATGGCGGTTTGCGCTTCGGCGTCGCTTCCCATTTCAACAAAGCCAAAGCCCTTGGAGCGACCCGTGTCGCGTTCCATCATGACTTTTGCGCTGGAAACAGAACCGTGTGCGGCAAAGGCTTGCTGCAGGTCTTCGTCACGGAAAGAATAAGGCAGGTTGCC
>CAJBVW010000196.1 GCA_903959175.1 uncultured Pseudomonadota bacterium
CCGCCCCCGGGTGCACGCTCGCATCCGCGTCGTCGCAGTCCACGCTGGCCAGGTAGCCGTCGCGGTCCTGGTCGGTGCCCTCTCCCGAGAGGCCGGTTTCATCGCCGATAACGACGCTCGAACCCGAGCAGGCGAGCAGGGAGAGGAGGAGCAGGATCACGGAGAACCTCGGGGGTGTACGGGTGTAGTGCCGCCACCCGTATCGTTCTCTCAGTGAGTCTCGCTCGACGAGGGCGGAACGCGAGCGGCGTGCCCGGCGCCCGTCGCGTGTTTAGACTCGTCGCCGTGGACCCCCTGCTCCTCCTCGTGCCGCTCGTGGTCGTCGCCCCCGCGATCGGCATCGGCGTGTACCTGCTCGGCGCCGCGCTCCGATGGCGGGCGTACTACCAGCATAAGGGCGTCGAGGCGCCCGCGCTGCCCGTGGGTGCCTTCGTGCGGTACGCGCTCGGGGAGGGCGTCGCGATGGTCACGCTCATGTGGTGGCGCGTGCGCGCCGCGCTGGCCGACGCCCTTCGGGAGCCAGAGGGCCCCGTGAGCGGGCCGCCGGTGTTGTGCGTCCACGGCATCACCCAGAACGGCACGAACTTCCTCCGCTTGCGCCGCACCCTCGAGCGCCGCGGCCGCCCCACGCGCGCCGTCTCCCTCGGCGTCCCCGGCCGCCCGCTCGCCGCCTACGTCCCGCCGCTCGAGCGGGCCCTCCGCGAGCTCATCGCCGTCGCGCCCGGCGGCACCGTCGACGTCGTCGCGCACTCCATGGGCGGCGTCGTGTTGCGCATGGCGCTCGCCGCGCACCCCGACCTCGCGCCGCACCTCCGCCGCATCGTCACCGTCGCCAGCCCGCACGCCGGCACCGCCGCCGGCCGCGGCTTCCCCATCGCGGGCGCGGTGCGAAGCCTCGGCCGCCGCTCGCCGCTCCTCCAGGACCTCCCCGGCTTCCCGAGCAGCGCCCACCTCACGACGATCGCCGCCCGGCACGACCTCATCGTCTACCCCCAGGAGACGTGCCACCTCCCCGGCGCGCGCACCATCGAGCTCGACGATGTCGGCCATGTGGGCCTCCTCACGCGCCGCGCCGCCGTCACCCGCATCGTCGAGGCCGTGTGTGACGACGAGCCCGCCGCGATCGTGTCGCCGGCGTAGCGCCCCCCGAGGTAAGCCGTGCAGATGCGGCTGCGCGGCACGATCGGCTGGCTCGTCCTCGCGGGGGTGCCGCGGTGGCGGCGCCGCCCCCCCCGTCGACGCCCCGGCGCCCGCCGTCGAGCGCCCCGGCGTCCTCCGGATCGGCCCGCCCGCCCCCGCCGTCGGCATCTACGGCATCGCCGCGCCCCGCCCCGACGGCGAGCCCCGCGCGCGCCGCGTGTACGTCTCCAGCCTCCACGTGCCCTTCCTCACCGTGCTGGACGCCGACACCGGCGCCTGGCTCGACGCGGTCGACCTGCGCGACGGGTGCGGGGATCACGCCTTCTTCCCACGCCTCTTCGCGGTCGGGACCGTGCTCTGGGTGACCGACACGGAGGCCGGGCGCTTGTGCCGTTACGACACCGCCACCGATACCTGGCTCGACCCGGTCGCGGTCGAGGGCCTCGGCGGCGGCGTCGCCGTGAGCGGGAACGACCTCTGGGTCGCGACGCGCACCGAGCTGCTCCGGCACGACGGCACCGACGTCGTCGAGCGCGTGCCGGCCCCCGGGTGGGCGAGCGCCCTCGACGTCGACGGCGACACCTTCGCCGTGCTCATGGGCCCCGACGCACGCGTGGCCCTCGTGGCGCGCGACGGCACCGTGACCTGGGAAGCGGAGGTGGCGGGGGCGCGGCTCAACGACGTCGCGCTCCTCGACGGGCGCGTGTTCGTCACCGATCGCGTCGAAGGCGACGTGATCGCGCTGGCCGACGGCGCCGAGGTCGGCCGCGTGCACACCGGCTCCGACACCTTCGCGGTGGACCGCCGCGGCGACACCCTCCTCGTCACCAACCGCCAGGGCGCCGCGCTCCCGGACTCGGGCGCGTACGAGGGCGGCCCCTCGCTGGTCACCGCGTTCGCCGCCGATCTCTCGGTACGGTGGCGCGCTCAGCTCGACAAGACCATCCACTTCCTCGCGGACGACGGCGAGCGGCTGTGGGCCGCCAACGAGGACGCCCTCCGCGTCTCCGCGATCGACCCCGAGACCGGCGAGGAGCTGCTACGGACGGAGCCCCTCGGCCTCAGCGTCGACCACCTCGCCGAGTCCGACGGTGCCGTGTTCTTCGGCAGTCACCTCACCGACGAAGTGTGGCGCATCGGTCCCGACGGCGCCGCCACCGTCGCGTCCGTGTGCGGGTGGCCCTTCGTCACCGTCCCCACCGACGCCGGGCTCGTCGTGCCGTGCCAGGAGGACGGCGAGGTGTGGACGCTCGACCCCGCGACGCTCGACGTGCGCGCCACCCAGGACGTGGCGGACACGCTCTTCCCCGCCTGCGCGGACGGGCTCTGCACCGGCCACGACACGCTCGTCTCCGCCGCCGCGGACGGCGAAACCGTCGTCTTCACCGATCCGCACGTCGGCGCCCTCCGCTGGACCGACGGCCGCACGGTCGACCTCGGTGACTTCCCCACGCCGGGCGCCCTCCACCACTTCGACGTCGCCGCGCTCGACGGGGCGGTGGTCGCCTACGAGCCGCGCACCGCCTCGCTCTACGCGGTCCCCGGCGCCGCGCCGCTGCCCGTCGCGGAGGACACCGCGCCCTTCGCGCTCGTCCCGGACGGGGACCGCGTGTGGGTCGGCGCGCACGCCCGCGACACGACGCTCGTCGCCGTCGCGGAGCTGCCCGAGGGCTTCGTCGTGCACGCGGCGGGGGAGGGGTGGATCGTCGCGGTGGAGGGCGAGGACCTCGTCGTGCTCGAGGGCGACACCCTCGTCGAGGCCGGCCGCCTCGCGATCGAGGGCCTGCGCGTGCCGCCGTGGCGCGCCATCGCTGGGGGGCTCGGGCCGCTGCGTCTCCGCGTCGTCGGCGCGGAGCTGCTCGTCGCGAACACGATGCGGGGGACACTGGAGCGGCGCGCGCTCCCCGACCTCGCGGCCCTCGGGGACGACACGCCGGTCGCCGTCGGGCGCTGGGCCGACCTCCCCGGCGTCCGGTAGGCTACGCTCCCGCCACCCCCGGAAGCCCGCCGTGAAGCCCCTCAGTCTCCTCGCCTCGCGCGCCGCCCTCCTCCTGGCGCTCGGCGTCGCCGGCGTCGCGTGCGCGGATGGCGCTTCGCTCGCCCAGGGGCAGTCCGGCCCGCAGGTGCAGCCGACCCCGCCGACCCCGCCCACGGGCCCCGGCACGACGTCCACCCCGCCGACCCCGCCCACCGGCGCCCAGCCCGGCGCCCAGCCCGGCACGAAGGGGGGCGGCGGCGAGCCCGCGCGCAACAACGATGTGTACGCGGCCGTCATCGACCGGAGCGGCAACGCGCGCGACGTGCGCAAGGTGTTCGCCAAGGGTGAGTCGCCGGAGGGCATCCGCCTCGCCCGGGACGTGGGCCCGCTCCAGAAGGGGAACATCCTCCTCTACTTCATGGACTTCACCAACTGGGCGTCCCAGGGGCAGGACGCGACGGCGGTCGTCACCGGCTCCACCGACGGCGTGGTGTGGTCCACCCCGCGGCCCGTGCGCCTCGACGACGCCCCGCTCGAACGCAAGAGCTTCGTGGACGTGTCCGTCGTCCAGCTCGACGACGGTCGGCTCCGCATGTACTTCATGGCCCGCAAGGAGGCCTACGAGACGACGGTGCCCATCCGCTCGGCGCTCTCGACCGACGGTGTCAACTTCGCCGTCGAGCCCGGCGTCCGCATCGCGAGCACCGACAACGTCGAGGTCGCGCGGGCCGGGGCCACCTGGGTGATGTTCATGTCGGACTACCCGAAGGGCACGAGCGGCGTCGCCACCTCCACGGACGGCCTCGCGTGGCTCGCCGCGGATCGCGTGGTGCCCGGCGTCGGCATCGGCGCCTACGAGGCGAACGGCGGGCTCGCCTACCTCACGCACGGCGGCTCGGGCCTCCTGGGCTACGGCTTCGACGCGCGCGGCCGCACCGCGAGCAAGGACCACAGCTACGCGGTGGAGGCCGGGGGCGGCCTCGCGGACGCCTCGCCCGTCGTGATGTCGGACGGCTCGCTCCTGGTCTTCTTCAAGCGCATGGGCGGCGGGATGAAGCCCGCGCCGCGCGCCTCGGGGGCACCGCCGCAGCGCAGCTCGCCGCAGCAACACAAGGAGCGCCCGCCCTCCGCGAGATAGGGAGGGGCGCCCCCCGGAGCTCCCCGTGCCCCTCCTGACCCGCGCCGAAGCGACCCGCTACGCCGAGACCTCCCTCCACGCCGACGTGATGGCGTTCGTCGCCGGCCTCGCCGCGCGGAACGACCCGCGCCTGCACGTCAGCTCGTTCGGGACCAGCCCGCAGGGCCGGGATCTCCCCCTCCTCGTCGTCTCCGCGCACGGCGTTCGCACCCCCGAGGCGTCTCGCCGCCTGGGCCTCCCCGTGGTGCTCGTCCTCAACGGCATCCACGCCGGCGAGGTCGAGGGCAAGGAGGCGAGCCTCATGCTCGTGCGGGATCTATTGGATGGCACGCTCGGTACGGCGGGCGCCGAGCTGCTCGCCCACGTCACGCTCGTCGTGGTCCCCCTCTTCAACCCCGACGGCAACGACGCGGTCGACCCCGCCAACCGCCGCCTCCACCTCCCCAAGTTGGAGGGGCAGATCGGGCCCATGTTGGTCGGCACGCGTGTCAACGCGTCGGGCATCAACCTGAACCGCGACTACATGCGGCAGGAGGCGCCGGAGATGCGGGTGCTCCAGGAGCGCGTCGCGCAGGTGTGGGAGCCCGAGCTCACCATCGACAACCACGCCACCAACGGCTCGATCCACCGCTTCTCGATGACCTACGACGTGCCCCACACGATCGAGAGCGGCCGCGCCGAGCCCATCCGGTACGTGCGGGATCGCCTCCTCCCGCCGGTCACCGCCGCGATGAAGGCCAATCACGGCATCGACGCCGGGTGGTACGGCAACTTCGTGGAGGACGAACGTGTCCTCGACGCCAACGGCGAGGCCGATCCGGAGAGCATCGTGCGCGAGGGGTGGATGACCTACCCGCACCACCCCCGGTTTGGGAGCAACTATCGGGGGTTGACCAGCCGGATGGATCTCCTGTTGGAGTGTTACTCCTACATCCCCTTCGCCGAGCGCGTCCGCACCGCGTATGCGTTCGTGCTCGAGTCGCTCCGCTACGTCGCCGCCCACGCGGAGGACATCCTGCAGACCGTCGCCGCGAGCCGCACCCCGCGCGACCGCATCGCCGTCCGCTACCGGTTGGACGCCGGCGCCCCCGTCGAGATCCTCACCCGCAGCCCACGCACGCTCGACGGCGCCCCGATCGCGCTGATGATGCCCTACTTCGACCGCTTCGTCGGCACCACCGTCGTCGACCGCCCCGCCGCCTACCTCGTGCCCCCCGCCGTCGCGACGCACCTGCGTCGTCACGGCCTCGCCGTCACCGAGGCCACCGGCCGCCACGACGTCGAGGTCGCGACCATCGAGGGCGAGGCGACCGAGGGCGGGCGCAAGATCCTCGAGGCCGCCAAGGTCGGCGAATTGCGTGTCACTTGGGCGTCCGACGGCCGCAGCCCGCCGGCCGGGTGGGGCCGTGTTGACACGAATCAGCCGCTCGGCGCCATCGCGGTGTACCTGTGTGAGCCCGAGAGCGACGACGGGGCCGTTGAGAACGGCCTCGTAGCGGTGCCGGGGGCGGGGGAGGAGTACCCGATCTGGCGGGTGAGGGGATAACGGTCCCCCGTGCCCACCGTCCTCACGCTCACCCCGGCCTTCGGCGGCGCCCGCTACGGGCCCTTCACCAGCGGCAATGTCTCCATCGGGAGCGACCCGCAGTGCCAGGTCCTGGTCGACGCGCAGCGCGGCGTCCTCCCGCTCCACGCCTGGGTCACCGAGCGCCCCGGCGGCTGGACCCTTCACCCCGGCGTCCCCGACGCGAAGCTCTGCGTCTCCCGGCGCGGCGCGCGCCCCTCGCCCGTCTCCGGCCCGGTCGACCTGTCGGAGGGGGACGGCTTCACGTTGGGGGACCGCACGGGCGTCGCCTTCCTCGTGAGCAGCGCCGGGAGCAGCGCCGCCTCCACGATCCGCACGCCGCCTGCGTCTCCGGGCCGCCCCTCCTCCGCGTCGACGGGCCGCCCCACCGTCTCCGGCCCGGTCGCCTCCAGCGCGCCACCCCGCCGCACCGCCTCCGGCCCGCGAAACCGCATGCCGACGGCCGACGCCTTCGCGGACGAGGCGATGCGGATGGCCGAGGTCGAGCTCATGCGCCGCGGCCCCTTCCAGCAGGTGCGCCAGCTCGCCTACCGCTACCGCACCGGGGCGCTCTTCCAGCCCCGGTTCATCCTGCTCACGCTCTTCGCCGTGGTCAGCGGGAGCTTCGTCACCTGCTCGGGGATCGCGGCGTCGTTGTGGGCGTTCCTGCACTGATACATCGATGGTTCGACTGATACATCGACACATCGAGCCCGCTCACCCCTCCTGCATCAACCCACGGATCTTCCCGCTCGCGTCCACATGGATGCGCTTGGCGGCGGGCTCTTTCGGCAGGCCGGGCATGGTCTGGATGTCGCCCGCGAGCGCCACGACAAAACCCGCGCCGGCGTGGAGGCGCAGCTCGCGCACGTGCAGCGTGTGGTCGGTCACGAGGCCCTTGCGCTTTGGGTCGTCGGTGATGGAGAGCGGCGTCTTCGCGACACACACCGGGAGCGCGCCGCCGCCGAGCGCGGTGACGCGGGCGAGGTCCTTCTTGGCGGACTCCTCGAGGACGACGCCGTTCGCGCCGTACAGATCGCGGGCGAGGGTGCCGAGCTTGTCGGGGATGGGCATGTCGAGCGGGTAGAGCCAGCGGGGCGTCGGGGGAGGGGAGCCGAGCGGGGGGAGGCCGTCCAGCACCACATCCGCGGCCTCGAGGGCGCCCTCGCCGCCGTGGGCGAAGCCGTCGCAGGGGGCGAAGGCGGCGCCGCGCTCGGCGCAGTAGGCGCGCACGCGGTCGACGTCGGCGGCGGTGTCGTCCGGGAAGCGGTTGAGGACGACGACGGGGTCGAGATCGAAGCGCGCCACGCCGGCGAGGTGGTGGCCGAGGAGGGCGAGGCCGCGGTCGAGGTCTCCCTCGCCGTGCCAGAGGAGCGCGCGGCGGGTCACGACGAGCACGACCTTGCTGGGCCAGAGCCCGGGGGCGCGCGCCTTGATGTCGAGGAACTTCTCGCCGCCGAGGTCGAAGGCGAAGCCGGCCTCGGAGAGCACGATGTCGCTGTGGGCGAGCGCCATGCGCGTCGCGATGCGGGAGTTGCAGCCGTGCGCGATGTTCGCGAAGGGGCCGCCGTGGACGAACGCGGGGCCGCCCTCCGCGGTCTGGACGAGCGTGGGGAGGAGGGCCTCGGCGAGCAATGCGGACATGCCGCCGACGGCGTTCAGATCCGCGGCGGTGACCGGGGTGTTGTCGGTGGTCTCGCCCACGATGAGCCGGGCGAGGCGGGCCTCGAGGTCGGCGCGGTTTTCGGCGAGGCAGAGGATGGCCATCACCTCGCTCGCGGCGGTGATGTCGAAGCCGGACTCGCGGGGGACGCAGTCGAGGCCGACCATCACCCGACGCAACGCGCGATCGTTCATGTCGAGGACGCGGCGCCACCGTGTCTTGCGGGTGTCGAGGCCGGTGCGGTGCTCCAGGGCGTGGTCCACGAGGGCGGCGAGGAGGTTGTGCGCGCTGGTGATCGCGTGCATGTCGCCGGTGCAGTGGAGGTTGATCGCGTCGGACGGCTCGATCGTAGCGCGCCCGCCGCCGGTGCCGCCGCCCTTGCGCCCGAACACCGGCCCGATCGAAGGCTCGCGCAGGGCGAGCCCGACGCGCTGCTCGCGCTGGCGCAGGCCCATCGCGAGCGAGATCGCCATCGTGGTCTTGCCCTCTCCCGACGGGGTCGGCGTGATCGCGGAGACGAGCACGAGGCGGCCCTTCGGCGGGCCCGCAGCGTCGAGCGAGACCTTGGCCCGGCCGGGGCCCCAGGGGTGGACGTGGTCGCGGGAGAGGCCGAGCTCGTCGGCAACTTCGATGATGGGGCGCATGGCGGGGCGCTTATCGCCCGCGCGAGGAGGGGGCCCGGCCCGTGAGCGGTTAGGATCCGCGGCCGCCGGAGCCTGCCCGTGAGCCGTGTGTCCACCGTCGCCGACCTCGTCCACGATCGCGCCGAACGTGCGCCCGACATCGTGGCGTTCCGCTTCCTCGGCGCCCGCGACGGCGACCAGGAGGACATCTCCGCGTCCGGCCTCTACGCGCGCGCCCTCGCCCTCGCGTCCCGCCTCGACGTCGCCCCGGGGGACCGCGTCCTCATCCTCCACCCGCCGGGCCTCGGCTACATCGCGGCGTTCTTCGGGTGTCTCCTCGCGGGCGCGGTGCCGGTTCCGGCCTACCCGCCGCGGATGAACCGCAACCTCGAGCGCATCCAGGCGATCATGGCCGATTGTGGCGCCTCGGTGGCCGTCACGACCGCCGTGATGGCCGCGCGCCTCGCCCCCGAGGCCGAGCTCGCCGGGCTGCGGTGGGTCGCGGAGGACGCGCCGGAGGCCGCGGGCCCGTTCACCCCCGTCGCGGTCGATCCTAGCTCCCTGGCGTTCCTCCAGTACACGTCGGGCTCCACCGGCACGCCCAAGGGCGTGATGGTGACGCACGCGAACCTCCTCGCCAACCTCGCAGCCATCAACGAGCGCTTTCGCCTCGGCGAGCAGAGCCGCGGCGTCATCTGGCTCCCGCCCTTCCACGACATGGGCCTCATCGGCGGCATCCTCGCCCCGATGTCCGCGCGCTTCACCTGCGTGCTCCTCGCGCCGACCACCTTCCTCGTGCGGCCCTCCGCGTGGATCACGGCCGTCTCCCGCGAGCACGCCACCGTCAGCGGCGGGCCCGACTTCGCGTGGGCGCTCGCGACGCGCCGCGTCTCCGAGGCCGTTCGCGCCACCCTCGATCTGTCCACGTGGGACGCTGCCTTCACCGGCGCCGAGCCCGTGCGCCCCGCCACCCTCGCCCGCTTCACCGAGGCCTTCGCCCCGTGCGGCTTCCGCGCCACCTCGTTCCTGCCCTGCTACGGCCTCGCCGAGGGCACGCTCCTCGTCAGCGGCGTCGCCCAGCGCGCCGGCGCCAGCACCCTCGCGCTCTCGCCCGAGGCCCTCGCCCGCATGGAGGTCGCGCCCCCCACCGCGGAGGCCGGCACCGTCGAGGTCGTGAGCTGCGGCCCCGCCGCCCTCGCCACGGAGCTCCGCATCGCCCACCCGGAGACCGGCGCCCCGCTCGCCGCGAACGAGGTCGGCGAGATCCTCGCGCGCGGCCCGAGCATCGCTGCCGGCTACTGGAACCGCCCCGAGGTCACCGCCGAGGGCTTCCGCGACGGCTGGCTCCACACGGGTGACCTTGGTTTTCTCGCCGACGGCCAGCTCTACGTCACCGGCCGCAAGAAGGACCTCGTCCTGTTGCGCGGCCGCAACCTCTACCCGCAGGACCTCGAGGTCGCCGCCGAGGCCGCCCACTCCGACGTGCGCGGCAACTCCAGCGCCGCCTTCGGCGTCGAGGTTGACGGCGAGGAGCGCCTCGTGCTCGTCCTCGAGGTGGACGGCCGCAAGGTGCCCGACCCGGGCCCCATCACGGACGCCGTGACCGCCGCCATCGCGCAGGCCTTCGACGCGACGGTGTACGCGGTGACGCTCCTCCCGGCGGGCGGCATCCCGCGCACGAGCAGCGGCAAGGTGCGCCGCGCGGCGACCCGGCTGGCGTGGTTGGCGGGGACGCTCACGGGCGCGGGGGACGAGGGCTGATACCCGGCGGGGTGTGTCAGGTGTATCAGATGTATCGGGCGGCCCCGATGTATCAGATGTGTCGGATGTATCAGTCGCGCGAGCCCCGGCCACCCGAAGCCCCACGCGCGGCCGCCGACCTCGATTTTGTCGGTGACGCCGACGTGTACGCCGGTCCCGAGCTGCACCCACGGCAGCGGGGTCTCCTGCTCCTCGCGGAGGCCCGCGCGCAGGACCGTGCCCTCCATGCCGCCGGACCACCGGACCTCGCCGGGGTCGAGCGTGGTCGCGCGGCCGAGGTCCATGGCGGAGGCGCAGCCCGCGAGCGCGAGGGCGCACCCGAGGAGGAGGCTCCTCACTCGGCGACCGGCGTGAAGGAGAGGAAGGCCGCGCACATGTCCTGGTCGTTCTCGCCCCAGGCGATGTCGCGGGGCGCTCCGCCGTCCGGCTGGTTGGCCGCGGAGTTGTCGAAGCGACACTCGATGTAGAGCTGATCTTCGGGGTCGAAGCGGATCGGCTCGGCGAACCAGTAGGGCTGCTCCCAGCCGAAGTCCCATTGCGGGATCTCGAGCAGGCACTCGGTCGCGCCGTCCGGCTTGACGGCGAGGACGCGCATCCGGCTGGCGTAGCGGTGCATGTGCGGGGTGACACCCTGCAGATCCACTGGTTTGCCGCCGGTGAAGAGGATCGGCCGGAACTCGTACCAGAAGCCGACGTCGGGATCGCCGGCGGGGACACGCATGCCCTCGCCCACCATCCACCCGAGGTTGGCGATGGCGATGCTGCCGGCGTCTACCGCGGTGGCGTCGAGGCGGAAGTCGAGCGAGGTCTGGTCGGCGGGCGGGGCGTCGCTCGTGGTGCTGTAGTGGATCTGGAGGAGGATGCGCGAGCCGGGGGCGACGACGTTGCCGATGCCGCGCGGGTAGTCGCCGCCGAGGAGGCTGCCGCCGAGCGGGACCGCGGTGGGGAACTCGCCGAGGCCGCCGCCGCAGTCGAAGCCGGCCCCGTCGTCGGCGGCATCACGGCGCTCGATCGCCGGCACGTCTTCTTCGCCGACCGCGGCGACGATGAGGTGGTGGACCACGTCGCGCGCGCCGGGGCGCGGGGCGAGGCCGGTGATGCGGACCTCGTCCTTCACGGGCCAGTCGAGGAGGAAGCACCGGTTCTCGTCGAGGGTGCCGTCGGGCGGGGAGGGGGTGTAGGGCTCCGGCATGGTGAGCGTGAGGTCGACGCGGGAGACGCCGCCGATGGGCGGGAGCGACTCGCCCTCTTCCTCCATGTTCCCCTCGGGCGCGCCCGCGTCGATCCAGCCCACGAGGATGGCGCGCTCGGCGTCGGTGAGGCCGAAGTCCTGGAACCACTCCGTACAACACTGTGCCGCGAGCCACGGCGGCATCCGCTTGTCCACCACGGCGTCCCGCACGAGCGCCTGCGCGGCCGCGACCTGCTCGTAGATCTCGAAGGTGAGCGGCGCGTGGGCGTCCGCGCCGTGGCAGCGCAGGCACTTCTGGTCGACGATGGGTTTTACGTCGGTCCACCACGTCACCGCGTCGGTGATCGCGGGGGTGCCGGTGTCGGCGTCGCCGCACCAGGGCGCGCCGAGCGGCTCGCCCTTGCAGGCGGCGAGGAGCAGGCAGAGCGACAAGACGCGCATGGAGACCCTCGGGGAGATGGAACCACGAGCCGCGTGCGGATGAAACGCCACCTCGACGAATCTTCGGGCCCCCGGTACAACGGCGGCATGTCCCTCCCCGTGTCCGTCGAAGGCGTCTGTGATGTCACCGTGATCCGCGGCGCGGCGGCCGACCCCGCGCGGGTGCCCGACCTCGTCGTCGAGCTCCCCCACGGCGCCACCCGCACCGCCGACTACGACCGGATGCGCGCGCGCCTCGCCGGCGCTTACGACGCTGACCTCGTCGACTTCTTCCATGTGAACACCGACATCGGCTCGCCGGAGCTCGCGCACACGCTCGCCGCCGCGCTGGTCGCTGCGCGCCCGGCCTTCGCCGTCGCCGTGGTCCAGAGCCGCATCCCGCGCACCTTCGTGGACTGCAACCGCGTCATCGACGCCGCGCCCGAGGCCTTCCGCGAGGGCAAGGTCACCCCCGGGGTCCCGCCCTGGATCCGCCACCCGGACGACCTCGCGTGGCTCCAGGAGCAGCACGCCGCCTACGTCTCCGTGGCCCGCGCCGTGATCGACGCCGTGTGTGGCAGCGGCGGCGTCGCCCTCCTCCTCCACACCTACGCGCCCCGCAGCGTGGACGTCGAGGTGAGCGACCGCATCGTCGCCGATCTACGTGCCGCCTACCTCCCCGAGACCGTGGGGACCTGGCCGCTGCGCCCGATGGTGGACGTGATCGGGCGCACCCTCGCCGGCGAGTCGATGGTCGACGTGCAGCTCCACGCCGACCTCGTGAGCGGCTACGGCGCCCTCGACATTGACGTCGCCGACGGCCGCACCTACCCCCTCCATCCGAGCACCTGGGGCTTCCACCACGCCGCGCGTTGGCCGGGGCGCACCCTCTGCGTCGAGGTCCGCCGCGATCTGCTCGCCGACCCCTGGGACCCCTTCGTCGAGATGGTCATCTCGCCGACGCACACCGCGCGTCTCGCCGCCCCGCTGGCGGCCGCGATCGGCGCCTGGCACGCGCGCACGCAGACGTAGGCGCGCGGCGGGGTCGACACGCCCGGGATCCTCGGTCATTGTGGCGGCATGCTCTTCCTCGGCAATTCGTACACCTTCATGGGCGCGCTGGACGACGTGACGGAGGCCCTCTTCGTGGCCGCCGGAGAGGAGGTCACCGCCAACCGGCTCGCCGAGCCGGGCTGGACCTTCCCGCAGCACGTCGAGGCCATCGAGACGGACGGCACCGCGTGGCATGTGGCGTTCGACGCGCCGAACGACTGGGTGATCCTCCAGGACCAGAGCCAGATCCCCGGCTTCCCGGACGGCCAGCCCGACCGCGTGGCGAGCCAGGCCGCGGCGGTCGTCCTGGACGGCTACGCCGCCGGCACCGGCGCCCAGACGATGTTCCTGATGACGTGGGGCCGGCGCGCGGGCGACGAGCAGAACCCCGAGATCTACCCCGACTACGACACGATGCAGACCGCCCTGACCGCGGGCTACCTCGACTACGCCGCGCTCGCCTCCGAGGACGGCACCCCCGCGTGGGTCGCGCCCGCCGGGCTCGCGTGGCGCCGGGTGTACGACGACGTCGTGGCCGGTGGCGGTGACCCCCTCGACCCCACCAGCGCCTTCTACGGGCTCTACATCGCGGACGGCAGCCACCCCTCCGAGCGCGGGACCTACCTCGCCGCGTGCGTCATCTACGCGAGCGTCACCGGGCTCACGCCGGTCGGCCTCGGCGCGCCGGAGAGCGTCGCGGACGCCGGCTACCTCCAGGGCGTCGCGTCCGCGGTCGTACTCGAGGGCGGGGGGATCGCGTACCCGTGGCAGGTGGGCACCGACACCGGCGGGACCGACACCGGCACCGACGACACCGACACCGACACCGACACCACAGACGACCCGGCCGACACCGCCGATGGGTCGGGCTGCGGGTGCACCGCGGCCCCTGACGGCGCGGGCGGCTGGGTGCTCGGGTTCGCCCTGCTCGCCGTCCGTCGCCGCCGTGGGTGCGCTACCCGCCCGCCGTCCAGCCCTGGCCGTCCCAGTGGTACTCCACGGTGTAGGCTTCGTCGTCAGCGGGGGCCACCTGCCGCTTGATGCCGCCGTCGGTGAAGGTGAACTTCTCGTCCCACTTCTCGTCGCGGTCGAGGTCGACCTTGGCCCGGTTCGCCGTCGTCTTGCCGGCGTCCTGGTACACGTTCATCTTCCACGGCTTGCCCGCGCCCACGTCCTTGAGCTTGTCCGCGCCGAGGTCCTTCCCCAGGTAGGTGAGCAGCGTCGTGTCGATGTCGCGCGCGCCGGGGGCAGCCGCGGCGTTCAGCGCGTCAACCGCGAGGGCCTCGGGGCCGGGCACCGCGCTCGGCGGTGGGGTGGCGGGGAGCGCGGGGACGACGACGGGCGGCGTGGCGGCGATCGCCGGCGGGGGGGCCGCAGGCTCCATCGTGAACGTGGCGAAGGCGAAGCCGGCGGCGCCGCAGACGCCCCCGACGACGAGCACGGAGAGGAACGTGGAGAGCTTCATCTTGCCGGCGAGCATCAGGCGCTCCGATGCGGGAGGGGAGAGGGGAGCACCATGCCGCGTTCGCGCGGGATCGTGCAGTTGCAGTAGCTATACCGACACGGCTCGGGCGCAAAGCGCGGGCGGAAGGTGCCGTCGAGCAGGTTGCCCAGGCGCTCGGTGCGGGCGCGGCGCGCGGGGTAGCAACGCCAGGCGTCGCCGCGGTCGTCCACGATGAGGTAGCGGGCGCCGGCCCAACACATCCGGCCCTCGTAGGTCGGCGCGAGCGCGCCGGTGCCGTTGTGGCCGCCGAGGGCGAGGAGCGCGTCCTGCTCGTCCTGGCCGTAGTCGATGACGTCGCGGTCCTGCTTCTCGGGTTGAACCTTGAAGGAGAGCGGCGCGAAGGCCTCCCGCAGCGCGGCGAGGCGTGGCAGGTTGGCGCGCGTGGCGACGCAGGTGACACAGGTGCGCCCGGCGTGCGCGGCGGCGACGCGCAGGAGCTTCTCGCGAAAGGCGTCGGGATCGGCGTACTCGAGGTGGAGGGACGCGGAGAGCACGCCGGGGCGGGCCGCGGTGAGGGCGGCGTAGCGGAGGAGGACGTCCTCCTTCGCGGAGAGGTTGGTCACGACGCTGACGCGCCGGCCCTGGGCGGCGAGGGCGCCGACGAGGTCGAGGAAGCGGGGGTGGAGGAAGGGCTCACCGCCGGAGAGCTTGATCTCCCAGTCGCCGGGGAGCCGCGCGAAGGCCGCGATGAACGCGGGGAGATCCTTGGCCCAGCGCGTACGGTCGTCGAGGAAGCGCTGGGTGCAGTAGGTGCACCGGTAGTTGCACGTCGTGTTCATGTTCCACGACACCACTCCCTCGAGCGGGTACTCCGGCGCCTCTTCCGCGCTCACGCCTCCGCCTCGGCGAGCGTCGATCCGGCGCCGACCCCCTCGATCATCCCGCGATTGGCGGGCACGGTGCACGGGCAGATCTCCCAGGGGCACGTCCGCGGCGCGTCGCGGAGCCGGAGGGTGCCCTCGTAGAGGTTGCCCATGCGCCCCGCAGCGTTCCGTTTGGCCGTGCGGCAGGACCACGCGGCGCCGTCCTTGTCGACGGTGAAGTAGTCCACGCCCGCCCAGCAGCGGCGGCCGCGGTAGCTCGGCGCGAGGTTGGCCTGCCGTGGGTCGGGGGCGTCTCCGATGAGGGCGCGGAGCGCGACGGGGTCGGGGTACTCCGCCACGCCGCCCTTGGTCTTGAACAGCTGGGGGAACCAGCGCAAGCCCGCCCCCTCGACGGCGGCACGGCACGCCGCGGCCTCGGCTTCCCGGCCGGGGAGCACGACCTGGTTCACGACGAAGCGCACGTCCGGGTCGAGGCCGTCCACCAGCCACCGCGCCTTGTCGACGAAGGCGCCGACGGCGGCGAACTCGAGGTGGAGCGACGCGGAGAAGACGCGGAGGCGGCCGCGGGTGAGGGTGGTGAAGCGGGAGAGGTCCTCCCGCGAGGCGGAGAAGTTGGTGAGCACGGAGAGGGCGTGGGGCGTCTCCGCCATGAGGCCGGGCACGATGCGGTCGAGGAAGAGGGGGTGGGCGAAGGCCTCGCCGCCGGAGCACTTGATCTCCCACACCCCGGGGAGCGCCGCGAAGCTCGCGAGGGCGCGCTCCACCTGCTCGGGATCCGGCCGCCCCCGCCGGTACTTCGGCGACTGGATGCAGTAGGAGCAGTCGTAGTTACAGGCGCCGGCGACCTGCCACTCGACCGTCCGCTGGCGCGGCGCCGCTGTCAGGGGTGGGCCCCGCGTCACCCCGGCCCCGCGAGGCGCTCGGCCCACTTCACGTTCTGCTCGAACTTGCCGCAGCGCTCGCAGCCGCGGAGGTAGCGCCCGGCGCCGAGCTCGTCCCGGAGCGCGTTCCAGCGGGGGCCGGTCCACAAGGCGGCGAGGTCGGCGTCGCGAAGGGAACCGACGTGGACGTTGGTGTTGCAACAATACAATACGTCTTCGTCCACCGTCACGCGGGTGTAGACGTACCCCATCCAGCACCCCACCTCCGCGATGGGGACGGTCACCAGCGCGGCCTCGGGCTCGGCGCTCGCGCGCACCTGCCGCTCGAACAGGTCGAGGTTGGTCGGCACGCGCCCCTCCGTCGCGATGCGGCGGGCCTCGGGGATGCCCTCGGCGAGCAGCCACGCGCGCTGCTCGTCCGTCATCGCGCAGCCCTCCGTCCCGTCCGCGAGGCTCGCGAGCTTGAAGTTGACGCGGTCGGCGCCGAACAGCTTGCCGAAGCGCACCATCGCCGGCACCTCCGGCGCGGTGTCGCGGTTGATGACCTGCACATGGCGCACGCGCGTCCCCACCCGCGCGAGCGCCCGCAAGTGGGCGCACATCTTGAAGAAGTGGTCCTCCGTCCAGCCGGGGTGGAAGGCCATGTGGGTGGTCGGGCTGGCGCCCTGGACGCCCACGAGCACCTGGTCGATCCCGATGGGCGCGAGGCGCTCGATGTCGGCGGCGACGAGGTTGGTCATCAACGTGAGGCCCCAGCCCTGCGCCTTGACCGCGGCGAGCATCTCGTAGATGTCGGGGTGGGTGAGGGGCTCGCCCATGCCGGAGACGACGACGGACTCGACCGACCCGAAGGCGGCGAGGCTGGCGAGGAGCGCGTGGAAGCGAGCGATCGGTAGGCGGCGGCGCTTCCACGCGGCGGGGCGCCCCTCGGTCAGGAGCGGCGAGTGGTCCCAACACGTGACGCACGCGGCGTTGCACGTGTTGGTCACGTCGATGTGGACGTGGAGGGGCCCGGTGGCCGGACGCCCGGCGCGCATCCCGGCGAGCACGGCGTCGAGGCGGGCGCCCTTCATCGCGGGCCCGCCATCTTCAGCACCTCGGCGAGGGGCCGCGCGCCGCCGCCCTCGAGCGAGTGGAGGTGCTTGAGCGCGACGTAGGGATCCTCCGCGTCGGCGAGCCAGCGGGCGAGCGCGGGGGCGCACGCGGCGAGCGAATACTCGCGTTGGACGGGGATCGAACGGAGGAGCGAGAGCACGCCCATCCAGTCCTGCCAGCGGCCGAACAGGTGAAACAAGGTGATACATGCGTCGAGCACGTCGCGGGGGCCGGCGGCGGGGAAGCGCCGCGCGAGCGCCTCTGCGACGGGTACCGCCTGGCTCACGTCCACGCCGACTTCGCCGCACAGCGCCACGAAGCGGGCGACGGACGCGCCGGCGGGCGCACGGAGGTCCGGAACGTCGACGCCGCGGTCGCGCAGCTCGGCGATGACGGCGCGGCGGCGGGCCCCGGCGCCGGGGAGCTCCGCCCCGAAGAGGCGGAGGAGCGCGAGGCCCTTGTCGCCGTCGAGGCCAGCGGCGAGGAGGGCGCCCAGCGTGTCGTCGTCCCAGCGCGCGAGGGAGGCGGCGACGTCGGCGGGATCGAGGGCGAGGGAGAGGACGGCCGCGGCGGCTGCGCGGGCGCCGTTGGTGCCGGCGGGCGCGACGGGGGCGAGCGCGTCGAGGAGGCCGGGGATGTCCTGGACGCGGCGGGCGACGGGCCCGAGCGCGGCGCCGAGGGCGCGGGCGGCCTGGTCGTCCGCGAGCTTCTCTTGCGGGAGGAACACGGTGGGGACGCCGACGAAGCGCAGCTCGTGCACGCTATTGTAGCCCCCGGCGGACACCGCGGCGTCCGCGCCGGGGAGGAGCTCCATCGCGGCGTAGCGGTCCAGCCAGGTGATGCCCTCGCCGCGCCGCTCGGGGCCCTGGTAGAGCGGCCCCGCGGCCACGACCGCGTGCCAGCCGGCGCCGCGCACGGCGTCCACCACGCGGGGGAGCACGGTCGCGGTGCTCGGGTCCCCGCCGCCGCCGAGGGCCACCCAACATGCTCGCTTCCCGTCGGGTACGCCGAGGGCGGCGCGCGCCGCGGCGCGGGAGTGCAGCTCGGGGCGCTCGCGCAGCAGGATGGGGGAGGCGACCTCGTCCGGGACGATCACGCGGTCGTAGAGCGGCAGCAGCGCGTCGAACGCGGCCTCCTTCTCGGCCTCGGGCTTCATGGCGCGCCGCACCAGCACGCGGCGCCGCACCAGCTCCAGCGCCGCCGCGAGCTCGCCGAAGCTGCCCGCGGGGAAGGTGTCGACCACGAGCACGTCGGGCTGGAGCGTCGCGACCGCCTGGAGCACCCACGCGCGCGCGACGGCGAGGTAGCGGGCGGGCTCCAGCCCCGCGTCCCGCATCATCGACTTCGACGGGATCTTGATCGACGGGATGCCCTCCCGCCGCGCGAGGGTGTCGGCCTCGGAGGAGGTGAGCACCCAGCACTCCGCCTTGACGCCCGCGGCGCCCGCGAGCCGCCGCACCCAGCGCAGGATCGCGAGCTGACGTGTCAGGTGGCCCATCCCGCGGCCGTTGATGGCGTAGCCGAGCACGCGGACGGTCTTCATCGGGGGCACGCACGGAGCATCGGTACGACCTAAGTCGCGTCCGGGCGCCGGGCACCCTACGGCGCGGCGTGGTCAGCGCGGGCCCGAGCGGCTAAGCCGCCGGGGCCCGGATCTCCGGGCGCGATCGGAAGGGAGGCCCGCTCTGGCGGGCTCGAAGGCCCTGCCGGCGTACGGTCTCACGGAGGCGATCTTGGCGCGAGTCCTGGTGATTGGGGTAGGGCAGATCGGGTCGGAGCTCGGCCCGGCGTTGGTGGAGCAGGGGCACGAGGTGGTCCTCGCGGATCGCCTGCCGCCCGAGGAGACCGCCGGCTGGGACGTGCTCCAGAAGGGCCTCGGCGCGGACGGCGTGCGCAAGCGCTGGCACCGGCTCGACGTCTCGGACACCCCCGCGCTCACCGGGCTCCTCCGCGAGCTGCGCCCCGACGTGACCTACCACCTCGCCGCCCTCCTCTCGGCCACCGGCGAGAAGAACCCCGACCTCTGCTGGCGCATCAACGTCGACACGACGCGGGAGGTCATCTCGACCCTCTCGTCGTTCAACGCCGCCGTCGCCCCGCGCCTCGTCGTGCCCTCCTCCATCGCCGCGTTCGGCCCCCTCCCTGGGGAGGAGATCCCGGCCGTCACGCCCGACCTCTACCCGATGATGCCCACGTCCATGTACGGCATCACCAAGGTCGCCGGCGAGCTCCTCGGCGCCTACGCCGCGGCCAAGCAGAACGTCGACTTCCGCGGCCTCCGCTTCCCCGGCCTGCTCAACACGGCGCCCCCGGGCGGCGGCTCGTCCGACTTCGCGAACATGATGTACTTCGCCGCGGCCGCGGGTAAGCACGAGGTCGAGGTGTTCTGCCGTCCCGACACGCGCATCCCGTTCATGTACATGCCGGACGCCGTCAAGGCCATCATCGAGGTCGCCATGGCCCCCGCCGCGCGCCTCTCCCGCCGCACCTACAACGTCGCCGCCATGTCGCCCTCCGCCGCCGACATCGCCGCTGCCCTCCGTGCCCGCGTCGGCCGCTTCGACGTGCGCTACGTCCCCGACTTCCGCCAGGCCATCCTCGACTCCTGGCCCCGCGCCCTCGAGGACTCCCCCGCCCGCGCCGATTGGGACTGGAAGCCCACCTGGGACCTCGAGTCCATGACCGACGACCTCCTCGCGCAGCTCGGCTGGAATAAGCCCGCGTAGACCCTCGGATGTATCAGGCCTGTATCACGATGTATCAGGCCTGATCCCCGCCCCGTCGCGCCCCTACGAGATGTCGCCCACGTCCGCGAGCACCTGCGTCGCGGCCAGGGCGTCGCCGCGGTCGTGCTCCCAGCGCGGGTCGGTCACGACGACCACGTCCGGGTTGCGGTCGTACCAGCCGCGCAGGCGGGGCGTGAAGATGCCCGGGCGGTGGTTGTCGTTCATCAGCAGCCACCACATCTCGGGGGGCTGCGCGAGGTCGAAGCGGTCGTAGTCGTCGTAGCGGACGATGCGGTGCACCGTGGCGCGGGCCTTGTCGCGGCGGGCGCGCTGCGCGAGCAGCTTCTGCTCCACCTGGTCCGGCATCGTCACCTGGAGGTGCGCCTTCTTGGGGCGCGCCAGCTTCTGCGCCTTGGCCGAATACTTGTGCCGGGCGCCCACCAGCGCCTCCCGCGACGGGACCAGCCACGCCGTCTCCATCTCGTTCAGCGCGTCGATCTTCGCGGAGAGGCCGGACAGCCGCTTGAGGTGGACGAGCACGCCGCGGTCGTCTCCCGCCCAGCTCGCGAGGAGCGGGATGTCCGCGCGCTCCAGGTGCGTGGCGAGCACGCCCTGGCACTCCTCCAGGTAGATCGTGGCGAGGTTGGCGAGGCGCCACGCGGCCTGATCGTGCTTGCGGACGTGGTCGTGCACCGCGCCGATGCCCTGCTGGATGCGCGCGACCTCCTCCCGCCACTTGTCCCGCGGGCCCCGCGCGGCCTCGTAGGCGGGCAGCACGTCGTCGCCGAAGTCGTCCAGGCCGAGGGTGGCGCAGATGCGGTCACCCGCAGCCCAGTGCCGCCAGTAGCTGGGCTGCCACCAGCGCTCCTCGAAGCCGGGCGTGTCGTAGCCGAGCTCGACCAGCTCGGTGAAGCCCTCCAGGTGCTCGAAGCGCTCGGCCTCGCGCTCCCAGGGCTCCAGCAGGTCCTTCGCCTCGGCGAGCGAGCGCGTGAGGCTGCCGTACGGCCCGACGAGCTGCTCGCGCTTCGCCCACTTCTCGTCGCCCACGAGCTTCGCGACCTGCGCCTGGAGCTTCTTCTCCTCGCGGGCCAACGCGTCCAGCGGGCGCCGCGTCGTGAACCCGCGGAACCCCGTGCGCCGCTCCGCCTCGGCGAAGGCGGCCTCGGTCAGCTCGGGCAGGTACACCTTCGCGAGCGTGTTCGCCAGGGAAGACCGCTCCTTCTCCAGGGCGGTGACGGCGCTCCCGATCTCCCCGGTGAGCGTGCCGATATCCGAGAGCTCGTCCTCCGCGAGGGAGGCGTAGCGAGAGAATTCCGAGGCGGCGTCGCGACCGAGCATGGCGGGGATGTATCGGGGGGCGGGGGTGGGGGCGAGGGTGCGGGAGCGACGGGGGGTGGCGTCGACGAGGTGCATGAAGTCGGGGCAGGTGGCGATGCATCATCGACGTGGGGAGGGGTGAGGGTAGCGACCGTGCGGCTACCCCCGCGTCAGGGTGGCCACGCGGCGAGTTCGCACCCGCCCGATGAGCTCGCCGAAGTCCTTGTCGTCCGTGAGGAGCACCTGACGGCGGGGTCGGCGGTGATGCGCGCGAGGTCGGCCATGAGCAGCTACAACCGGTAGTCTGCTCGCGGTTCGAGCCGAGGGCGACCCTTGCGCGTCGTCCTCGCCGCCTGCACCCTCGCGGCTACCTCCTCAACCACAGGAGGTGGGGCCACTTGCGCGCGGTCGAGGCGCGGAGACCTCCATGCACGTGGCCCACCCTCGGTTTATCCGGCGTGACCCCTCAGGCGGGCCGTCGGGTGCTTGGTGACGAAACGGGGGCTCGTCCTTCAGTGCGTACTGGACGTGAGCCCCGCCCTCGTCGAGGGTGACGCGTTCGAGCAGGCGGTCGAGCGCCTCGCGGCGTAGTTCGAGGGGCTTGTCGGTCCAAGCCTGGAGCACCCGGGCGCGGAACTTCTCCGGGTCGGCCTTCTCGGCCGCGGGCAGCTCGCGGCGCTGAGGCATCGACGCCAGCTTCAGTTGGGCGGTCTCGCGCTGGGCGATCATCGGGGCGTTCAGCGCCTTCGCGTCGGCCGGCGCGATGATGCCGTCGATGACCGACTGACCGACTACGCGGACCTTGCGGTCGAGCTCGGCGATGGTGGCCTCCAGCGCGGCGCGGTCCTGCGCGATGGAGTCGGGCGCATCGGCCAGCTCGACGAGCGAGCGGTCGATGAGAGCGCTGACGTTCTGCTTCGTGAGCACCTCGCTGGCGATGTAGTCGAGCAGGCCCGGGTCCATCACATCGCCACGGACCGTCAGCCCGAGGCAGTTCTCCTTGTTCTCCTGTCGCGTCGCGCAGACGTAGTAGTAATAGTCGGCCTTTCCCGAGCGTCCGCCGACGGTGACACACACCCGCCCGCCACACGTCCCGCACCGCAGCCAGGGCGTGAACAGGCCGTGCTCGCCAAGCCGAATCGGGTTGTGACCGTTGCTCCCTTCGGTCTTGGCACGCTCACGGAGCTTGCGGATCGCGGCGACCCGCACGAAGTCGTCGTCGGTGACCGCCGCGGGATGGGCATCCCTCGCCACGATCTCGCCGTCGTAGACGACGTGGCCTGCGTACACCCGGCTTGTGAGCAGCTGTTGGATGTGCTTGCGCCGCCAAGTTCCGCCGTGGCGCTCGCGGGGGAGGTCGGCGCGGCCGGGCGGATTGACCCCTTCGCGGGTCAGCTTCTCGGCGAGGCGCTTTCCGCCGTCGCGGCCGTCGAGGTACTCGGCGAACACGCGCTTCACCGTCTCGAAGTCGGCGCGGGTCTGGTCGGTGACGACGAGGCGGCCGCCGACGAGGGCGTAGCCGAAGGGGGCGTGTCCGTACTGCCACTGGCCCTTCTCCGCCTGGCTGCGCATCCCGCGCTGGACGTTGCGGGAGAGCTCCTCCGAGTAGCGCTCGGCCAGCCACGCGAGGATCGGGCGGATCAGCTTGCGGAACGACTTGTCGCCGGCGTCGGGCTCGGTGAGCGAGATCACGTCGACGTCAGCCTCGTCGAGGGTCGCGAGCGCGCGCAGGCAGTCGAACATGTTGCGAGCGACGCGCGAGAAGGCCCACACATAGAGCCGGTCGATCCTTTGGAAAGGGACCGCGCGCTTCTGCTTGGCGTCCCGCTGTGCCTCCGCGCGACGGAGGAGGGCCTGGTACGCCGCGCGCTTCTTCGCGGTGCGTCCGCTGATCCCCTCGTCGATGAACCACAGATCGTCGGGGATGGTGACACCATCGGCGGCGGCGCGACGGGAGATTTCTTCGCGTTGTTGCTCGATGCTCTTGTCCTGGCGGGGGTCCGAGCAGCGAAGGTAGGCGGCGCCGATGACGGGCATGGGGGAGGCTCTTGGGTGGGAGGTCAGTTGGACATAATTACGGCGGCTATGCGACTGCCCGGACGAAGGATTCTTCGAGGTCGCCGAGGCCGAGGCACGAGACGAAGGCCGGCAGGGACGGGATACCGGACGACGTGAACGACGGGCCCACCACGGGAACGCGGGGACGAAGCCGCGGCGCGTGGTCGCGGATGGTCGCGAGGAGCGCGAGGACGACCTTGTACTCATCCCCGACGAGGGGCCTGGCGCGCTCGGCGACGACATCCAGCGCCGCGGGGAAGTTCCGGTTCGCGGCGGCCACGGCGAGCGGGCGCGACTGCGACCCCGGCGACCACAGGCGCACGGTGGGGACCGGCGCGGTGAGGAAGTCGTCGCTTCCCCCGATCATCCCGCGCGGACCCATGACCTCGAGGCGCGTGCTCGTGCCGTCCTCGCGATCGAAGGCGTAGAACAGGGAGCGCCCCTTGGACAGCGAGTTCCGCAGGAAGGCGACGTGCTTGGCGATGTACCGCTCCTCGCGGGCGGCGACGGCGGATGCGAGCCTCATTGCCGTGCCTTCCGGGGCGAGAAGATCGCCGCGATCGTCGGTCCGTCGGCGCGTGCATTCGCGTCGACCTTCTTCGCGAAGTCCACGACGAAGCTCCAGACGGCGGGCGGAAACTTGGCGATGTCGTCCTCGGTGAACCCGTCGGGCCGGAACAGCTCGTGGAGCATCAGCCGGTTGAACCGCCGCTCGTGCAGGTTCGCCAGCTCCTCGGCCACCTCCTCGGGCAGCTCGTACCGGATGCCGACCTCGTGGAGCATCTGCCGCTCGTCCACCTCGTAGAGCCGCGCAAGCTTGCGCAGCAGCGTGACGTCCGGCATCGACCGGAGGTCGTACTGTTCCATCTGCGCGAGGTAGGTGTGGGAGATCCCGACCTTTCCCGCGGCGGCACGCAGCGAGAGGTTCGCGTCCTCGCGGGCCTGGGCGAGGTAGCCGCCGAACGCCGGATTGGAGCCCCACAGGAGGCGGATCAGGCCACTCTTGCCCTCGGCGTCGGGGTCGTTGGGGACGGCGCCGGCCGTGAGGGCGAGCGGGGAGACGATGCGGGGGTGCGGACGGGGCACGGGGGACCTCTCGGGTGGCGACACATATAGGACACCGAACTGGAGTCGTCAAGTTGCCATAGGCTGGTCGCGCGAGTAAAGGATCGCTGTCCACTTCGGAGCCTAACCGTGACCACTCACCCCTTCGCCATCTACCTCCGGCCCACCGCCATCGCGGCCGTCCTGTTCCGCCACCACCTCTGCCAGGAGGGCTTCGCCTCGGAGATCGGCGTCTCCCGCCAGCACTGGTCGAGCCTGTTCAACCGGCGCCGCGCGCTCTCGCCGAAGGTGCGCCGCGCGTTGCTCGCGAACCCGCGGCTCGCCGGCGTTCCCGAGGCCGAGCTGTTCGAGGTCGTGGCCCTCCCCGCCGCCGCCTGACCTGACCCTCCCCCCGCGTCCGCCGAGCGTCCGTCCGGGCGCCTGGCGGAGCCATGTCCGCCAAAAGCCACCCAGGAACCACGCCCATGAAGCCCACGCCCTCCACCATCAAGCCCACCGTCGCCGAACAGATCACCCGGGTCACCCCGCTGGACCCGCCCGACGACGACGTGCTCGGCGCCCTCGGCCTCGCACCGGGCAAGAAGCCCCGCGCGACCCGGCGCACGCTGCTCACGATCCTCCGTCTCGACCCGCGCTGGACCGGCCGCATCCGGCTCGATCGCTTCCGCGACGCCATCCTCGTGGACGGCGACGGCATCACCGATCGCGACCTGACGCACATCGCCTGCTGGTTGGAGGAGGTCTACGAGGTCAACCCGTCGAAGGACCTCATGGTGGAGTGCTTGTCCGCCGTGGCGGCCGAGAACAGCTACCACCCGGTGATCGACTGGGCGGCGACGCTCGCGTGGGACGGCATCGAGCGGCTCCCGTCGATGCTGACGACGTACTTCGGAGCGCCTGATGACGAGCTGACGCGCGAGATGTCGCGTGCCTGGCTGGTCGGCGGCGCCGCGCGGGTCAGGAAGCCGGGCTGCAAGCTCGACACCGTGCTCGTCCTGGTCGGCGAGCAGGGCGTCGGCAAGTCGTCGGCGTGCAAGGCGCTCATGCCGAACGCCAGCTTCTTCGCGGACACGCCGCTGGACCTCCGCTCGAAGGACTGCATGCAGAACCTCGACGGCGTGTGGCTTTACGAGCTCGCCGAGCTGGAGGGCCTGCGCGGGCGCAACCCGCAGCGCGTGAAGGCGTTCCTGACGAGCGCGGTGGACACGTACCGGGCTCCGTACGGGCGGCTTCCCGGCGCGCATCCCCGACAGTGCTTCTTCGTCGCCACGACCAACGAGCCCGAATTTCTCGTCGACGCTTCCGGTGCGCGGCGCTTCTGGCCCGTCCCGGTACGCCGGATCGACGTGGCCGGGCTCGCCGCCGCCCGCGACCAGCTCTGGGCGGAGGCGTTCGCCCGCGTCGATCGCGGCGAGGACTGGCACCTTCCGTTCCGGCTGGAGAAGGCGCAGCGCGCGGCCGCCGAGATCTACGAGCAGACCGACCCGCTCGCCGAGCGGCTCGGCATCTGGGTCGCGGGCGTGGGCCGGGCGTTCACCATCGAGGAGGCCGTCGGCTGCGGGCTCGGGATCGCCGTCGAGAAGGTCGACAAGGCGCTGTCGATGAAGCTCGGCGGGATGCTCCACCGGCTGGGCTGCACCAAGTTCCGGCCCAGGCAGGGCGGGAAGCACCGGCCCTACCTCTGGGAGCCGGCCCAGCCCCGGTCCGAAGTTTCCTGATCGAGGTTGGGCCAGGTTGGGCCAGCAAATACCGAGCGTTCAAGCGGCGCGATTCAGTGGCCTAACCTGGCCCAACCTCAAGTTGAGAAGTTCGGACCACGCGCGGACCATCGAAACCACCACCACCACGAGGGGACAACATGAGCAGGTTTCACGAGTACAACAACGAGTTCGACGAGGACGATGACGGCGAGGACCTGGAGATCACCGACGAGGAGGAGGCCGCGTCCGACGACGAGGGCCGCGAGCAGGCCGCGCTGCTGATGGCGCACTGCGAGTCGATCGTCGGGAACAGGAAGGTTCACGAGGATCAGCGGCGGATGTGGTTCCGGATGGCGAAGCAGGCGCTTGCCGAGGGGGCGGAGCGGCGGGAGGCCGTGGAGGCGGAGGAGCGGGCCGAGCGGGAGCAGGAGGAGGCCGCCGAGCGGGCGCGGGGCAAGGCGGAGCGGGCCGCGAAGCATGACCGCGAGCTGATCGAGCGCGTGGACCGGGACGCCGCGATCCGGCGGCAGAACGCAGAATCTGCGAGGATCGAGGCGGAGGCGGCGTGGATGGCGGCGCAGGCGAGGCCGGTGGCGAGGAGTGTCGTGGTGGCTTCCCCGACGCCGGTGCCGGCGAGCGCCCCGCGGCGAGTCGAGGCACCGCGCAATGCCCCACCCAGGCTCACGAATCCAGCGTCCAGGGCGCCGTCGTCCTCGCCCGCGAGCCCTTCGCGGCCACACCAGCCCCCGCAGGCGACGGCTCAACCACCTTCGGCGCCGACGACGAGCGGGAACCGCGCGGTGCTCTCGGTGCCCGCGGCATCGCCCGCTCGTCGGGTGGCGCCGCCGCGCCCGATGCACGCGCCCTCGGGACCGCGCCCGCTCGTCTCCCGGACCCCCGCGCCCATCAGGTCGCCGCCGTTCGCGGCGCGAATGCCCGCGACCGTGACGGCGCCGGTCCCGCCGCCCACGGCCGTTCCGATGCCGACGGCGCCGCCGGCTCAGGAGCCGCCCCCGTTCACCGGAACGGATCTCGCTGCCTACCGCCGCTCGACCGGGCTCACGCAGGCGGTGTTCGCGCAGCACCTCGGCGTGACGCAGGGGACCGTGTCGAAGGCGGAGAGCAACCCGCGTGCGGTCCTCGGGCCGTCGCTGAGGCTCGCGATGTGGCAGCGCGAGCGGAATGATTCCGGATAGCTATTCCTGATATTCGTTGGGCATAGCATCACTATTCCGGAATCTCTGGACCGACACCGCGCCACGTTCCGCCGCGTGGTCGCTGTCTCGCGGGGTGCCGAGTCGAGGGAGGATCCGCCGCGGCGCCGACTGGTCATCCGCCATCGGCGATGTACGTGACCGCGGAACCAGCCTCGACGTACCCGTACACGCGAAAGCCGTCGCCCGTTTCCTCTCCGGGCACATGCACTCGGATCAGGACGCCGAGGACCGCACGGCGTTGTTCCGCAGACCCGACCGCGACCTCGACCCATTCGATCGTCCGGTACCCGCCGACCCGGAAGTGGTAGTACCAGTCACCATCCCAGGCACTCAGATAGCCTGTGTCAAGGTCGCGAGTTCGCCAGCGTGGCCGGAGCGCACCGAGTGCGTGCATCCCAAGACGGACCTCGTCCCACTTGGTATCGTTCATCAACGGGATCGGCGGCGGCGTCTGCATCGGCCAAGCAGGGTAGCTGACTCCGACGACGATGGCTTCTCCCGGGCGGCCGCGACGACGGCGTCGCGGGTCGACACCGGCTCTCTCCCGTCTCGCACCCGGAATAGAGGGTCCACCACGCCGCCTGGAGACCGAATGCCGCCTGGGAAGAGGACATACCGCATCGACGGTGAGGAGCGGATCGAGGGCACGTGGCGCCACGTCTTCATCCACAACGGCCCCGCCTTCTACCTGGCAGACCTGATCGTGTATGCCGACGGCGCGGTGGACTGCTGGGGGCTCGTGCCGTTCCCGACCTTCGTCGAGAAGGTGCGGAACGGCTGGGTGGCCACGAACATTCCTGACGGGGCGGCGGGGAGTGCCCACCACGTCGGAGCCTGGACGTTCACGAACCCGAGAAACGCCGTGTCGCCGGAGATGTTGATCGGGGAGGTCGCTGACGAGATCGCCCAGCTTCAAGGACAGCCGACCAGCGACCGACGCTGCGAGGCTGCGCTCGACACGTACCTCTCAGAGCCGACGGAGGAAAACCGGGTGCGCCTCGCGGCTGCCTACGAAGAGATCCCCGCTCACATGCGGCGCTACGTCCTCGGGGACCAGGACAACAAGGATGCGCCGCTGCGGATCCTACTTGCCCGCGTGGGCGAGCGGTACGGCCACGAAGGAGGCGCGGAAGGTCGGGTGGTGACCCCGGAAGTGCACGAGCGGGCATTGGCGTACTTCGCTGACCGGAAGGCCCGAAGGCTGACGCCCGAACAGCGAGATGCAACCGACGATCCGGACAACGCTGGCGCTCCAGCGTCGAGCGTCCTCCGGTTCGACAAGCACGACGGCGGATTGCCGTTCCTCGCCAGCGGCGCCGACCGGGAGTTCGAGTACCGCGGCGTGACCTATCGCACCGTCGACCATGCCTATTGGTCGCTGTCCACGGACGACGAGACTGCACGCTCGGCCATCCGCGTCGCCCCAACTGCGTACGAAGCATCGAAGCTCGGGAAGGCCGCGTCGCGACGTCCCGGGTGGCCGTCCATGCGGCTAGCGGTGATGCTCGAACTCCTTCGGGCGAAGTACCACCAGCATGCCGACCTGGCGGAGCTGCTCCTCCAGACCGGCGACGCGAGACTTTCGAACGGGGTCGATTTCTCGACCTACTGGGGCACGAATGGGCAGAGGGGCAGAAATTGGCTGGGCCGGCTTCTGGAGGTCGTCCGCTCCGAGCTTTGGATCGAGCGCCATGGAAAATAGCCGACACCCCGGGATTGCTCGCCGGCTCGTCGGCAGGTCGGGCGACGCCTCCTCCGGTCCACAGATCACCGCCACGAGGCGCCGATGAGCGAGTTGCAGGAGTCGTGGGCACGCACGGGTCGGCATCTACGGCTGGCGGCTGCCATGCTCGCGGGCGACGACCTCCACGAATTCCACGAGTATCTGGACCAGCACAACGAGCTCGAACTTGCCGCGGACGTACTTTTCGAGTTCGGCACAAGGCACGAGGAACTCCCCGCCTCGTTCTGGGAGGCGATGCTCCATGCGTACGAGAACATGGGCCTCCCGGACCAGGCCACGATGTGCCGCTTCCGCATCTACGAGGCCAAATTCGGCTTCCTTGAGGCGCGGCTGACTTTGTTCACAGCGAGCGACGGCGGGCGCTCCAGGCCGATCTTCACCGACTACCGACCTGACTGGAACATCGGAAATCGCTTTGAGTCTGGGGAAGTGGAGATCAACGGCGCCCGCGTGAGTCTTGAGGACGCGAAGTCGATCGCGCCGGGCGAATCCGGCGTCGTACGCCTGCACCCGACCCTGCCCGAGGCGTGGCGGAAGGTACAGGTGGGCGCCGAGATCAACATGCACGAGGGCCCGCACGTCGTGGGCAAGGCCAGGGTGCTGCGCGTTGCTTTGCGCCTGGACGGCACTAACGACCCACAAGGAAGTACCAACGCGGGAAGCCCGCAAGCTCCGACGGGTGACCCTTGACCTTCGTTACCGGCGCAGCACTGGCGGGGCTCGGAGACGCACCCTGCCCATGCGGTAGCGGCAGGGTGGATCACGGCTGCTGCCTCGACAACGACGGTCGCTGGTCGCCGAGGAGGCTCACTGTCCGCGAGCCAGGCGGCCGCACTGGGAAGCGAGTGAACCGCTGCTACGCAGCTTCTCTCGGCGACTGCGACGGTGTGCTCTCTCGGGAGCATTACGTCTCCGACTGCGTCCTCCGCTCGGTCGCGGAGTCGCCCGTGCTGGAGGGCATCCGAGGTGCCGGCCGAATCGAGGGCGCGAGCAACATGGTGGCGCGGGTGCTCTGCGAGCGGCACAACAACATGCTGTCGCCGCTCGACGTGCTCGCCCGGCGCTTCACCGAGGTGGTTCGCGGCTCCTTCCCCGGGATGCCGCGGTCGACGTTTACGCCGGGCAACCAGACTTTCCTCTTCCATGCCGGCGATGTGTCGAGGGTGCTGCTGAAGTCTCTGTGTGCCACCGAGTCGGCCGGTGCGCTTGGAGGAGCGACGCCGAGCCCGCGCGGCTGGACGCCCCCGGAATCGTGGTTGAACATACTCTTTGATGACGGTCCATGGCCGGCCGGGTGGGGCCTGTATGTGCCTGTGCTTCGGGGCGGCGACGCCGAGCACGCCGAGCGAATCACCTTCAGCCGGCGCGTGGACCAGGAAGGCAGGATCGTCGGCGCCGAGTACGTCGTCGGCGGGCTTCCGTTCATCCTCCTGATGGCGGACCTCCGCGACGTCACGAACTGGCACGAGTCAGATTTCCAGTCGGTCCACGCCCACCCAAGTCGCGTGGTCGTTCACGTTGCCGGTTCGACGAGGACCCTGGAGTTCGGTCGGCGGGTCGATGGACGCGACCTCACGATCAACCACAGAGTCGCCGGCGGGAGACTCGCTTGAACGGGCCCTTTTGTGGCGCACCGCTCGTGCCAACGGGACTCGTTTGCCCCCTCCTTCGATACTCGCGATCGCTGATCCCGCGGAGGCCCTCTTGCCTGTAGTCGTTCGCAAGCAAGATGGCGACAAGTTCGAGAACCTGGTGGAACTCGCGGGGGAGGAGTGGTACCTACCCCAGCAGATATCAGCGTTGGAAGAGTGGTTGTCGGCCAATGAGGGTAGCCTCGACCCGACGTTCACCTGGGTTGCGGACGTCGGGTTTGTGGGCCGTCCGGACGCCGGCGGCGGGGGCCCGGTACTTACTCGGGAGTTCATGGAGCGTTGCGTAAGAGTGAACCTGGAGATCTGGCTCTCCGAGTACCGTGATGGCGACGCGGGGCGCTACGGGAAGGTCGTCGACGCCCTGCTCGGCCGCGACTGCTCAGCGACTCTCGCGACGAACTCCATCAAGCTGGCGTTCGGAGACGGGCAGAAGGGTTGCCCCTACATCTGGATCGATCCCCCTTGGCGCCTCGAGCACGAAGGCCGGTGCGTGATGGCGTCGTCGGACTACGCGGAGCATGCCTTCAAGGCGTGGGGTGGGCTCCTCGCCCCTCTGCGCACCGCAACACTCTCGGCGTGGGACGACGAAGGGGGCACGACGAGCTTCAGCTTCGCGGGCGGCCAGCGCTTGGTCGTGCTCTGGGACGGCTGCGACGTCAGCGACGAGTCTTGGTACTCGCACTGGTACGCCACGCCGGGACGGCGCGGGATTACGTGAAGCGAGCCGTAGCCCCCGTCTCGGGCGCACCCGCGCCTGCGATGATGACGGACACGCCAAACGGTATCTCCAATACTCTGAACATTTCAAGCGACGGGTGCGGCACCTCAAATCCGGCATGGTCACAGTTCGAGCGATACCCGAGGAAGACGTCGACCTTGGCCGACTGTTTGAGCCCAGTAAGAAATGTGGACGATGGCCGGACCCTTTCCCAAAGCGAATCGATGTGCCGATGGAGTGCCTCGGTTTCCGCTAGCCCTGACTCCAAAAACCACATGTCATCCTTGAATGGAGCCGAGCGCGGCCCTCTCCTGTCGCCCCTGCGGTGGGTGTGGGTGGGTTGCACGCCGAGCCCCCTGGACACGAGGGCGAAGTCCAGCACCGGCGCCGAAATGCGCAGGGTGGCGGAGTAGGCGAAGTAGACGGGCTCGTTCAGGGGTCGGATATCCTGCAGAGCAGTGTATCTCAGCGATGGAGGCCCCTGCGTGCGGCACTCCGGCGCGTTCTACCGAACGGCAGCCGCCGCCCGAGCCCTCGGCCTCCCCACCCTCTCGCACTTCCACCAGCCACAGTTTCGCGGACAAGCACCCGACGGCGGAGCAAACGGGTCACGACAACCGGCGGAAAGCGAGCCTTCGTCCTTGGCCAGGACGCCAACCGGACCGTGTTCGACCCTGACGGTGCTTGTCCGCGAAACGGTGGCTGACCGCCTTCGCCGCGGGACATCGCTGCGAATATTGCGACTACGCCGAACGGGGACTATACTCCGTCGAGGAGTCCACGATGCTCGACGTCACCACCCCCGACACCTCCCGAGCGGCGGGCGAGGCGCTTCGTTCGATCTCGAACCATGTGCCAGCGGGCCTCGTCCTGAAAGTTCGCGACGGCGAAGAGGAGTCCGAGGTGCAGATCCCGGCGGAGGTTCTGCCGTTCCTCGTCGACATCCTCGGCCAGCTGGCCAACGGGAACGGCGTTCGCGTCGTTCCCGTCCACGCGGAGCTGACGACCCAGCAGGCGGCCGACCTGTTGAACACCTCCCGGCCCTACCTGATCAAGGTGCTGGAGGCGGGTGGAATCCCGTTCAGCCTCGTGGGCACCCATCGGCGAATCAAGCTCGGAGACCTGCTTGCCTACAAGCGAGCGCGCGACGCCGATCGTCGGGCGATTCTCGACGAACTGAGCGTTGAGGGTCAGGAGCAGGATCTCGGGTGAGCAGAGTCGCAGTCTACGACGCCTGCGTCCTGTTTCCCGCCACGCTTCGCGATCTGATGCTGCGCTTGGCGGCGGCAGATCTCGTTCAGCCACGGTGGTCAGATCGGATTCTCGACGAGTGCTTCCGCAACATCCTCCTCAAACGGCCTGAGTTGTCGGTCGAGGCCCTCGCGCGGACGCGGATGAAGATGTGCGCCGCGTTCCCGGATGCGATGGTCACCGATGACGTTCCGGTAGGTTCGGTGTTCGGCCTCCCCGATCCGGACGATGTCCATGTGGTCGAGGCGGCGATCCGGGCCGACGCGGCGTCCATCGTCACGTTCAACCTTCGTGACTTCCCGGAACGAGTCCTCGAGCCATTTCGGATCGGGGCGATCCATCCCGATGACCTCGTCCTCGCCATGCTCGACGAGGCACCCGGGCGCGTGTGCTCGGTGGTTGAGGGTCAGGCGCTCGCGCTCAAGAAGCCGACGACGACGCTGACCGACCTCGTGGACCGGATCCGGAATCAGGGCCTCCCGCGATCGGCCGCACGACTTACGGACTTGTTTGGTTCAAGTTCCTGATCTTCGCCCCCTCGGCCTCCCCACCCGCCCACACGCCCACCAACCCCCGTTTCGCGCGCAAGCAACCGCTGGCGGGCCTGAGGGGTCAGTGTAGCTAAAAACACAGGTTGACGGATGTACACCCAGCGTCGGTTTCGTGAGCAAGCAGGCGTCGGGCAGCGTTCTCCGCGAAACGGTGGCTCATCGCGGTTCGTCATCGCCACCCCGACTCGCCCGCGGAACCCTTGCCGTCGCGCATCGCCGGGGCTACCGGGAGGGAATGGAACCCGTCCACCTCGCTCTCCCCGCCGACCTCGCTCACGATCTCGCTGGCCTCGCGGCAGCCGATGGTCGGTCGGTGTCCGAGGAGGGCCTGTTGCTCCTGCGGCGCGCCGTCGCCGGGCGCCAGCTCCGCGAGGTGCTCACGCATTGTGGTAGTGACCTCGATCCCGACCAGGCCATGAAGATCGCGCTCGACGAGCAGCGGGCGCACCGCCGCTCGCGTTGAGGTTCATACTCGACACAAACGTGGTGATGAGCGCGCTGATCTCGCGGGTCGCGACGGCGCCTCCCCGGATTTTGCTTGAGGCCTTGGCCGACGCCCACTTCGACTCCGTCGTTTCTGCGGCGTTGGTGCTTGAATGGCGGGAAGTCTCCCAGCGCCCGAAGTTGCGCCGGTACTTCCGACTGGACGCCGCAGGCGTCGAGTTCGCCCTCACGCGTATCGAACAGCTGTCCGACATGATCGACGCCCCGCAGACCGTCGAGGACGCCGCTCACCTCGGCTCGCAGACGAGCGCGACGGCGCCGTCCGCGTATTCGACCTGCCGAACTGCGTGGGCGGGTGTCACAGGTGCAGGCGCGTTCCGGTCGAACGCGTCATAGGGAATCCGCAACGGCTCGCTTGGCTTCGCAGACCGAGCTCCGAGAGGCCGGGCGCCGCTAGGTGTCAGGAGGAAGTTCCGGTCGCGACGCCTGGGTGTCACGCCTTCCGCCACGGCCGGATCGGCGCTCACGCGCTCCGCGTCGTACGCCGCCTGCATCTCCAAGAACCACAATGCCGGTACCTGGAAGTAGCGGCCAAGCCGAGCCGCCATGGCGGGCGTAAGGGCTCGCCGCTCAATAAACGGTGCATTCGGCCGCCCCGGGACTCGCGTGCGCGGCGTCGCTCATCGGTCACATGCCAGGGGCATGCTCCCTCTTCGCTCCTTGCGCCCGCGGCCCCGGGTCGACCTCGGTGCTACC